>CANQQP010000060.1 GCA_947626055.1 uncultured Bacilli bacterium | reverse complement strand
AAAACCTAGATGAAAATGGTATTGTAAGAATAGGTACCGAAGTAAAAGACGGAGATATCCTAGTTGGTAAAGTTACACCAAAAGGTGTTCAAGAATTAACTAGTGAAGAAAAATTATTACATGCTATTTTTGGTGAGAAAACTCGTGAAGTTCGTGATACATCTTTACGTGTAAAACATGGGGAAGACGGAATTGTTCACGATATTAAAGTATATACAAAAGAAAATAGCGATGAACTACCTCCAGGAGTTTCCAAAGTTATTCGTGTTTATATCGTCCAAAAACGTAAAATTCAAGTCGGAGATAAAATGTCAGGACGTCATGGTAACAAAGGTGTTATCTCTCTAGTTTTACCAGAAGAAGATATGCCATATTTACCAGATGGTACACCTGTTGATGTTATCTTAAATCCATTAGGTGTTCCATCTCGTATGAATATTGGTCAGATTCTGGAATTGCATTTAGGAATGGCTGGTAAAAAATTAGGAACTCATTATGCGACACCAGTATTTGATGGGGCAACAATTGACGATATTAAAGAACAAATGCAAGAAGCAGGTATGGACGAAGATGGTAAAACAATTCTTTATAATGGCCGTACGGGTGAACCATTTGAAAATAGAGTTTCTGTTGGTGTCATGTATATGATTAAATTACATCACATGGTTGATGATAAATTACATGCTCGTGCTACTGGACCTTATTCACTTGTTACGCAACAGCCATTAGGTGGTAAAGCGCAATTTGGTGGTCAGAGATTCGGAGAAATGGAAGTTTGGGCTTTATATGCTTATGGTGCTGCCCATGTTCTTCAAGAAATCTTAACAATCAAATCGGATGATGTTGTAGGTCGTGTTAAAGTTTATGAAGCTTTAGTTAAAGGAAAACCGGTTAGTCAAGCGGGTGTTCCTGAAAGCTTTAGAGTTTTAATCAAAGAATTCCAAGCTTTAGGATTAGATATTCAAATTTTAGATACTGATGATAATCTTCTTGATTTAAAAACAATTGAGAACGAGGAAGATAGTGAAGAAACTATTCGTGTTGATGAAATAGAAAACATTAAAGAACCAGAACCAGAGGAGCCAGAAGAAATTGAAGAAGAACCTTTTGAAGAAGAAGAGGAAGATTTTGAACCTGATTTAGATGATTTAGAATTTCCTGGTGATGAAAAGGAAGAAGGTGAAATGTAATGATAGAGGTAAATAAATTTAAAGGAATTAAAATTGGTATTGCTTCTCCTGAAAAGATCCGTAGTTGGTCTTACGGCGAAGTAAAAAAACCTGAAACTATTAACTATCGTACATTAAAACCAGAAAGAGATGGACTTTTCTGTGAAAAAATCTTTGGGCCTACTAAAGATTATGAGTGTTCTTGTGGAAAATATAAAAGATTACGTTATAAAAATGTTGTTTGTGATCGTTGTGGTGTAGAAGTAACTCGTTCCAAAGTTCGTCGTGAACGTATGGGTCATATTGAGCTTGCTTCTCCTTGCTCACATATTTGGTTCTTTAAAGGTGTTCCTTCAAAAATGGGCTTAGTTTTAGATATGTCACCAAGAGATCTAGAAGAAGTTTTATATTTTGTTAGTTATGTTGTAATTGATCCTGGAAATGCGCCTTTGGAGAAAAAGCAAATTTTATCTGATAAAGAATATCGTAGCTATTATGAAAAATATGGTAATGGCTTTACAGTAGGTATGGGTGCCGAAGCAATTAAAAAATTACTTGCTGATGTCGATATTGATAAAGAAGTAGAAGAATTACGTAAAGAATTAGAAAATACCCAAGGTCAAAAACGTATTCGTCTTGTTAAAAGACTTGATTGCTTAGTAGCTTTTCAAGAAAGTAATAATAAGCCAGAATGGATGGTATTAGATGTTTTACCAGTAATTCCTCCTGAGCTTCGTCCTATGATTCAACTTGATGGTGGACGTTTTGCGACAAGTGACTTAAATGATTTATATCGTCGTATTATTAATCGTAATAATCGTTTAAAGAAGTTATTAGAGTTAGGAGCACCGACTATTATTGTCCAAAATGAAAAACGTATGCTTCAAGAAGCAGTGGATTCATTATTCGATAATGGCCGTCGTGGTCGTAGTGTAACTGCGGCGGGAAATAGAGCTCTAAAATCTTTATCTAGTATGTTAAAAGGTAAACAAGGTCGTTTCCGTCAAAACTTATTAGGTAAACGTGTTGACTATTCTGGTCGTTCTGTTATCGTTGTTGGTCCATCTTTAAAGATGTATCAATGTGGTATTCCTAAAGAAATGGCTCTAGAACTATTCAAACCACATGTTATTCATGGTCTTGTTGAACGTGATTTAGCCCATAATATTAAGGGTGCTAAAAAGTTAATAGATAATCGTGATGAATGTGTATGGGATATAGTTGAAGATGTTATTACCGAACATCCCGTTATGTTAAACCGTGCCCCAACATTACATAGACTTGGTATTCAAGCTTTTGAACCAGTTTTAGTTGGTGGTAAAGCTATTCGTTTACATCCACTAGTATGTA
>CANQQP010000059.1 GCA_947626055.1 uncultured Bacilli bacterium | reverse complement strand
AGGAAATGATATAATATACTAGTCAGTATGTAAATACAAAATCTCTCTTGTAACTGACTATATATATCATACAAGGAATTTATGGAACCAAAGTACGTAACAATAAGTTTAATCAATAAAGCTATTAAAAATGTTATAGATGTCCAACCTTTTTTACAAAAAGTTTATTTAAAAGGGGAAATATCTAATTATAAGGGACATACTAGAGGACATCTATATTTTTCTTTAAAAGATGAAACTAGTAAAATTAATGCCGTAATGTTTGCCTCCGCTGCTTCAAAACTAACTTTTGTTCCTCAAGATGGCATGAACGTTTTAGTAGAAGGAAGAATTAGTGTTTATGAGGCAAGTGGATCTTATCAAGTATATGTTGAAAAAATGAGTGAAGATGGAATCGGTAATTTATATTTAGAATATGAAAAACTTAAAAAGAAATTAGAAGCGGAAGGTCTATTTGCAGAAGATCATAAAAAAATAATTCCGAAATATCCCAAAACAATTGGAATTATTACGGCTCCAACAGGGGCAGCAGTTCGAGATATCATCAGTACGATAAAAAGGCGATATCCTTTAGCTCAAACTATTTTATTTCCTACTTTAGTGCAAGGTGAACTAGCTAAAGATAATATTGTTAAACAAATTGAAACCGCTCAAGATTATGATTTAGATTTAATAATTTGTGGACGAGGCGGGGGCTCTATTGAAGATTTGTGGGCTTTTAATGAAGAATGTGTAGCTAGAGCCATTTATGCTTCTAAAATCCCAATTATAAGTGCCGTTGGTCATGAACCTGACTTTACGATTGCCGATTTTGTCGCCGATCTGCGTGCGCCAACGCCAACCGGAGCAGCGGAGATGGCCGTTCCTAATTTGGTAGATTTGCAAACTATTTTAAAACAATATGAAATTAGACTAAATGAGAATATAACCAATAAAATTGCCAGTTTTAATAAGCAATTAGATTCTATTAAAACTTCATATATTATTAAAAATCCTTTAGCTATATATGAAGTAAAGGAACAAAAATTAGATAATTTAATGACTAATTTGAACAGTTATATAAAAAATTTAATCAATAATAAAAAAATGCAATATAAAAATATTTTAAATAAATATATTATTCAAAATCCGGAAAGTATTTATGAAAAAAAAGCTTATCAGTTTGAACTTATTGTCAATAAAGTAAAACTTTTAAATCCTTTAGGTATTTTAGAAAAAGGATATTCAGTTGTTAAAAAAGATGATAAAATTATTAATAATGAGCAAATGCTTAAAGTTAATGATTTAATAGATATTAAAATGTTTAAGGGAAATGTTAAAGCAAAAGTAACGGATATAGAAAAGGAGTAAATCATGAAAGAAGAAAAAACATTTGAAGAAAATTTAAATGAATTAGAAAATATTGTTAAGGAATTAGAACAAGGCAATATTGACTTAGAAAAATCCATTGATAAATACACAGAAGCAATGAAACTAGTAAAAGTATGTAGTGATAAATTAAACAATGCTACTGAAAAAGTAAATAAAATTTTAACTGAAAATGGGCAATTAGAAGATTTTGAAATCTCGGAGTAAGTAATTATGAATAAAAATGAAAAAAGTATTAGTATAAAAACATTAAAGGCTTTGTGTCATATAATTGATGAATATCTTATAATTAGAAAAGATTTAGATAGGTTTTACCAAGACAAAACCCGCGCCAGTTACCATAATTTATTTAAAATGTTAAATGGCAAACACGTTTTTTGTAGATCATGGGAAAGAAAATTTTATAAAAATAATAAAGATATATTGAAAAAAATCCAAAATTATAGTCCTATTTTAGAGTTTATTGGTGATAAACAAGATAGAGATTATTTTTATAATTATTTAATTGTTCACCAAGAAGATTTAGATATCATAAAAAAAGTAGTAAACAAGATAGAAAAACTGGGAATAAATTATATTTATCTTAATGAGAATGCCGATTTTACCCAAACGACAAATTGTGTTTATAAAAATTTTGTAAATAATAATGCGATACATTTTTATGATAATATGTTACCTGTTATTAATTATTCATCATCCCTTATAAAATATAAAACTGCAAGTTCAAATTATGATATTGTTTTTAACCCTTATCCAATATTAAAAAATGATAAAGTTATTTTTCCCAATATTGGAGTTCAAAAAATAATTTTAAATAGTTTAGTTTTTGATAGTAAAAAATTACCAAAAAAACTTGATAAAGAAAACACATTTGATCAAATACTAGCTTTAGAAAAACAAATAGAAAAGGAAAAAACTTTATTAAGAGAAGTGGTCGATGCTGAAGTTTATTTGGCAATTTTAGAACGAGAAACTGCTTGTATCGAACAATCCTTAGCTACCAATGAATTGGGTAATGAATATCAAAATCATCTTAACAAAATTAAATTACAAATAGATGCCATTCGTATGCTAAATTCTAAATATGCCGATTACATGAATCAACAATCCATTGTGTCTTTAGAAGATTTAGAACAGGAAAAAACAAGACAATTAAAAATAAAACAATCATAACTAGGAATTATACTAGTTTTTTTAATGCCTATTTTTCTTTTGACAATAAGACATGGGGGGGGGGTATAATGAGTATAGAAAAATAGGAGAGA
>CANQQP010000058.1 GCA_947626055.1 uncultured Bacilli bacterium | reverse complement strand
TATTAGAAAATCAGCTAATACTGATATTAATACTATTTTTGGAGCTGTAATTAACGAAAACTTAAATGATGAAGTAATCGTTACCGTTATCGCTACTGGCTTTGATGATGAAGTAGAGGCACCAGCAACTTATTCTACTCCAACAACCCCAACGCGTACTAATCATGTTGATGATGATAATGACGATATTGATTCGGAAATTGATATTCCGCCATTTTTAAGAAATAGAGATTTCTAAAATGCTTTTCAAAGCATTTTTTTCTTTACATTGAATTTTCTTAATTAATGCTAAAATGCGTAAAGTATAGTATAATTAAATGGGTGGTCAAAATGCGCATAATTGTGAGTGCTGGAGGTACAGGAGGACATATATATCCTGCTTTAGCCATAATAAATAAATTTAAAGAAAAAGATTCTCATTTAGAAGTATTATATATTGGCACGCATAATAGAATGGAAAAAGATATCGTTCCAGAGAATAAGATTAAATATGAAGCTTTAGAAATCTACGGTTTTAGTAAAACCAATATTAAAAGAGACTTGAAAAATATTACTTTAATTATTAAAGCTCGTAAAAAATGTCTAAAAATTATGCAAGAATTTAAACCTGATCTTGTTATTGGTACTGGCGGATATGTTACTTATCCGGTTATAAGTGCGGCCAACAAATTAGGCATTAAAACTTTTATTCATGAACAAAATTCTATTCCCGGTAAATCAAATTTAGCTTTAGCTAAAAAATGTTCTTTAGTGGGGGTATCATTTAAAGAAAGTTTAAAATATTTTAAAAATTGCTCTAATGTTTTTTATAGTGGTAATCCTTGTGGTGAAAATGCATTAACTATTAAAAAAGCTGATAAAACAAAATTAGGATTTCACAAAAATAAAAAACTAGTTATTTGTGTTTGTGGATCCTTAGGTAGTTCCAGTATTAATAATAAATTAAAAGATTATTTAATCAACTTTGATGACGACTATGAAGTGTTATATATTACTGGGAAAAACTTATATGCTAATTTTGCTCAAAATGTCACTTTCCCATCTAATGTTAAAGTAGTACCGTATTTTGATAATTTATCAGCTTTAATGAAAAGTGCGGACTTAATTGTGACAAGAGCCGGAGCCAGTACAATTAGTGAATTATTGGCTTTACAAATTCCGGCCATATTTATTCCCAGTCCTTATGTTGCTAATAATCATCAATATTATAATGCTAAGACTTTAGAAGATAATCAAGCTGGTTTAATGATTGAGGAAAAAGATTTAACTAGTGATTTATTAAAAACAAAAATTAATGAATTAATCTCTAGTCCTACTAAATTAGAGATTATGAAAGATAATATGCAAAAATTAGCTGTTACTAATAGTAGTGAAATAATATATAATAAACTTGTCGAAAAATAGAAAGAAAGATTTAAATGGCTGCAACTAAAAAAGTAAAGGTTAAAAAATTTAGTTTTAAAAGATTGATAATATTATTATTGATTTTATATGTCTTAATATATAGCCTATATTACATTTTTCGTATGCCTATTAAAAACATTTATATTAAAGGTACCACTTTAATTACCGACAATGAAATAATTACCGCAGCCGGCATTAAAAATTATCCTTCTATTTTTAAAGTAACTAATCATCAGATGAAAAAGAAATTAAAAAGTATTCCGTTAGTTAAAGATGTTAAAGTAAAGAAAAATATATTTGGAAAATTAACTTTAGAAATTAGTGAATACAAAATTTTATTTTATAATCTTAATACGCAAAAAATTGTTTTAGAAGGTAATGTGGAAATTGAAGATGATAACTCTTATAAAGGCATTCCTACACTGATAAACTATGTTCCTGATCATATCTATAAAAAATTAATTAAAGCTATTTTAAAAGTAGATAGTGATGTTTTATCTTCTATTAGTGAAATAGAATATTCACCATCTAAAAGTAATGAAGAAATGATTGATGAAACACGTTTTATTTTAAGAATGAATGATACAAATACGGTTTATGCTAATCTAATAAATATTAAAAATTTAAATCATTATGAAGAAATATATTCCACTTTAAATAATCAGAAGGGTAATTTATATTTAGATAGTAGTAATGAAGAAAATTTTTATTTTCAAGCATATTAAAGGAGAATTATGAAGACAAATTATAGCTTAGAAATGGAAAAAATAATAGAAAATATCAAAAAGCAAAATATCGTACCTAAATTATTATTACATTCTTGTTGTGCTCCCTGTTCTTCATATGTAATTAGTACTTTAATACCTTATTTTGATATTACTATTTTGTATTATAATCCCAATATTGAACCATATGAAGAGTATGAAAAACGCAAAGAAGAACAAAAAAAACTTTTAAAACAATTAAATAGCCCTCATCAGTTAAATATGTTAGACTGTGATTATGACAACGCTAAGTTTCACGAAACAGTTGCAAATTTAGAAAATGAAAAAGAAGGGGGAAAACGTTGTTTTAAATGTTATGAATTACGGCTTTTATATACCGTTTTAAAAGCTCAGGAAAATAATTTTGATTATTTTGGGACAACATTGACGGTTAGTCCTTATAAAAATAGTCAAAAATTAAATGAAATTGGTTTAGAATTAGAAAAAAAATACCATCTTAAATTTTTAGTTGCTGATTTTAAAAAGAAAGATGGTTATAAAAAAAGTATTGAACTATCAGCCAAATATAATTTATATCGTCAAAATTATTGTGGTTGTATATATTCGCAAAGAGGTGAAAAACAATGAATACATTAATGACTTATATAAGTATTATTCCTTATTTATTTTATTTGTTTTTTTTAACTAAAGACGAGTTATTAAATACTAAAAAAGGTAAAGATATCTTCCGTTTTGATACTTTAATTTTAGTGGTTATTTTTGTCTATTTTACACAATATAAAATGGTCTTAGTAAATAAACTGTTATTTTTTACAATCAATCTATATCTTTTAGTCAATAAATTATATGATAAGAATTTAAAAAAGAAATTATCTTTAAAAAAAGATTTCTTAAAAATAATTTTTATTTATTTATTAGCTTTTTTACTATTTTTACCTTATATATTGAAACATAAATTAACTCTTAGCTACTATTTAGCTTTTGCTTTTATTTTAGTAATCCATTTTATTGTTGCTTTTGTCAAAAAACTTTCCCAAAAATGAAACCAAAATATGACATAGTTTATCCTATGTTTTTTTTATAATCATATTTGGTGATAAAATGATAGTATATTTAGATTTAGTGTTTTTCTTAAATTTCTTTTTTGATTTTATTTTGCTTTTAGCTGTAAAAATAATTTTAAAAAGAAACATCTCGTGGATTCGCTTAGGTCTGGGGGCTTT
Organism: uncultured Bacilli bacterium; assembly: GCA_947626055.1. Taxonomy (GTDB): domain Bacteria; phylum Bacillota_I; class Bacilli_A; order RF39; family UBA660; genus HGM10766. The sequence continues at coordinate 1,785 of CANQQP010000058.1, read as the reverse complement.
ATTTGGAAGTCTTAGTATTTTTTTACTATTTTTAAAAATCAATAATTTAGAATTATTTTGTTTTAAATTATTGATTAGTATGTTTATGTTACTTATTACTTTTGGGTTTAAAAATATCCGTTATTATTTCAAAAATTTTTTAACTTTATATATAGTTAGTGCTATATTAGGAGGCTTTTTATATTTTTTAAATAATAGTTTTGCTTATAAAAAGGAAGGTTTAGTCTTCTTTCACAAAGGCTTATCTATAAATATTATTTTTTTAGTTCTAATTAGCCCAGTCATTATCTATATTTATATTAAAGAACATAAAATATTAGTTAATGAGATTAGTAATTATTACAATTTAAAAATTGTTTTTGCCAATGATTATTGTTTAAATATAACAGGCTATTTAGATACTGGCAATAATTTAAAAGATCCAATCAGTAATAAAAAAATTATTTTAGTTAATAGCAAATTAATTATAGGCAAAGTTAAAATTCGCAGTCCTATCTATGTTCCTTTTAAATCCTTAAATAATCAAGGCTTAGTCGAATGTTTAAAACCTAAAGCAGTATATATAAATAAGGAAAAATTTAATGATATTTTAATTGGCCTAAGTAAAGAAGAATTTCATATGGAAGGAATAGATTGTCTTTTAAATAATCAATTGAAGGAGAGATTACAATGTTTAGAAAATTAAAAGAATTAATAAATAGTTTAAAAACTAAATATCAAGAATGCTTTTTTGTGGGTAGTACGGATATTCTCCCACCGCCTTTAGATAAAAATGAAGAACTTGAATATATTCTTAAAGCTCAAAAGGGTGATATCGAAGCGCGCAATAAATTAATTGAACATAATTTAAGATTAGTTGTTTTTTTAGCCAAGAAATATGAAAATACCGGATATGATATTGAAGACTTAGTTAGTATTGGTTCGATTGGTTTAATTAAAGGCATTAAAACTTATAAGTTAGATAAGAATATAAAATTAGCTACTTATGCTTCGCGTTGTGTCGCAAATGAAATATTGATGTTTTTAAGAAAAAATAAAAAAAGAAGAGGAGAAATATCTTTTGAAGATGCTTTAAATTATGATTCGGAAGGGAATGAATTGCATTTAGAAGATATTTTAGGAACTGATAATGATATAGTGATAAAATCGTTTGAAGATAAATTGGATAAACAAGTTTTATCTAAACACTTAAACGAATTAGGCCCGCGCGAGAAGCAAATTATGATTTTGCGTTATGGACTTAATAATACCGAAGAATATACCCAAAAAGAAGTTGCCGAGCTGTTGGGTATATCCCAATCTTATATATCCCGGATTGAAAAAAAAGTAATAGCTAAGTTAAAAAATATTATGAACGTTTAAGTTTTTAAGACTTTAGACTATTGAAAATTCATAGACCTTAAAGGTCTTTTTTGATATAATAAAATTGGTGAAGAAAAATGGCTTTAACGCGTAGTGAATTAAGAGAAAAAATAATGATTGTTTTATACCAAATTGAAATATTAAAAAAATATAGTGCTAATTATGATATTGAAGAAATTATTAAAGATAATATCGAAGTTGATAATGAATTTGCCCGAGAAATAGTATATGGTGTAACTACGCATTTTAATGATTTAGATGCCTTAGCCAATAAATATATGGAAAACTGGACTATTAATCGTATTGATATGACAGGAGCTTCGATCTTAAGAATGGCTTTATATGAATTATATTATGCCGATACTCCAGATATTGTCGTTATAAATGAAGCAGTGGAACTGGCTAAAAAATATAGCGATGATG
>CANQQP010000057.1 GCA_947626055.1 uncultured Bacilli bacterium | reverse complement strand
CTAATTATACTATATTGTATTGTTCGGTATCATTTTAACTAATGTTTAATGGTATCATTTTAACTTACGATTAACATTTTAATAATTGAAATTGAAAATATAGTATTTATTTGATATACTTATCGTAAAGTAAAAAAATATGAAAGTAGGAAATTAAATGAAAAGTTCTGAAGATAAAAATATTTTTGTAAACAAAAAATTTAAAGAAAAGTTTATTAACCTTGATGATTTAAAAAAAGAGTTAAAAAATGAACAATTTGATGTGGTAAGATCTGTATTACAAGATGCTTATCCTCATACTGATATAAAAAATTCTTGGGTTATGAGTTGTGTGGAACTTATTGATAAAGAACATGACCAAATTGTATATTTACCAAAAGATTTAGCTGTTGAAAAAGTTGATAATACTTTGAATTTTCGTTTTGAAAGTCGTAAGAAAAACTTTGCTTTATTACTATTATTTTTAGCGACTTTTTTGGCAACAGCAATTGGAACTATTTATGTGACTTTGAATTATATTGAAAAAAAGGATTTAAATAAAGATATCGATAAAGATGGTATTTCTGATTTAAATGTTGATAAAGATAAAGATGGAAAAGATGATATAAACATTGATACTAATAATGATAAAATACCTGATTTAAATATCGATTACAAAGGCAATAGAAAAGCAGTCTTTAATGTAGATAGCGATAAAGATGGCAAAGCAGATTTTAACTTTGTTAACGATGCTTCAACTTTAGAAAAAAGAAAGACTTGTAATCTTAATTGTGATGTTAATGCAGATGGCTGGCCTGATACTAATATAGATTTAGATGGCGATGGTAAAGCCGATGTAGATATTGACACAGATAAAGATGGAAAACCTGACTTAAATATTGATGTTGATGGGGATGGAAAACCAGATATTTTACTTGATCCAAAAGGAACAGGTCAATGTACGGAAAGTTGTGTTGAAAATATAGAACAAAAAAATGAAGTTGTTGACTCTTCTAAAAAAAGTGGACCATCTTCTGTAACCGGTGAGCCTCAAAGTTCGGAAGTTACTTCATCTGGTAATTTAGTCATTTCTTATTCTGGTTCTGGAGCCCCAAGTATAGATGTTTTACCTGATGATATGCCTGAGCATGTGGAAATTGAAGATAGAAAATTTACAATAACAAATGAAACCAATTATCCAATATTATATCGTTTAGTTTGGACCAATGTTTCTAATAATTTTGAAACGGAGAATCTTCAATATAGTCTTACAGGGACAATGGGAGGTATTAGTAAAGAATTCCAACCAGTTCCTAAAGCTAATGGCATTATTAAAGAGGGTATAACTATTCCTGCTAATACTACGCAAAGTTACACATTATCTTTTGTTTTAAAGGGAACTCATACTGAACAAAACATCGATGCTGGTAAAACTTTTGCGGGTGTGGTAACTGCGGAAATAGATGAGCAATAGAACTAAATATCTATTGCTTTTTTATTGGGATTTCATATATAATATTATATTGTCTAGGGGGATTTGTTGTGACAAAAGAGATGCATGATTTTTTAAGTAAAATCCAAAAGGAAAATTCGGCTCAGCACTTTTTGTTTTTAAAGTTTTATTTGTATCCAGAAACTTTTTTAAATAAAGATGCGCAAGGCAACAATTTTTATAAAAATTCTTATTTTAAATTCTTAATGCATAACAATTTTTTAGTTTTTTTAGATTTATGTCTTAATGATAAACTTTTTCAAACTAAAATGAACTTTAATCTGCTTACGGAAATAAAAAATATGTTACTTGATTGTTTATTTTTTGTAGAAAACTATAAAAAAGATTTGGAAAATGAACGATTACAAAATTGGTTTATAAATGATGAAATGGTAAATTATTGGTCCCATAAATACACTTATTTTGATTTATGGCAATTAAAAACCTCTTTTAAAAAAGTAGGGTGGATGTATCAATTGGGATTAAAAAAAGAAAAATTAGATATCAAGAAATTAAATCAGCTATTATTTAAAATTAATATTAAAATTGAAAATCATTTTTATAAATCTATCTATCCTGTAGATGCTCGCAAAAAAATATTAAATAGGATAATAAATGATAATTACGAAAATGATTATGATGTTTTTTTAGCAAGTCACAATGGTCATAGTCAGGAAATGTTATTAACTATTGTATGTGATAATGAATTTTTAAATATATGTGAAGAGTTTTTAATGGAACAAAATTTATCAAAAGTTGTATTAAATAATATTATCGATATTTTAGAAGTAAGTATTGCCTTTAAAACAATAGATTATAGTTTATGTCGTGATTTTGTGACTCAGTATAAAAAAATTCCGAAAGATAAATTAAGAGAATTTGATTACCAAAAGGCGCAAAATTTAATAAAAAAGTTTAAAATTAAAGATAAACCATGTATTAAATTAATTGAATTCTAACCATGTCAATAATATACATTTTATTTGACTTTTTTTTACTTACAAGAGTATACTTTATTATAGATAGGAATTGAAGAAAATGAAAAAAAGAATTTTAAGTGCCGCTATCTTAATTGCAATTTTTGTGCCCCTTATAGTTATAGGGGGGCTGCCTTTTAAAATAGGGGTAGGTATTGTAAGTGTTTTAGCATTTAAAGAAGCTATAGATTTAAAAAAGAAAGAAAAAGATTTACCTAGTATTATTAAGGTGTTAGGTATGATAAGTTTGCTTATATTAATTTTTGCTTCTAAAAACGATTATTTGTTAAACTTGGGTCTCTCGTTTCGGACTATTGGCTGTTTATTAATTTTACTTTTAGGTCCTACAATTTTTTATGGTGGTAATGATAAATACACTACAAGGGATGCGTTTTATTTAATAGGTTGGATTTTACTTTTAGGAGTTTTCTTTAATATATTAATTGTTTTAGTTGATTATAATGTTTTATTATTAGTATTTTTATTATTAATTACAGTATTAAATGATACTTTTGCTTTAATATTTGGTAAATTAATTGGGAAACATAAATTGATAGTTAATGTTTCCCCTGGTAAAACATGGGAAGGAAGCCTTTGTGGTGTTGCTTTAGGAACATTTGTTGCCGTTATGTTCTATCTTAATTTTATTAGCTCTAATGTTAATGTTATAAAATTATGTATATTTGTAGCAATATTATCTATTATTGGCCAAATAGGAGACTTAGTTTTTAGTAAAATTAAAAGAGAAGCCAAGATTAAAGATTTTTCTAAATTGATTCCTGGTCATGGAGGAGTATTAGATAGATTAGATAGTCTAATTTTTGTAGTTATAGCATTTTTAATAATGTTTACAATATTATAAGGAGGATTTATTATGTGGTTTGTTACTTTAATTGTTTTAATTTTTATTTTAGGTCTTTTAGTAATGATTCATGAATTTGGTCACTTTCTTTTTGCTAAAAAATGTGGGGTTCATATTTATGAATTTTCAATTGGTATGGGACCTATTTTATTTAAAAAAATTAGTAAAAAAGACGGTATTCAGTATTCTATAAGAGCCCTACCTATTGGGGGATATGTTCAAATGGCAGGAGAAGTTTCCGAAGATGATAAAAATATACCTAAAGAAAAATTTATGTGTAATAAAACCGCTTTTCAACGTTTTTTAATTTTAGTTGCGGGGGTAACTTTTAATTTTGTCTTAGCTTTTGTTTTACTATTTTTATCGGCTCTAATTTGGGGTAGTTCTTCTTTAGAACCGGTTGTCGGTAAAGTAACAAAAGGTTATCCAGTTGAAAAAGCCGGAATTGAAAAGGGCGATCGCATAATTGCTGTTAATGATAAAAAAGTTAATACTTGGGATAAAACTCAGATTTTATTAAATATCAAAAGTAAAAATGATTATTACACTTTTAAAATTGAAAAAACAAATGGTGATATTAAAAATTATAAAATAAAACCAGTTACAGAAAAAGATAAAAAAGGCAATGCCAAAAAAGTTTTTGGAGTTAAAGTTGATACTACTAAGAAGTATGGTTTTGTTCAAGCTTTAAAATATGCGGTTTTGAAATTTGGGGCCGTCATTGATTCAATGGCTATCGTAATAGTTAATTTATTCACAGGCGGATTAGGTCTTAGTTCTTTATCAGGTCCAGTTGGTATTTATGGAGTTGTTGGTGAGAGCTTAACGGTAGGTATTCAACAAGTAATTTATTTAATCGCGTTTTTGAGTATTAATTTAGGATTTATTAATATATTACCTTTCCCAGCATTTGATGGGGGTAGAATATTATTTCTAATAATTGAAAAAATAAAAGGTAGTCCTGTTAATTCTAAAGTAGAAAATGCTTTTCATACAGTAGGGTTCATATTATTACTTCTTTTGATGATATATATAACCTTGCAAGATATCTTAAAATTGTTTTGACAAAACAATTTTTTTTTACTATAATTTATTTAGAATACAAGAGTAGGGAAGTGCAGTAAATGAGCAGTACAAGTATGGTTGTAAAATATTGTCCTAATTATTATAAAATTACGGAGTTTGAATTTTTAGAAAGTGATTATATTAGTGAAAGATTAATAGGATTCTATAAAAAGTATGTTTGTAACATTGATTTAAATAATCCCGAAGAAATAAAAAAGGCTACTTGTGTTGATAATATTATTTCTAAATATATTGATGATTATACTTTTCGAAATGAAATGAAAAAAGAGTTATTACAAGTTAGAGTAAAAAGTACTGTTACAAATGTTTTAAAGGTTATAATTGATAACATTATTAAGATTTTTGAAAGATATCAAGAAGGAATGACTCGTAATATTTATATAGCTCGTTGGATTTAATAGTGGTTTATAAGCCCTATTTTTTTTATAATTTTTGTTGTCAAAGATGTAATTATTTGTTATAATCAAATTGCTTACTTTTTATGGCGGTGTAGCTCAGTTGGCTAGAGCACTCGGTTCATACCCGATAGGTCGAGGGTTCGAATCCCCCCGCCGCTACCAAATGATAGGAAACTCGAACTTTTTGAGTATCAATATAAAACGACTTGTCAAAAAGTCGTTTTTATGTTATTATGAATATGTCAAGGAAACTTGCATAAAATAAAAAAGGATACATTTGATTGCGAGAATCAGATGTTATCCCTTATTGGATTCCATCTGAAATCAACGATTGTTGAAATCAGATGTTTTTATTATCTATAAATAGTAAGGTGATTACTACAAAGAATAATAGCAGAATTATAATAAATAGAGGAAGTTCTCTTTTTGTCATAATT
>CANQQP010000056.1 GCA_947626055.1 uncultured Bacilli bacterium | reverse complement strand
CAAATCACTAAACATTACCTTAGAAAAACTAGAAAATATTCTTAAAGAAAGTAACGAATAAATAATCGTTACTTTTTATGTTTCAACGTGAAGATTCGACATAATATGACATAGCATTTTGCTATATTGCAAGTGGTGAGGTCTATGAAAAAAATATTGCTTACAATCACTATTTCGATTGCTATTGGGACTGTTTTTGCATTCGTAATATTTAAAAATATTAATAATGATGTGCAATTAGTTTTGAACGAAGATAATATTGTTACTTTTTTTCAAGTAGGTGTTTTTAAAAACAATGAAAACGCACAGAATTTTATGCAAAACTATAATAGTTCAATTATCATTAAAGATAAAGAGTATTATCGCGTAATAATAGCCATTTTGATGAATGATGAGGCGATTGCTAAAGAAAAAGCTTTTTTTGATAGCTTAGGAATAGAATATTATTTAAAAAAAGAAAGTATCAGTGATAAAGAATTTATTAATAAATTACAAGAATATGAACATCTTTTAATTTCGGCTAGCGATGAAACTTATAATACCGTCAATAAAAATATTTTAAAATTATATGAAAGTAGGCAGAAATGAGTTTAATGTTAAAAGATATGCCTACTTTTTTAAAACCACGAGAACGTTTAAAAACATATGGCGTCGCTTCTTTAACAAATGAAGAACTCTTAGCTATTCTTTTAAGAACAGGAACTAAAGATATTTCCGTTAAAAATTTAGCTTTAAATGTTTTACAAACTATTGAAAAGATTGCGGATTTAGAAAATCTTACTCTAAATAGTTTAATAAAAATCAAAGGTATGGGAGAAGCCAAAGCCATGAGTATTTTAGCGGCTTTAGAGTTAGGTAAGCGAGTATTTATTTTAAAAGGTTCTAAAGAAATTGAGCAAATTAGAAGTGGAAAAGATGTCTATGCTAAGTTTAAATACTTAAATCAATTAGAACAGCAAGAAAATTTAATTGCTTTACTTTTAGATAATAAAAGTAGAGTAATAGAAAGTAAAGTAATCTTTAAAGGCAGTCTTAATACCAGTATTGCCCATCCGCGAGAAATATTTAAATACGCTATTAATAATAATGCTGCATACATAATAATTGTACACAATCATCCTAGTGGCGATGCAACACCAAGTCCTCAAGATAAATTATTTACGCAAGATTTAATTAAAAGTGGAAAAATCATCGGTATTGAAGTTATAGATCACATTATTATTGGGAAGAATAATTATTATACATATAAAGAAAATAAGGTGATTAACTTATGAAAAAATATTTAGTCAACATCTTAATAGTGGCCATCTTTTTAATATGTTTATTTTTAAGTGATTATTTATTTTTAATTTTCGGAAAAACTAATTACCATAATTATGAAACAAATAAAATCGAGGTATCGACTTTACAATCCGAGAATAAAGCTTTACAAAAAGAATTAAATCAAGTCCGTTCTTTAAATGGCTTAGATAATTATCAAGCCTACGATATATTAAAAACAGAGATTTTATTACGAGATGTTTATAATTTTCACGAAACAGTTACAATCAAATATGGTCAAGACAAATCATTAAAAAAAGGTATGGCTATTGTTGCCGAAAATGGTTTAGTAGGAATAATTGAAAAGGTTAATAAAAAGACTAGTGTTGTCAAATTACTGACTGCTCATGATAGTAGTATATCAGTGCAAATAGGCGAAAACTATGGGGCCTTAAATAGTTATGATCAAAAAAACCAAAATTTAATAGCTAATAATTTTAATAATTATGAATTAATTATGAAAGAAGAGGAAGTCTATACTTCGGGTCTTGGCTTAATTCCCCAAGGCCTTTATATAGGAAAGGTAGAACACACTAAAGATACTAAAGAGAATATTGCTCAAGAAGTTTTTATTAAAAGTAATGTGGATTTTGGTAATTTAAAATATTTGGCGATAATTAGAGGGATAAAGAATATATGATAATTTTTAATTTATTACTAGATATATTAATAAATAACATGACTATCTTTCATACTTATTTTTTTCTAATAAATATTTTTAAAATACCACTAAGATATTTAACTATACTAATTGTTAGTGCCATATTTATAGACCTTTTTTTAACACATACTTATTTTTTAAATTTAATTTGGCTTTTAATTTTTTATTTTATCTTTCGTCAAAAAGGCAAACATAAAAGTTTATTTAAAAATATTGTTATCAATAGTGGAGCATATGTTTTCTATATCTTAAGTTTATATTTATATTTTAATTATCGCGATATTAATATTTTCTATTTGAGTAAATACCTTTTATTTAACTATCCTGTTTATTTAATTTACATTTTAATAAGTTATAAAATTTCTTTTTCATCATAAAATTTATCAGGGTGATATTTGTGAAAAAGAAAGAAAAACAAAATAAAAGAACTAAATATATTAATAATTTATTTTCCCGTGTCTTAATAAGTATTATTTTATTTTTAAGTAGTATTATATTTATTAAAAGTTCTAATGATAATCTTTTAATGTACAAAGATTACGTTTTCGAGCGTTCTTTTAAATTTGCTACTTTAAATAAATTTTATAAAAAGTATTTAGGTAGTATTTTACCCTTTGATAATGTACCTTCGGATGAAACTACCGTTTTTAATGAAACTTTTAAATATACTGACACTTCCAAAAATTTAGATGGTACCAAATTTAAGGTTACTGATAATTATCTTATGCCCGCTTTACAAAGTGGAATAGTTGTTTTTATGGGCGAAAAAGAAGGATATGGTAAAACAATTATAATCCAAGGAACTGATGGGGCAGATATTTGGTATACTAATATATCTTCATCTTTAAAATTATATGATTATGTCGAAAAAAATAGTTTAGTAGGAGAAAGTTTATCCGATGAAATAACTTTAGTCGTTCAAAAAAATAATGAATATATAGATTTTGAGGAATATGAAAAAAATAAAGATTAATGCTTTTACTTATTTTTTTATCATTTCGGCCTGCTTAACAGGGATGTTTAAAGAATGTTTAATTTTAATGTTAATAATTTTTATCCATGAACTAGGCCATGTGCTAGCTATTAAATACTTTAATTATCCTATAAAAAGTATTGATTTTCTTCCTTTTGGAGGGATTACCAAAATTGAAAAAGATCTAAATTCTTCTATTAATGCCGATTTAATAATAAGTGTTTCAGGAGTTTTGTGCCAACTTGTTTTATATATAATTATAGCTTTTTTTTATTATCATAAAATATTAGATAATAGTTTCTATCAATTATTCTGTAAATATAATTTTAGTATTTTATTTTTTAATTTATTACCAATTATTCCTTTAGATGGTAGTATTTTTCTCAAAAGTATCTTGGAAAAACATTTTTCTTTTTGGCAAAGTCAAATTTTAACTATTATATTTTCTTTTTTCTTTTTGCTAGTATTTTTATATTTTAATTATTTTTATGCTTTAAATAATTATTTAATTATTTGTTTTTTGTTTTATAAAATATGGATATATATAAAAGAACTAAAATATGTCGAAAATCGCTTTTTATTAGAAAGATATCTGCATGATTATAAGTATTCGAAAGTTAAAATTATTAACAATATTAAAGGAATTCAAAAACAAAAAAAACATTATTTTCAAATAAAGGATAAATTAATAAAAGAAAAGGATGTGCTAAAAGCTTATTTTCAATCTAAGTAGGGAAAGCTTAGGGTGGACCTTGACATAAAAGCAAAAAATATATATAATAGCTAACTAACAAAGGGGAAATGGTTATGATACAAGGTTATATTAATATTCTAGAATTGGAAATGACTAGAAGATGTAATTCTAATTGTTTACACTGTATGCGAGGTAAAGCGCAAAATGTTGATATGTCACAAGAAACAATCAGTAATATATTTCATAAAGATAACTATAAAATAGTTGGTATAGGCAAAATGATTTTAACAGGTGGGGAAGTATTTTTAAATAAAGAGGGAATGCTTTATTTATTAAATTATGTTTTAGAAAATCATATTTCGATTGAAGATTTAGTTATTATTACTAATTCTTTAATTTATAATGAAGAAATTATTAATTTATTAAAAAAATTAGCTGAAACAGGTACTAATATTGCCCTAAATTCTTATGTAGATCAATTTCATAAAGATGTACCTTTTTCTAATTTAGCTAAATTAAAAGAACTTCCTTTTTATACTTACCAAAAATCAATGCTGTTAGAAAATGATATTATTGCTCTAGGCAAAGCGGCTGAAAATAATATTGGCAATATATTAAAAGCTGACTTAATTAAAAATAAATTTGCTAATGTTTCACCACATGTCTCTATTGACTGGATATCTAAATATTTTATTTCTTTTAAAAGTTTATATGTAACAGCAACCGGTAACTTTGGAAGTAAGCCAACTGATGCTAGTTGGGATATGATAGATAGTAAATACTATTTAAACATTAATGAAAATTCTTTATTTACGAATTGTGAATTTGGTGAAGTATTTCAAATGCTCCTTTTAAACTATCAACAAATAGCTTCCGAATTTTCTTTGCCAGAAGAATTACTTCAAGATTTAGAAATTGCTAACCAAGAGGGAAATTTAGAATTATTTGTGAGTAACTTAACCGACAATAAATTAGCCGAGTATTTCTCTATAAAAAGTCTAGAAAGAAAATTAAAATAATCTAGCTTTTTATTTCATATATTTTAAAGGATAAAAGTTTGACAAAAGAGGCATCTTTTGGTAAAATTAGTAACGTTTGAAGGCTTTCTTCAAAAAACCGCACTAAAAAGGTCAAAAAAACATTAAATTGTTACCTTCCGGGCGCGTCTTAATTTTAAAAGGAGGTATGTAGATGAAAGCTATATTTGTAACTGGTGGAAAACAATACCATGTTTCTGAAGGCGATGTTTTATATGTAGAAAAATTACCTAATGAAGCTGGTAGTGAAGTTAAGTTTTCTGAGGTTTTATATGTGGATGGTAAAGTAGGTTCTCCATATGTTAAAAATGCTTGTGTTACTTGTACTGTAGAAAAACAAGGTAGAGGTAAAAAAATAACAGTATTTAAATATAAACCTAAGAAAAAGTATCGTAATAAACAAGGTCACAGACAACCATATACTAAATTAGTTGTTAAAAAGATTGAAGCGTAATTTATGATAAGAGTAGAGAAAAATAAAAATAGAATAGTTATTAGTGGTCATGCTAATTTTGCTGATTATGGTAAAGATATTGTATGTGCTAGTGTTTCTAGTATAGTTACTACTACAATTAATGCTATTTTAAGTTTTGATAAAGACTCTATTTATTATGAAGATAAAAATGATTTAGTTATTGAAATTCGTAAAGATAATCAAGTAACTAAAACATTAATTACTAATATGATAAACATGCTAAGACAATTAGCTAGTGATTATCCAAAAAATATAAAAGTTATAGCTTAGGAGGGATATTAAATGAAAATGGAATTTTTAAAATTAAATATCCAACGTTTTGCTCATAAAAAAGGACAATCATCAACTCAAAACGGTCGTGATTCCCGTGGACGTAGATTAGGAGCTAAAGCTGCCGATGGTCAAACTGTTTCAGCTGGTTCAATTTTATATCGTCAAAGAGGAACAAAGATTTATCCTGGAGTAAATGTTGGAATGGGTAAAGATCATACTTTATATGCAACAATTTCTGGTAAAGTAAAATTTGAAAGACTAGGAAGAGATAAGAAAAAAGTTAGTGTTTACGAAGTGTAAGCACTTTTTATAAGCAATTCATCAGAATTGCCACGACCAGAAAGGTCGTGGAATAAATCCACCCGCTATGCGGGTGAGACATGAAG
>CANQQP010000055.1 GCA_947626055.1 uncultured Bacilli bacterium | reverse complement strand
TTCTTTCATGAGGGTATCTCTCCTATTTTTATATCTCCATTATACCCCCCCCCCATGTCTTATTGTCAAAAGAAAAAAGAGCTCAATCTGAGCTCTTCGTCACTATTATTATATTTTTTTAAACTTGTTATGCTTCTTTAAATAAAGATATCCTAATCCTATTCCTAATGTTAAGATTCCAATTCCAATATAACCTATTACAGATGTTGGAGGATTAGGCATTCCAGAAGCATTTTCAATTCTCAAACTATCATTATAACCAGCATATAAAGTGACATCTTTATTTATGTTTGTTACTTCATAATTATTAAGAAGGTCATCATCACTATACCAACCATCGAATTCACTATTCTGTTTTGTAGGAGCAGGTAGAGAATAATGATTAGAATCAACATAAATTGGGCTTAAACTCTCGCCTCCATTAGTATCAAAAGAAATTTTAAATAGAGGATTTAAATTTGCTAACATATTTGATAACGGATGATGATTATTTATATAGGTTCCATAAGGATCAACTAAATAATTATTATTTCGCGTATTATTTACTACTTCATTTCGTCCTTCTTCTGTATCAAGCCATGTCGGATCAATAGCATACCAAGATCCATTTAAATAAACGGCATTCCAAATATGATTTTCTATAGCATTACTTCTAATTTGAATAGCGTTAAATCCAGCCATCTCTAAAAGAATATTTGTAAGCAGTGTATATTGACGACATACTCCACTTTTATTTAAAGCATTTTCAATCATTATTTCAGTTTTAAATGCTTCTTGGCCAGCTTCACCTGTTAAGTTTTGATCATAAGTGATATTATCAATGACGTATAGAACAATTCTTTGTATTTGTTCTTCATCAGATAAACCATTTAAATTTAAAGAATTATATATACTTTTAACATTATTCATTAAACTTTCATAGTTTCTATTTAGAGAAAAGGAAGTCTCAACATTATTTCTTTTTAAAAATCTTAATAGGTTATTACTGATATTTTGCTCTAATCCCCATAAGTTTAATTTTTCTAATTTATATAAATTAAGGATTGGGGAAAGGTCAATATTCGTATAAGCTGGAAAGTCTATGGATAAGGTTTTTAAATTAGACGTATATCTTAAAAATTCTAAATCTCGAAAATATGAGGTATCAGATAAAAGGATATTTTGCAAATAACGACAATTTTTTAATGCTTCTAAATCTTGAACATAAGAATTATAAATTTTTAATGATGTCATATGGGAATTTAAATCCTCTAGACTGATATTAGAACCACTTATAATAAGAGTTTCCAAATTATCTAAATTATTTATAAAGGAAATATCATTTAAATTTAAATTAGTAAATTCTATTTCTTTAATCCAATTTAATTTATAAATGACATTAAGATTTTTAGTATTACTTACAATAACTCTTTCGCAACCTTCGGCATTAGATTTAATTATTCCTCTAGTAACTATATCATCTAAATTACACACCTGAATTTCTTCTGCTTGCACTGTTAAAGGACCCATAATAAATAATGAAAAAACAATAGCAATTAAATATTTAACTTTTTTCATTATTACCATCTCCTACACTTATATTAAGTTTAGCATTAAATCAAATTAAAATGCCAAAAAAGTGTTAAATATTTTAAAAGTATACACTAAATAGACAAAAAAAGAATTAGTTTAATCTTCAAGATTTTCTAATTCTTTTTGTAATTCTTCTTTAGTCATTTTGCTATAACCTTTAATACCTTTTTCTTTAGCCATCTCTTTTAATTCTGTTAATGTTAAGCCTTCAGTATTCGCATTGGGCATATCCTTAAAATCAATTGATTTATTTTTGACAATGTATTCTATTTGTTCTTTGGTTATAGTTTCATATTTCATTAAAGCATCAGTTAATAACATTACTAAATCTTTATTTTTCTTAAGGATTTCGGAAGCTTGTTTATAGCATTCATCAATAATCTTACGTACTTCCTTGTCAATTTCTAAAGCAACCTGATCAGAGAAGTTCTTAGTTTTTCCATAATCACGTCCTAAGAAAACGCTTTCACTTCTTTGTTCTAATTGCATTGGTCCTAAATCGCTCATACCATATTCAGTAACCATAGCACGAGCAATATTAGTGGCTTTTTTAAAGTCATCAGAAGCACCAGTAGTAATTTCTCCAAAATATAGCTCTTCACTAACACGACCACCTAATAAACCAACTATTTGGGAAGTTAATTCTTTTTTGGTCATAATAGCCATTTTTTCTTCTTTTGGAAGCATCATGGTATAACCACCAGCCATACCACGTGGAATAATCGTAATTTTATGAACAGCTTGAGCATCTTCTAGTTTTAATCCAATAACAGCATGTCCCGCTTCGTGAATCGAAACTAAACGTTTTTCTTTTTCAGTTATTTTGCGAGATGTTTTAGCAGGACCTAATAAAACACGGTCTGTAGCTTCATCAATTTCAGCCATTGATATATTATCTTTATTACGTCTAACGGCAAGTAGTGCTGCTTCATTTAATAAGTTTTCCAAATCAGCTCCACTAAATCCTGGTGTTCTTTGGGATAGATTTTCTAAGTTAACATCTTGATCAAAGATTTTATTTTTGGCATGAACAGCTAAGATTTGTTCACGTTCTTTCGAGTCTGGTAAACTAACTGTTACTTGACGGTCAAAACGTCCGGGACGAAGTAAAGCAGGATCTAGAACGTCTGGTCTATTAGTAGCAGCAATAATAATGATACCTTCATTAGCCCCAAAACCGTCCATCTCGGTAAGTAATTGGTTAAGAGTTTGTTCACGTTCATCATGACCTCCTCCTAAACCAGTACCTCTTTGACGACCAA
>CANQQP010000054.1 GCA_947626055.1 uncultured Bacilli bacterium | reverse complement strand
TACTTTTATAAGTGACTGTCCCTATACTTCCTGCTTTTACTATTACGGAACTGGCACTTTGGTTTCCTGTTACACTTGCTGTGAAGTACGCAAATGTAGCTCCGACAACTGCAACTAGTAGAGTTGCTACAGCAATAACAGTTAATAGCACTGTATTTCCTTTTTTCATATTATCGTTCATTTATTTATTTCCTCCTTCTACTATAAACATCTTATCAAAACTAACGATTAAAAGCAATATTTTCTTTTATTTTTTTTGATTTTTTAAATAGATTAAAGAACTTATTCCTAACAAACTACAAATGATGCCAATTATAAACCCTTGGGGTATATAATCTATAATAATATTATTATCCCCTGTTTCTAATTCTAAACCTATAAATGCATCAAAAATTAATTTTGGTGTTACTTTCTTACCATTAACTTTGATAGACATCCCTGTTTCATAAGGAATAGTTGTAAATAATAATCCATCTTTATCTTTAACATTAATGAATGCCTCTAAAAGATGTTTATTATTTATTTTGATATTTTGTAAGGTATTTTTGTTTAATTTATCTGTAATCGCGTGATACAATTGATCATCTAAATAATAGATATCGGTATAATCTCTATTTTCTTTTTGGCTAGTAAATTGCAACACAACTTTAACATTTTCCCCTTTGGAAATATAATAATATGAACTGTGAACAGTTTGTAAGGAACCATTAATATAACAATCAGTTCCTAATCTGTCTTTAACGCTAAACAATAAATTACTTGGGGCTGTAAATTCGATAGTAATATGGCCAACAAGGTTTTTAACACTTTCATACTTATTGGTTTTTTTATTAAATTTAACATTTTCTAAAGTGATTTGGGTATTATCTATTTTTTTATATAAATTTAATTTTTCATTTAACATTTTACTATATACTAAAGAAATATTATTTAAATAATCATCCTTTTTAAATTTAATATTTAAAAGGCTTTTATCAACTATAAAGCCCAATCCTAGTGCTTGCTTATTTAAATAGACTTTATCATCTATTTTTTCTAAATAAGCAATATCTTGATCATTTATTAAATATTTAACATCAAATAACGATAACATAGCCGGATCCAGTTGATTTAAATTAATACTTTGGTGACTATCCACTTCAACAGGAAAATAATTTTCTAAAGCTTTGATAACTCTTTGATTGCGGACGGAATTAAAATAATTAATGCCATTATAATTAAAGAATAATCCATCATTATAAGTGTAGCGTTGAACTAATTCAGTTCGATAAAAAGATTTATCTTTTTTAACAATCTTTAGACTTTCATTAATTTGTTTTTTTGCTAATAAATCATAAGTAACAGTAGAAGAAGAATCAGTTTTGCAATTTTCTTTAATACTAGCGTAGGTATTTAATCCTAATTCTAAGACTATTAAGCCAATTATGATATACTTATATTTACTTTTCGGATTATTAAAAATAAATATATAATTAATTAATAATAAAATTGAAAAAGCTAAAATGAATAATCTAAATATACTACGCGGATTCATTTGCATATAAAATAAGACAAAGCTAATAGCTACTAAACTAGCAAATGTAACATAAATAATGCTCTTTTTCTTGAGAGTTAGTTTACAAAAATCATAATTCATTAAATTTTTATAAGCGACGATTATTAAAAATGCTGAAAAAGTAAAAGAATAACGATGTTGCCACCAAATGGGTTTTTGAAAAAATTGCCAAGCATAATCTACTAAATTAAAACTATAAGATAGCATATAAAATAAAATGATTATGATGGTGATACTCTTAGTTTTATTATCAATTTTTTTTTTGAAGAAAGACGTAACGAATAAACTAACGACAAAAAGCGTGCAAAAATTTTGAGCAAAGCCACTATTACCGACCAAACTTGAATGAAAATTGCCAGGTGTAAATGAATAAAAGATATATTTAATGTTATCATTGAAAGCTAAATATTTCGTAAAATCATCTTGAAAGCCACTAGCTTTACCAGCCATTAAAGCAAAGAAAGTAGGGACTAAAACGACTCCAGCTATTAAAACCGCTGCAATAGAGCTAACTATAAAATTTAAAATTATTTTTTTATCTTTATATTTATTCTTTTCTACTAATTTATAAATAAAATAAATAACGCTAAAGATACAATTCATATAACCGGTATAAAAACTGACCATTAAAGAAATGGCTAAACTAATGACATAAAATAAGGCTGATTTTTTATCTATGATTTTATTAATGCCCACTAAAATTAAAGGAAGCATTATGACTCCATCAAGCCAAAAAACATTGTCATAGAAACTGACCATATAACCAATTAAAGCGTAAATAACACTAAAAACTACACTCCACAAATTATCATGTTTTTCTTCTCTACTAAGAAAAAACTGCATGCTTAAACCACATAAACCAATTTTTAAAATAATTATTAGAAAATAAAAAGTATTATAATTATAAATATCAAAAAATTTAATTAATAAGTTTATGGGGTTCATTACATAATAGGCCATAGTTCCAAAGAAATTAAAACCAAAGCCAGCATTAAACATAAAGAAATGCATATTTTTAAGTCCCATAAAAAAACCAGGATATTGGACTTTAGAATCATATGTAGTTATTAAATATTTGCCAAAAGGGGCAATATGATTAATAGCTAAACAGACGCAAAAGATACTTATAGGTATTAAAAATGCTAATAAATATTTTAAATACTTCTTCATTTTAATCACATAATCATCTTACCATGAAATATTTTAAATAAAAAGAAAAACTTATCATCTGATAAGTCTCAGATTGTTGACAAAGTGGTATATTCAAAATGAATATACTACTTTTTTAGATGTAATTTTGATAAATTGAGCAAAT
>CANQQP010000053.1 GCA_947626055.1 uncultured Bacilli bacterium | reverse complement strand
GCGCAATATAGCGCGGCCAGTAAGAGGCACTTTTAGTGCTTAATAAAACTACCAGCTAAGCTGGTAGATTTTTATTGATGTTTATTATATAATCTAAGTAGGGTGAAGATTAATGCAGATACTAGGATATAAAAAACTCAAAGATAATAGATATAAAGTTTATTTTAAAAATAGAGAAGAAATTATTTTGTATGATGAAGTTATTTTACAATTTAATATGCTTACTAATAAGCAGTTAACTGAAAAACAATTAGAAGAAATACAAGAATATAATAACGAATTAAATAGTTATTACAAAGCTCTTAAATATTTAGCTATTAAAATGCGTACTAAGAAGGGAATTAGAGATTATTTAAAGAAGAATGACTTTGCAGAAAAGACTATTGTTAAAACTATTACCAGACTAGAAAAAGAAGGGTATATTAATGAAAAAAAATATATCCATTATTACGTCTTAGATCAAATTAATTTAACTTTAAAAGGACCCGAGAAGATAAAGAAAACCCTTTTACAAGAGTTGTTAGATGAAGAACTAATAAATAAAGAATTAAATAATATTGACAAAAAGATATGGCAAGAAAAATGCCAGAAGATTATTAATAAAAAACTAAAAGTAAATAAAGATAGTAAATCTATATTTTTAAATAAAATTCAAATGTATTTATTTAAAGAAGGTTATAGTAAAGATATATATGATGATTTTATTAAAAATATTGAATTAAATGATAATGATAATTTTTTAAAGACCGCTAATCAGATATA
Source organism: uncultured Bacilli bacterium (assembly GCA_947626055.1). Classification (GTDB taxonomy): domain Bacteria; phylum Bacillota_I; class Bacilli_A; order RF39; family UBA660; genus HGM10766. The sequence continues at coordinate 2,434 of CANQQP010000053.1, read as the reverse complement.
TCAAAAGTTACAAAAAAAATATACCGACGAAAAGTTACTATATTATTTCAAAAGTAAATTATATTCTAAGGGTTACACTATAGAACAAATAAATGAATTTATTAATAATATATAAAAAAGCTTTCCTTAATTGGAAGGCTTTTCTAATTTAAGAGATTTTTCTTGTTCGACTGGTGTACCAAAACTAGTAAATTTATTATTTTCATCACTTGTTGCTACTACTGGTATTTCGTTAGTATAAAAGATTAATACGTCATTCATTTTACCATGATCTGAGGCTATTTTAATGTCGATAATTTTGTATCCGGGTGGACAATCATACTGAAAATCAACATGCATCGCATGAATAGCGTCAGAATATAAATGACTTATAATATGTTCTCCAGGATTAAATGTTTTTGTAATAACTTCTTCTTGCGGAATTGGATCATTATTTTTATTACAACCTGCTGTTCCTAATGATATAATGCTAGCCAAACCACATGCAACTAATTTAGTTTTATTTTTCTTAAAAAAATCAATATTTATCATATTTACCTCATTTCTCGCTTACGTGCTAAAATATTTTCCTCAATAGGGATGCCAGCATTATTGCTTAAACAGTTATATTCATCTATACTGCACATTACAGGAACAGTATTAATCAAAATAATATCATAAGTTGGAGCGCCATTATAACGTAATATACAATTTATAGATGCATTTAGAACTTCATAGCCAGGAATAGGTCTAAATGCTCCTAAATGTTTTAAATTCATACTAATAATATGAGTTCTTGCTTCAACTCTTACTTTTTCTTCTGTCATTTTTTCTTCCTTCTTTCTAATGATAATTATTATAAACTAAAAAAATAAAAAAGAACCAAAAGGTTCTATTGTTCTGTTGAACTACTGTTTTGTTCTATGGCTTTAGATAGAGAGTTTTGAATGTAATTTGAATATTGTTTACTAAGTTCGCTATCTTTAATTTCCATACCATATTTTTTACGAATATCTTGCAAGGCATTAATGCTTGTTGTAGCATCATTACTAATTAATTCGTTAGATAAAGTATCAATTATTTTATCTTTGACATCTTCAAGTTTAGCTTTTTCTTTAGATTTAACTCTTAAGATAATATGATATCCTAAACTAGTTTTAACTGGTTCTTTTGTATATTCTCCATCATTTAATTTATAAGCTTCATCAGCAAATCCTTCATAGTCGCTAGATAGAGTATCAGTATTAATATAACCTAAATCCCCGCCATTTTCACTAGTCGCTGCATCGTCAGAATTTTTCTTGGCAAGTGTTTTAAATTCTTTGCTAGCATCTTCAGCTTCATCAAGTTTTTTGATAAGTTTTTCAGCTTCTTTTTTCGCTTTTTCTTCCGCTTTTGTCTTTTCATCTTCACTCATATCATCTTTGACTTCAGGAGTAATTAAGATATGACTTACTTTAATATCTCCATAAATACTTTCATTATAGTATTTTTCAATATCGCTGTCTTTGATTTGGTCTTTTGCGTAATCTTCAACGGCTAAATTTTGTAAATAGGCGATATAGAGATAATCTTCATAAGCTTCCATTGTAGAAAATCCTGTAAATTGTTGAACTGCTGATAAAGCATTATCGCCATATTGACTTTTAATTTGTTCAATTTGATTTTTAGCAGAAGATTTAGCATCTTCAAGATCATCTTTATATTCTTTTTCTAAGATTTGTTTATCAATCATAGTTATTAAAGTTGATAAACCATAAGTATCTTTGACCTCATTATATAACTCATTAGCACTAATATTGCCTTTTTTGAAAGTTACGACAGCTTCACTCCCATCTTTTAATTTTGGTATTGTTTTACCACATCCTGCAACAAGAAGCATACATGCTCCTAATACAATTATTTTCTTTTTCATATAATCCTCCAAACATAACCAATTATATCAATCATTTTATAAAAATACAAGAAGAACACTCACACAAATTCTGGGTTTCGTATACTATATAAGTGAAAAGACAAAAAAGGAGGAATGATTTATGAACAACAATGGCTGCGGATGCTTAGGACCTGCTATAATCCTAGTGCTATTCATACTTTTAATAATCATTGTAGGAGCATTTATTTAATAAATGAATAAAGGAGGGTATCCTATATGAGTACTTCAAATTCTTGTTGTAAACCACAAAAAAAATGTAATAACAATAATAACTCATCATGTGGTATGAGTAATGCATACTTTATAATTGTCTTATATATTTTACTTGCAATTATACTTGCGGGCATAATCTATTATTAAATAAAAGAGGATTACCTCTTTTTATTTGTTTTAAATTAATTTTTCTCAAAATAAAACCCGAATATGAATTCGAGTAATTAACATTTTGGTGCCCAAGGCCGGACTTGAACCGGCACGGGCTTTAACACCCGCAGGATTTTAAGTCCTGTGCGTCTACCT
>CANQQP010000052.1 GCA_947626055.1 uncultured Bacilli bacterium | reverse complement strand
TAAAAAAATATAAATAGAAAGGGATCAATCAATAAGAAATTAATTAATATTTCTATAAGATTGATTATACGTGATGATATGGAAAAGTTAAAGTCTAAACTGACGCAAATTACTAATTTAAAATATTTAATAATTTATTTAATTGTTTTGGTTTTACCTTTATCCTTTGTGGCTATATGTAGTTATTTTATTCCTTCTTTAAATCATTTAGCTTTTAAAACATATTATATATATTATGGAGGAATATCTTTAGGTATAACATCCCTGATTATTTTATTTTTTAATAATCTTTATTTAAAAACTAATTTTTCGGAAAATAAAAAAGAAGTTGAAAACTCTTATATTATTAAAATAAATCTAATTTTTGTGATTTTTCATTTAATTATTAATATAATTGCGAGTCTTTTAAATTATTATAATATTAACGATTATTTTATATTTGCTTTATATTTATTTTACCCTCTTATTTACTTTTGTATTATTTTATTTGCTGATTATGAAAAATTAAATCGTAAAAGTGTTTTAAAAATCTTACTAAGTATTTATTTATTATGGTACTTACTAATTCCTTTAATAAGTTTTATTTTAAGTAATCAAAATCTAGTTTTTAAAAGTGTGGAAAGTATTAAATCTCTTTTATATCTTCTTTTATATAACTATTTGCGTTTTGTACTACTAGTGATGCCTTTTATGAGTTTAGCTTTAAATAAAATATCCCACGAAAATAAAGAAAAATCCTTAGTTCATAAATTTAATTTTTCTATTAAAAAGTTAGCTATTATTGCTGTGATTTTAGCTTTACTGGGAATAAGCATTTTAGTTTTAATAAATCGTTAAAAGAAATATTACCAAAAATGAAAATATTATGATATAATGTTCTTAGCAGATGAAAGCGGGCAGAAATTCCTGCTTTTATTATTGTAATTGAGAGGTGAGTTATGCAGGATTATTTACAAAAATTAAAATTAGAAGTGGCCGATGCTTTAAAAGAACGAGAAATAATGGTCACATCTATTGATTTTCGGGAAGAAAAAAAGTATAAGTTTTTAACAATTGAATTAGATAAAATAGGAGGGATTGATTTAGATACGATTGTCGAAGCAACAGAAATAATTAATCCCATTGTTGATAAATATGATTTTATCGAGGATAGTTTTATTTTAGATGTTATAAGTAAAGAACAAGGAGATGATCACAATGAATAGTAAAGAATTTATTAAAGCCGTAGAGCACATTACCCAAGAAAAAGGAATTTCTAAAGATATTGTCTTTGAAGCTATGGAGCAAGCGTTAGCTACGGCCTATAAAAAGAATTTTGATTCAAAAACGAACGTTAAAGTTGATATAAATCGTGAAACGGGCGATATTAAAGTTTTTTCTTATTTAGTTGTTGTTGAAGATTATATTGATGGCGAAGAAATTGTTGATGAAGAAGGAAATATAACTTATACAGAACCAGAAATTAATCCTGATGCTCAGATTCTTTTAGAAGATGCGAAAAAAATAGTGCCAGATATTAAAATTGGGGAAACAATTCAAAAAGAAGTAACTCCAGCTGATTTTGGTCGAGTTGCCGCAAGTACGGCTAAACAAGTAGTTACTCAAAAAATAAGAGAGGCTGAAAGAAATAGTATTATCGAAGAATTTTCAGACAAACAAGATGAATTAATGGTCGGAACTTTAGCCATGGAAGATTCTAAAAACTACTATGTGGAATTAGGAAGAACAAGAGGAATATTACCTAAAAGTGAAATGATTCCAGGAGAAGAAGTGAAAATGGGTTCTTCTATTAAAGTTTATGTAACCAAAGTGGAAGCTGGGACGAAAGGACCTTTAATTTTACTTTCGCGTAAACATTATGGCTTTGTAAAAAGATTATTTGAAAGTGAAATTCCTGAGCTTGCCGATGGCACTATTATGTTATATTCTGTCGCACGGGAGGCGGGAGTTAGAAGTAAAGTTGCCGTTTACTCAGAAGAAGAAAATATTGACCCTATCGGAGCTTGTATTGGCGAAAGAGGAAGTCGTATTGGCAATATTTTAAAAGAGTTAAATGGGGAAAAAGTGGATTTAGTATTATATAGTAAAGATCCAGTGGAATTTATTACTAATGCTTTATCTCCGGCTAAAAATGCCATCGTTAATATAACTGATGAAAAGAAAAAAGAAGCTTTAGCTATTTTTGATGATAGTAATTTCTCTTTAGCTATTGGAAAAAAAGGAAACAATGTTAAATTGGCTAGTCGTTTAACAAAATATAAAATAAGTGTTAAAACTTTAAGTCAAATAAATGAAGAAGGAAATCAAGATTAATGAAGGTAAAAAAAATTCCCATGCGCACTTGTGTTGTCACCAAAGAAAAGTGCGAGAAAAAAGATTTAATTCGAATTGTTAGGACTCCTGATAAACAAGTAGTTGTTGATTTAACGGGAAAACTAAATGGTAAAGGAGCCTACTTAAAAAAAGATCTTGAAGTAATAAATAAGGCTCGGCAAAGCAAGGTGCTTGATAGAGTATTAGAAGTAAGTGTTGAAGATCAGGTGTATGATGATTTAATAAATTTAATAAAATAAGAAGGAGGAAGATATATGGGTTACATGAGTGTTAAAGAATATGCCGATTCGATGAATTTAACTGTAGCAGAAGTTTTGAAAAAATGTAAAGAAATGGGCATGAAAGCAGGAAGTGCAACAGATTTTTTAGAAGAAGACGATGTTATTATTTTGGATAATGTCTTCAGTCTAATTAGTACGGAAAATGATACATCTTTAGAAGAAGAAGACGTTATTGATCAAGCTGTAGATGAAATAATGGAATTATCAAGCGTTAAAAATGCTGTTGATGATAATGTTCGTAAACAAAAATTAAAAAAGAAGAGTACTAATAGCAACAACAAAGAAGAGTTTTTAAATAAAAGAAAAGCGATGTACAAGCATAAAGCTAAATTAAAAACTAATGATGAAAACGAAGATATTATTTTATATCATGAGGGAATGACTGTGGCTGATTTAGCAAGTGCCCTTAATGTTAGTGGTGTTGAAGTAATAGGTAAATTAATGTCTTCCGGTTTAATGCTTTCTTTAAACCAATCTATTGATTATGAAAATGCCGAAATTGTTGCGTTAGAATATAATAAAACTTTAAAGAAAGATTCAACTCGCGATTTAGCTAACTTTGAAGAATACGAAGTTATTGATGATGAAAAAGATTTAGTAAAACGTCCCCCTGTTGTTACTATTATGGGTCATGTTGATCATGGTAAAACAACCCTTTTAGATTATATTCGTTCTTCTTCGGTAGTTGATACAGAATTTGGCGGGATTACACAACATATTGGGGCTTACCAAGTTACGAAAAACGGGGAAAA
>CANQQP010000051.1 GCA_947626055.1 uncultured Bacilli bacterium | reverse complement strand
TAATAAAAAAATGACACTTAATTCTTCATTGAATTAAATGTCTAAACAATATTAATTGGGTAGACATTCAACTTGCAAAAACTGAATGTTCCCTTTTTTATTTTATGCAAGTTCCCTTGACATATTCATAATAACATAAAAACGACTTTTTGACAAGTCGTTTTATATTGATACTCGTAAAGTTCGAGTTTCCTATCAATCTGGTGGAGTAGAGGGGAATTGAACCCCTGTCCAAAATAAAGGCTAATACGAGCACTACAAGTTTAGTTAGAATTAATTTTAGTTATTAAATCGGATCTAACACACCAAGGTTAATAACATAGTTTAGTTAAAATTCATTATTAAAACCTAAACAATTTTAATAATATATCTTACTCATATAATCCTCTAAATTAACCCGTAAGAAAAATTAATTAGAAGAGCTTCTTATACCTAAATTAGACTAGGCTGCTACAGGAGCAAAAGAAGCGAAACCATTACTAGTTTCGTCATTTAATTTTAAAATGCATTTAAGGTATGCCTACCACTTGCGCTCGTACCTCCAAATATTCTGTCGATACCAAGCTACCCCGCGTGCCAATAATAACATAATTGACATAAAAAAGCAAATATAGTATGATATACTCTTAAGAAAAAAGGGATGATATTATGTATGATGAAGTAGAATATAAAGTAAATTGGTTTGAAAAGTTTCGCAAAGGTCTTGTTATTGTCTTAATAATATTTATTTTAGGTATTTGTGTTTTACTTTTAATACCTAAAAATAAACAAGTTAATTATTTTGAAGATAATTTTCAAACAATGGTAAGTGTTGCGAAAAACTATTATAAAGGTTCAAATAATATGGAAAAATTAACTTTAAAAGAAATGGTTAATAAAAAAATGTTAATTGAGTTTGTTGATGAAAATGGAGAATATTGTGATGTTAATAACAGTTATGCTAAAATTAACAATAACAAAATAGAAGTATTTCTAAAATGTCCTTCTAACGAACAAAAAGTAGAAAATTATATATAAAAAGAATGAACTATTCGAGAATTGATAGTCCATTCTTTTTTAAATGATTTATAAATTTTTCTTTAAAGTCTTGTAACTCTTCAGAGGTTAAAGTGGCCTCATTGCTACCCACAATATATCTAATAGTATATTTATTTTCTTTTTCTCCCACATATCTATCAATAAATTGTAAGGATTTAATGATTGGACTTTTAAACTCTTTTAAGACTTTATCGATTACTTCATATTTTTGATCTTTTGGCATTATGATAGTATAGTCTAAACTAACTGTTGGATATTTACTAATAACTTCATATAAATATTCTTTTTTAGAAAGTTGTTCATATTTATCAAAATCTAAAGAAACAACTAAAAAGCATTTTTTCTTGGCCAAACTACTGGCGATATTTGTTTTAACGACATTTAAACGACCAACTCGTTCATTTGATGTATTAATAGAAAAACTTAAATTTTCATTATAATACGCAAAAGATGATTCTTTTTTAAAAGTAACATCTAAATTATAAAAGGTTTTAAATATTGTTACAACAATTTCTTTTAGCTTATAAAAGCTTTCTTCAATATTTTTAATATTGTCAGCCAGAACAATGGCTAAACTTCTTTTATTTTCGCCATTTATAAACTCTGTACCGATTTCAAAGATACCGACTTTATTTTGATATTTTAAATTATTTTGAGCAACTTCTATTAAGGAAAACGCTAAATCATCTCTTAAGATATTATCGTCTGTTTTTCCTAGAAGTTTAATGTTATCCTTTTCTATGCCTAATTTATTTAATAAAGCTGTTTTATACCATAGATAAGTATGTACTTCATTTAAGGCAAACTGTGTAGCTAGTAATCTTTTAACATCATATTCCTTTTCTTGAGTTGTTTCTAATTCATCAAAAGTAAGTTCTAATTTTAAGGGTTCGGGTCTAATATTTTCGTAGCCAAACATACGAGCAATTTCTTCAATAATATCGGCTTCTAAAGAGATATCTTTAGTGGCTCTATATGTTGGCACAATAATTTCATAACTATCTTTCATCTCTTTTACTTTAAAACCTAATGTAGTCAAAGTTTTATCAATAAAATCAGTAGAAATATCAATATTCATATATTTTTTTAATGTAGCTTTTTTTAAGATAACCTTTTTTTCTAATAAAGGATTAGGATAAACATCCGTAATGTTGGAAACAAATTCGATATCCTTATCAACATCTTTTAAAAGTTTAGCAAATCTTTTCGTAGCTATTATTGTCATATTAGGATCAAGAGATTTTTCATAACGCGCGGAAGCTTCTGTTCTAAGGCCTAAATAAGTAGCTGTTCTACGCACACTGGCAGCATCGAAAGTAGCTGATTCTAAAATTATCGAAGTAGTATCATCCATAATTTCACTATCTAAGCCGCCCATAACACCAGCTACAGCAAAATAATCTTTGTTTTTCTTAATCATTAAAGTTTCTGCACTTAAAGTACGTTCTACATTATCTAGTGTATAAAATTTATCGTCATCTTTAGCTGTATCGATTTCAATGCTATTAACCTTTCGGGCATCAAAAGCGTGCATAGGTTGACCAAGTTCTAACATTAAATAATTAGTTAAATCGACAATTAAAGATATACTACGCATTCCAGCATAATATAGGAATATTTGCATGTCTAAAGGCGTTTCTTTAGAACTAATATCATCTATTTTTAAGCCAGTATATCTCAAGCATAAAGGATTTTTAATACGAATGTCCAAGTCTTTTTTATTATTAGGGATTTCACATAAATCTAAAGGCAATAATTCATGAGACGTAATAGCGGCAATTTCACGGGCTATACCATAGTGTCCCCATAAATCAGGACGATTTGTTAAAGACTTATTATCAATCTCTACTACTATATCTTCAAGCGGTAAATATTCTTTAATATCTTTTCCGACTATGTAATCAGTTGGTAATTCCAAAATACCTTCACTGCTATCAGCAAAACCTAATTCCTCCGCACTACACATCATTCCAAAGCTTTCTAATCCGGCTAGTTTGCGAGAAGTAATTTTAAAACCACAGACATGGCCACCCACATTAACTAAAGGGGCTTTCATACCTACTTTAACATTGGGAGCACCACAGATGATTTGAAGTTTTTCTTTACCATTATCAACAAGGAGTTTATGAAGCTTTTTAGAATCTGGAACTTTTTCACATTCAATAATTTCGGCAACTACTACCCCATCAATATCTTTACCTTTAACAGTTACACCTTCAACTTCGGCAGTACGAATTGAAAATTTATCCCAAATACTATACCAATCAATCTTTTGACTATCTTTAATATAATTTTTTAATCTATTACATGAAATTAACATATCTTCACCTACTCTACATTAAATTTATCCAAGGCACGTAAATCACCAGAATTTAAAATTCGAATATCATCAATTTTATATTTCATCATCGCTAATCTAGTAATACCTAGACCAAAAGCAAACCCGCTATAAACTTCCGGATCAATACCACTTTCTTTTAAGACATTAGGATGGATCATTCCTCCTGGGCATAACTCTATCCAACCACTATTTTTACAAGTTGGACAGCCTTTACCTCCACAAATTAGACAACTACAATCAATTTCTACACCAGGTTCCACGAAAGGGAAAAAACCGGGACGAACACGAACATCAACATCTTGTTTAAAGATTGCTGATAATAATTCCTTCATTGTATACATCAAATTACCAATTGAGATATTTTTATCAATTACCATGCCTTCTACTTGAAAGAAAGTATTTTCATGAGAAGCATCTAAATCTTCATTACGGAAACATCTTCCTGGAGCACATATCTTAATGGG
>CANQQP010000050.1 GCA_947626055.1 uncultured Bacilli bacterium | reverse complement strand
ACTATCATAACGATAAGGAGAAATAAAATGATAGCAATGAGCTTTAGAACTTTTATAACAAAAGTCTTAGTTTTCATTTTTATCAAACCTCCTCTCTCTACAAAGATTAGAGGTAGACACTCAACAACTGATATTCCCTATAAAAAGTATACCAAACAATTGTTCTTTACACAATAGAATTTGATACTAAATTTATGACAATTTAGAAAACACACTTGCATATTGGAAATTACTATGCATTTATTATTTTAAGTAAAGAGTTTATGAAAGCATTTCATGTATGGCTATTTCAAGTAATATAGAAAAATTTATGCTGAATTATGCTAATTAAAAAATCTTAGATGGTAAAGAAGGTAGATTTAATAAATGGGCAAAGCAATAATAGGTATAGTTTCTAAACATTTTTATAAAGATTCTATAAGACCTAATATGTATATAAGAGATGAAATGAAACAAGCAGTGTTTGATAATGGAGCAATAGCACTTGGAATCTTGTTACCCAAAGATGAAAAAATAGATGTCGAAGATCAGTGGAGTAATAATTTATCTCAAGAAGAATACGATTCCTTAATCACGCAAATTAATCTATGTGATGGCATTATATTTCAAGGTGGGGGAGCATGTGATAACTATGAAATGATCGCCGCAAAATATTGTTATGACCATGATATTCCTACTTTAGGTATATGCTGCGGACAGAATGTTATAGTTAGAGCTTTAGGCGGTACGACATGTAAAATTTCTAATCCGGAAAAACATATGCAAATAACAGAAAATTATGTTCATAAAATATATATTGATGCAAAATCTCAATTTTATGATATTGTTAAATGCAAAGAAATGAAAGTAAATTCAAGGCATACAAAAGTAATTGGTAGTTGGCCTTTATTAGAAAAAGTAGCAACTGATGAAGATGGTTATGCTGAAGTAGTTGAATCAAGAAATAAAAAATTTTATATGGGAGTAAGATTTCATCCAGAAAGTTTATATAAAATTGATGAAAAGATGAATAATATATTTAAATATTTTATAGATATATGTAAAAATTGATATAAAAAAAGAAAAACATGTTATAATAGCTCACTAGACGGGGATGGTTTAAATGAAAAATATAAACGAGAATTTAATGAGTTTTATTAATAAAACTCCAAATGCCTATTATTGCGTAGCTAATTTAAGACAAAAATTAAAAGAAAACGGTTATGAAGAGCTATATGAAAATGAATTATGGTTTAATTTGCAAGAGAATGGCAAATATTTTGTCATCAGAAATGACTCTTCTTTAATTGCTTTTCAAATTCCACCTAAAAAGGATATGGTAGGATTTAACATTGTTTGTGCTCACGCAGATTCACCGAGCTTTGCTATAAAACCAAATGCAGATATATTTGAAAACGGCTATATGAAATTAAATTTAAGTGGTTACGGAAGTATGATAAATTATACATGGATGGATAGACCTCTTTCTTTAGCTGGTAGAGTTGTGACATTAAAAGATGGTATATATACAAAAGAAATATTAAATATTGATAAAGATTTATTGGTTATACCTAGTCAAGCATTTCATATGAATTTAGAAGTAAATAAAAAGAATGAATTAAATCACCAAGTTGATATGTTACCAATTATTTCTTTAAGTAATGAAAAAAAATTAGAGAATATTATAAAAGAAAACTTAACTAAATCTGGTAAAGATACAGCTACAATTTGTGATTATGATTTGTATGTTTATAATAGAGATAAAGCTAAATATGTAGGTTTAAATGACATATTTATTTTAGCACCAAGATTAGATGATTTAGCTTCCTTATTTCCAACTTTTACTAGTTTTATTGAATCTAATAATCCAAATTCTATTAATGTGGCATGTGCCTTTAATAATGAAGAAATAGGCAATTTAACTTGCCAAGGTGCTGATTCTACATTTCTTCTAGATGTATTAACTAGGATAACAGAAGCATTAGATATTAATTTATTAGTAGCTTTAGATAATACTTTTATAGTCAGTGCCGATAATGCTCATGCTATTCACCCTAATGCAGGACAAAAAAGTGATCCTACTAATAAAGTAGCGTTAAATAAGGGTGTTGTTATTAAACATCATATTAATTACACTACTGATGCTGTAACTTCTTCTTTATTTAAAGGAATTTGTGAACATGCTAAAGTTCCTTATCAAGACTTTGCCTGCAGGTCTGATAGGAAATGTGGCAAAACACTTGGGGGAATTAGTCAAAGTCATGTTAGTGTTAATTCAGTAGATATAGGTATTCCTCAGTTAGCTATGCATTCTGCTAATGAAACGATTGGTTCTAAAGATGTTCTTTATATGTATAGAGCACTATTAGAATTCTACAATAGTACAATTGTTAAAGAAAAAAATCAAATGAAGATTCTATCTAAATAATAAACTTTCAAAACTATAAATTTTTGTTAAAAAGAGTAACCTTATTATTTTTATCAACACTTAGAAGAGTAATATTTTCTAAGTTTAATTTTTTATCTTTAATATATTTATTTAGCCAAGTTTTAGTTTTTTTGGCTTTTTTTAATTCGCTTTCATCTAGTACACCATCAACGATAATGGCATAACTTAAAGTTTGCTTTGGGCTGTTTTTTTGAATATTATCTTTTAAATCTTTACTAGTAATAGGTTGATCTTTTCCTTTTAATAGAACAGATATATCTCCCGAAGGTTCTAAGACGGCACAGTCTAGCTCATTAATATCAAAACATCCTTTTAATCGGCAACTTTCTAAAACTTTTCCGACACTTAATTTAGCCGCTTCTAAATTTTGATAGTTAAAATCATTATTTTCAAATAGAACTAAAGGTTCTCCATCCATTATTTCTTCAATTGCATGGCTATGAAAAGAAATGGTCGAAACTATATAACCAATAATTCCAAAAACAAAAAGAGCAATAATGCCATCATATAATGGGGTATCTAAACTGATAATAGAATCGGCAGCAATTGAACCAATAGTAATGCTTAAGATATAATCATACAAAGTTAAATTCTTGATTTGTTTCTTGCCTAAAAACTTCACAATTAAAAATAAAACAGTAAACATAACAAGAGAACGAATAATAATTTGCATATAATCACCTATATTTAGTATTAACAAAAATAGCAGAAATATTTGTTTATTTTCTAATTTCTTGATATACTAAAACAGAAAAGAGGAAGTGAAGTATGAAGAAGTTTTTAAAGATTTTAGCTATGATCATTTTAGTTCCTATCTTCTTTTGCGGAACTTTAACTCTTTTAGTTTTTATCCCTTTACGTAATACAGTTACTAATAATGTTATGCAAGATATTTTTTCTTCATTAGAAATTGAAAAAGAAGTGGAAAATAATCCTAAATTTAAAGCAGTTGTTGATAAAACTTTAGAACCGGTTTATGATGTTACCAGAGAAGCCGGAATTGATGATGAAATTATTATTAAAGTGTTAGATATTCCGGAAGTAAAAAACTTAATTGGGGATGTTACTAATAATGTTTTTCAAGCTGCTATTTCTGGTATTGATCAAAAAATAATTACAACGGATAATATAGAAAGCATATTAAATGAAGCAATTGATGATATTAATAAAAGTGGATTATATGAAATAAAAGAAGAAACTAAAAAGGAAATTATCGATGTTGTAAATGAGGAGTCCACGAAAATTCAAGAGTATGTTCCCGATACTTCCCTAATCTTAAATGAACTAGATAGTGATAGTCAAAAGGTTTTAAAAATTGTCCGTTTTATTTTATCAAATAAGTTTCTAATGTATATAATTGGTACTGTTGTTATTAGTTTTATTCTTATAGTACTTCTAAATTTATCTCATCACAAATGGCTTAAATATTCGGCAATCATTACATTAATATCTTCTATATGTTCTCTATTATTGACAGCCGTTATTTCAATATTTAATAACATGTATTTAAAAGTTGATTATTCTTACATATTTAAAGTTGTTTCTAAATTTATTAATTCTAGTTATACTATTTCTGGTGCTACATTAGGTATAGTTATAATAGTATTGATTTTAGATTATATTTTTAAAAAGAAAAAACCAGTTTAATTAGAAATTAATATAATTTCTATTTTGCCGACTTAGCTCAGTTGGTAGAGCAACGCCCTCGTAACGCGTAGGTCGAAGGTTCGAGTCCTTTAGTCGGCACCAGTGACGTTTCTATTCGAACTTTTTCGAATATTGATATAAAAAGATAGCCCCTTAGGTTATTTTGATATACTTGTCAAAATACCTAGGGGTCTTTCCTTGTGTTAATGACACATCATTATTTCCGTTATTTTCTTTATTATTATCAATTAAGTTTTTTTTAAACTCTGTACCTGTTTTTAAAATAAATCTAATTATATTAGTATTGTGTGTACCATCTT
>CANQQP010000049.1 GCA_947626055.1 uncultured Bacilli bacterium | reverse complement strand
TAAATAGTAAGGTGATTACTACAAAGAATAATAGCAGAATTATAATAAATAGAGGAAGTTCTCTTTTTGTCATAATTAACCACCACCTTTCTCTTATCATTGGATAATTGAAAGGGAAAACATCTGATATTTCAAATGTATCCATTAGCATTATATCAAACATTTGTTCTTTTTACAATAATACTTTATAAAAAAATAATAGTTTAGAAAATACAATTGCATATTGTAAAAGACAATAAATAAAAAAGAGGTAATACTATGTGGGGAGCAGTTATAGGAGATTTAGCGGGTTCTATATATGAGTATCAACAAACTAAATATTTTTCAAAATTAAATCCTAAAGAACTGATTAATGAAGAAAGTTTTTATAGTGATGATACAATATTAACTATAGCCATTTTAGACGCTATTTTAAATGATAGGAATTACGAGTATTACTTAAAAAAATACGCAAAAAACTTTTTAATTTATAAACCTGATTTTTCACCTTATTTCAAAGGTATTTTTTCACCTGGATTTACAAAATGGGCATTGAATCAGAAAAATGGAAAAAGCATTGGTAATGGGGCAATGATGAGAATCTCTGCCGTTGGTTATTTGTTTAACAACAAAAAAGATATAATTAATAATGCTCGGTTGGCTACTATTCCATCCCACGATTCTTTAGAAGCAATAAATTCTGCCACCACTATTGCATTAATTATTTTTCTAGCCCGTTTAGGTTTTTCAAAAGAAGAAATAATAAAAGAATTAAACTTAAAGTTAAATTATTCTGATTTTAATGGATTTAATACAACCTGTTATAAAACAATTGATAATTGTTTATATGCCTTATTTACTTCAAATAACTTTGAAGAATCATTGTTAAAAGTTATCTCTTTTGGTGGTGATACAGATACTAATGGTTGTATAGTTGGTTCAATGGCAGAGGCGTTATATGGAATTCCTAATGAATTAATAAAAGCAGCACGAGAAAAAATTCCTAATAATTTTACTAATTTATTAGATATAGGTTATTCTAAAGTTTTAAAAAAATAAAAGTATTTGTTGTACTTCTTCCTTTAAAACAATAGATTGATTCTCAAAAAATTGAAATAGAAATTAAGACAAAATATATTATTTTATATATTAAAGAAGCAAAACAAGTGGTAATGTCTTTAAAAAAGTAGGATAGAATAATGTCAAACGACCTAAACAGGTAACTTATTAAAAAAATTTTGGATATTTTGCCTTTAGATTACTCGTAAACTGATAATCATATTTTGGAATAAAAAAGAATGCAACTTTATTTAAAATTGCTTGCAAAAAATGAGAAAAAATAATATAATGAACAAGTCGACCCAGCTTAAAAGCGTAGAAACTGACACAAGTTTTTGCGTTCTTTTTTTGGCTTAAAACGAGGGTTTAGATAACGAAAGGAGAAAAAATGGAAACTGAAAATAATAAATTTTTAGGAGAAGAAAAAATATCTAAATTGCTTTTAAAATTTTCCATACCTTGTATTTTATCTTTACTGATTAGTTCTTTATATAATATAGTAGATCAAATATTTATTGGTAATAGTAGTTTAGGATATTTAGGTAATGCTGCAACAGGTGTAGTATATCCTATAACGATTATCACAATGGCATTTGCTTGGGCTTTTGGCGATGGATCAGCCGCTTATCTATCTTTATGTCAAGGAAGAAAAGATACCAAAAATGCTCACAAAGCAATTGGTAATAGTGTATTAATAACTTTTATTATTAGTATTATTTTCTTAATTTTAGGATTTATTTTTAAAGATAACTTACTTTATTTATTTGGAGCTAGTTCAAAAAGCATAGGTTTAGCTAGCGACTATTATGTTATTATTTTAGCTGCAATTCCGGTTTATATGGTAGCAAATAGTATGAATGCGGTGATAAGGGCTGATGGTTCCCCAAGATTTTCCATGGCTGCGACTGCTGTGGGAGCTTTAATAAATATTATCTTGGATCCTATTTTTATCTTTGGCTTTAACTTAGGCATAAAAGGGGCGGCTTATGCTACTATTATTGGTCAGATTGCATCTTTGTTTATATCTATTATATATTTTACGCGGACTAAAACTTTTAAATTAACAAAGGAAAGTTTTAAAATAAATTTAGGAATATTTAAAAATGTAATTAAATTAGGAGTTTCAACTTTTATTACCCAAATGAGTATTGTAGCTATTTCTTTAATTTGTAATATTATGTTAGCTAAGTATGGAGCTTTAAGTAAATATGGAGCGGACATTCCAATTGCTGTTATAGGTATAGCTATGAAAGTATTCTCAATAGTTATAAATATCATCGTAGGTCTAATTGTCGGAGCTCAACCAATTTTAGGCTATAACTATGGGGCTAAAAATATTGATAGAGTTAAAGAAACATTTAAAAAGGTAGTTATTATTGCTTTAACTATTGGGGTAATATTTACGATTATCTTTGAATTGTGGCCAAATTTAATTATTCGTATTTTTGGTACTAACCAAAAATTATATATGGAATTTGCTGTTTTAACTTTTAGAGTATTCTTAATGTTAGTAACTTTAACATGCTTGATAAAGTTATGTTCAATTTTCTTTCAAGCGGTTGGGGGATCCTTTAAAAGCGACAATAGTTTCTCTTACTAGAGATATTGTTTGTTTTATTCCTTTAGTTATAATATTACCACAATTTATGGGGATTAAAGGCGTTTTAATCGCGGCGCCGATTGCCGATATAATGGGAATAATAGTAACGATTATTCTAGTAGCAATGTTTTTCCGCAATTTATCTAAAGAAACTAAAGTAACGGATGAAATAGCTTATCAAAACTCTAGAGCGGGTGTAATAATTACAATAGCCAGAGAACATGGTAGTCAGGGTAAAGCAATTGGAAAGCTCGTTGCTCAAAAATTAAATATTCCTTATTATTATAAAGAGATGGTTTCTTTAGCAGCTAAAGAAAGTGGCCTTGATAAAGAATTTGTTTCTAATATTAATCAAAGCAAAGATATACTACATGACTTATATTTAACAACGGCGCCTGTGAAGTATGCGATTGAAGCCCAAGAAAAAGCAATTAATATGATTGCTTCATGTGGTTCTTGTGTTATTGTTGGCAGAGCAGCGGATTATGTTTTACGAAACAATCCCAATTTGGTAAGGATATTTATTTATGCTAACTTAGATTATCGAATCGAAAAAGTAAGAGAGATGTATGGTGACACGAAAGAAAAAGCAAAGAAAAATATTATTAAATCTGATAAAAATCGTGCCAGCTATTATGAAATAATTTCTAATCAAAAATGGAATAATCCCGAAAATTATGATTTATGTATTGATGCTTCGATTGGTCAAGAAAAGACTGCAGAAATAATTTGTAATTATATTCGTCAAAGAAGTAAGTAATTAAAGCTCAACAGTTGTTGAGTTTTAAAAAGCTTAATTTTAAATAATTAATACAATTAAAGGAATTAATGTTATAATAAAATAAATAAGGAGGGAAATTAATGACTAAAATAATTTTAAATGTTAAAGGTATGGTTTGTCATGGCTGTGAAAATAGAGTAGAAAATGCTTTAAAAAATATCGAAGGGGTTAAAAAGGTTAAAGCTAATTACCAAAAAGGAAGTGTGCAAATTACTGCTAACGAAGAAATTTCTCAAACAATGCTTATTCAAGCCCTTGAAAATTTGGGATACGAAGTAGAGAAAGAAGCTTAAACGTGAAGAAAATAATTTTAAATATTGAAGGCATGACTTGTTCAGCTTGTTCTAATGCAATTGAAAAATATTTAAATAAACAAAAGGGCATTATTGATGCTTCAGTTAATTTAGTTTTAGGACAGGCCTTAGTTTGCTATGAAGATAATTTAACGGTAGAAGATTTAGCAGAATATATTAATGCTACTGGTTATAAATATAGTGGTATTTATGATGAAAAAGAGCACAATAAAAAAGATCATAGTAAAATTTATTTGTTAATTTTGGGTATTCTTTTACTTTTTATTATGTATATTTCCATGGGACATATGATAAAATTACCAGTTATTCCTTTTTTAAATATGCATAATCATCCTCTAAATTTCTCTGTTAGTTTAGCTATTTTATCCATTGTATATTTAATTTACGGACGCGATATAATTTTCGCTGGGTTTAAAAATTTAAAAAATAAAACTCCTAATATGGATACATTAGTTACCTTGGGAGTAATTGTTAGTTTTGGTTATAGTGTTGGTAATTTGTTTTTGATAATCTTTGGTCATTCTAGTTTCGTAACAAATCTATATTTTGAATCGGTTTGTATGATAATTTTTTTCATTAAACTGGGAAGATATATTGATAAAAATAGTAAAGAGAAAACTAAAGAAGCAATTGAAGAATTGGTTAAGGTGACACCTGAGAAAGCTTTAATAAAAAGAAAAAAACAAGAAGAAGAAATTACAATTGATGAAGTAAAAGTAGGGGATATTTTAATAGTAAAACCCGGAATGAAAGTGGCTGTTGATGGAGAAGTTATTAAGGGGTCTGCCCATTTTGATGAATCCTTTATTACAGGGGAATCTGCGCCTTCCAAAAAAAGTAAAGGCCAAAAAGTAGTAGCAGGAGCTATTAATTATGATGGTGTAGTAGAATACAAAGCGGAGAAAATTGGACCCAAATCAACTATTTCGGAAATGGTCCATTTAGTTTTAGAAGCGAGTAATACGAAAATGCCAATT
>CANQQP010000048.1 GCA_947626055.1 uncultured Bacilli bacterium | reverse complement strand
TCTTCACTCATGACTTTATTTTTCCTAATTTCGGGTTCGTAAGTGCGATCATCTTGGCGATAAACAATCTTCGTAAACGAATAAGGTTCGATATAATAACCGCCACGGCCAAAGGCTGCATAAGCTGAAGACATATCAAGTGGCGTCATACCATCAAATCCACCAATTGCCGCCGATTCATATAATTTATCGCCGTAATCAATACCTAAGCTATGAACAAAGTCACTTACTTTTTGTTTATCTAATTGTTGGAAAGCTTGGATAGCAGGAATATTACGCGATTTAAATAAAGCCGTTTTCATTGTTATCATACCCATATAAGAGTCATCAGAGTTTTTAAGTGGCGTACCATCAGAATAGGTCATTGGTTCATCAAAGAAAATAGAACCTGTATTACCATTATTATATTCTAGATAAGGACCATAAGCAAAGAATGGTTTAGCACAAGAACCAGGATGACGTTTCATGTTAGTGGCATAATTCCAATCGCCAATTTTTCGATTACGTCCAGCTCCTACAGCCACGATTGAACCATCTTTTACCGAAGTTACGGCAATACCTGCTTGGATAACATCATTTTTCCATTTATAATATTCACCAGCATATAAATTATTAATTACATCTTGAGGCTCTCTTTCTAAAGTAGTATAGATTAACATTGGTGTATTATAAGGATCATTACCCGTTTTCTTTTGAACTTCTTCTACAACTGTATCAATAAAGCCTTGATATGGAGTAGTAGATTCATTAACTTTATTAGTAAGCATCGATTGAATACTTACAGCATTAGCAGCATCTGCTTCGTCTTGCGTTATATAACCATGACGAACCATCAATTTTAATACAGTACTACGACGTTTTGCAGCTAAATCAGGATTATTAAACGGATTGTAAGATGAAGGGGCTTGAAACATTCCCGCAATTAAGGACGCCTCGGCTAAATTTAAGTCTCGGACAGATTTGCCGAAATACAATTGACAAGCTTGTTCAACACCATAAGTACTGTTACCTAACCAAGGAGCATTAACATAAAATTCCATGATTTCTTCTTTGGTATAATTTTTCTCGACTTTAAATATCGACATATAGATATCTGTAAATTTACGAATTATTCCCGCAAGGCCATGAGCTTCAGTAGAAGTAAAGGTATTTTTAACAACTTGCATTGTCAAAGTTGAAGCACCACCTGCGGAAGAATTTCCCGTTAATTGCCCAATCGAAGCTCTCATAAATCTCGCAAGGTCAAAGCCATTATGTTGGAAGAAACGGGAATCTTCTGTGGCAACAATGGCATCAACTAAGACTTGAGGTAACTCATCATAAGTTACTAACTCTCTTTTTTCGCTACCAATTCGCGCATATTCATCGCCTTTCGCATCGTAAAGGATTGTTGCTTCCTTATTGTATAGCTCGTTTTCATCAAATTTAGGAGCAGTAATAACAATATAAAGCATAAATAATAAAAATATAGAAAGAAGAGCAATAGCAATTGTTGTGATAATAACTAAAAGAGAATGCCTTTTTTTCTTTGGTTTGTTTTTATTTGTAGGTTTGGCACTACTTTTTTCAATATTTTTAACTTTCTTTTTTGAGGAACTTACAGGTTCACTATCTGTTTTTTTATTAGAATTTGTACTTTTTTTAGTAGCAGCTTTCTTTTTTATATTAATTCCTCCTTTTTTAAGTTTATCACTAAGCTTCGATATTTTATTATCAATTGATTGATTAATACTTTCAACTTTATCATTAAGCTTATCCAATTTTTTCTTTTTCTTTTCTTCCATATTTACACCTTCTAAAAATATATTTTATCAACAATTTTTAAATAATCAAGCTCTGGAGAGTAGGTATATTTAATTTCATAGCCATTTTCTTTAATAAAATTATATGCAACTGATTTTCGATTATGGGTATCGATATAATCTAAAAAGGTTTGGCCAGGTAATAAATATACTATCTCATTTATCATTATAATAATGAAAGTAATTCCTCCATGTTTGATTATCTTTCGCATGTGTTCTATTTGATGATTGTGAATATTACTTAAAGGAAAAGCCGTTCTATTTTTGGTAACTTTGGCTTCAAAGTCAATATACTTTCCTTTATATAATCCATTATAATCTAAAGTCGATTGTTCTTTAAAATAACCTCTATCGATTATTTTGTGATTATCTTTATAAGCTACTTTGACGACACCAACGGGAGTCGGTTTTTTATAAATAACGGCTTTATCAGTATTTAGATAATGCCTATTGGAATTATTTAGCATACTTTCTAAATCCATGCCTCTATTTTTATAGATTAATTGCTTTAAAGTTGCTTCTTTGTTGAAATTTTGGGCCACAATAATCACCAACCCAATTATACTATAATCTTTTGCATATTTCTATATCATAAAGCTAATTTTTTAAAGGCTTGTCAAATAATTAAATCATATGTCGAAACGCTAGAAAATATTAGCTAGATATATATAATGAAAGAAAGGAGAAAATATATGATTAGAGTCGATTATTTAATTAATAAAATTATTGAAGATGCCACTTTAGCAAGCATAACGATGAATATTAAGGAAAAGAGAAATTAATGGGAAATTAATTCTTTTTTTTCGGCTGGTTGACAAAATACCCTAAAATTTTTATAATTAGGGAGTAAGAAGGGTGATTTTATATGTATAATGAAAGAATATATCTAACACCACAGGAAGTTTTGGACAAAGAGTTTAAAATTGACGCCCGTGGTTATCGTCCTCAAGAGGTTGATAAATTTTTAGATATGGTTATTCACGATTATACAGAGTTTATCACAATAATCAAAAAACAAGAGAAAGATATAAGTGCTTTAACTAATGACAATATAAGTCTGAAAAATGAAATACGTCGTTTACGTTCGAATATTGAAGCTGCCGAAGATAATGGAGGTAGTGCCAATAAGTATGTTAACAATGTTGATCTTTTGCGCCGACTTAGTCAATTAGAAAAAGTGGTCTTTGGAAAGAATGAATAAAATCTGGGCAAATGCTGCATAAAAATTATGTAGAGGAAAGTCCATGCTCACGCAATCTGAAATGATTGTCCTGTTCGTGCTAAAGGAAAAAATAACTTTAGGTAGAGAAATCTAACGGCTCCCAATTTTCCTTAAATGGAAATAGTAGGTATAAAAGTGCCAAAGTGACGAAGAACTTGGAAACGAGGGAAGTGGAACGTGGTAAACCCCGCGAGTGAGAAACCCAAATTTTGGTAGGGGAACTTCTTAGAAGGAATAATTAACGGATAAGAAGACTTATACTTTTGTATAGGTAGATAAATATTTGCCGCTCGAGTATCGAGTACAGAACATGGCTTATAAGATTTTATTTATTTAATGAATAGGAGTGAAAATTCTTGAATGAAATTGGTCAGAGTCTAAAAGACGCTAGAGAAAAAGCTGGGGTAAGTTTGGATGAGGCTAGTAAGGATTTAAACATTGAAGTTGTAATCCTAGAAAACATTGAAGATGGCAACATTGGGTGTTTTAAAGATATCTTTGTTTTAAAAGATTATATGCAAAATTATGCGAAGTATTTAGGCTTAGATGAAGAAAAAATTATTGATGAATTTAATGAATATTTATTTGAGTATACTTCTAAAATCCCTCTAGAAGATATTGAAAAGGCGATTTTAGAAAAAAATAAAGAAGAAAATAAAGAACCTGAAATTTCTTCTCCTTATACTAAGCCTGTAATGAAAACTAAAAAATTGTATTATGCCTTAATTTATTTTATAATATTTGTGTTAGTAGTTTTAGCCGTAATTTGGTCGGTAAAACAAATTACGATTAATAATGAAATAATAAATTATGTAAGTTATTTATAGGAGTTGGTTAGTTTATGAATTTACCTAATAAAATTACTGTAAGTCGTATTATATTAGCAATCTTAATATTAGTCTTATTAATTTTTCCTTGGTATGAGGTAGGAATAGAATTTCCTAAATATACGGTAGGTAGTGTTATTGTTGATTTAAAATATATTATAGCAGCGGTTATGTTTATCATCGCTTCTGTAACTGATTTTTTAGATGGCCATATCGCTCGTAAGAATAATTTAGTTACCGATTTTGGCAAAGTTATGGATGCTATAGCTGATAAAGTATTAGTAAATGGCTTATTAATAATTCTTGCTTGCAATGGTTTTATTTCGATAGTTGTTCCGGTCGTCATAATTACCCGTGACATTTTTGTTGATTCTATTAAGATGATAGCCGGTGAAAAAAAAGGTGCAGTGGGTGCTAGCATTACGGGTAAATTAAAAACTATCTGTATGATGGTAGGTCTGAGTTTTGTTTTAATTTATAATTTACCATTTGAATTATGGAATATTCGTTTTGCTGATATATTAATTTTAGCAGCCACGGTCTTATCCGTTATCTCAGGTTGCCAATATTACTTGAATAATAAAGATATATTTAAAGATAAATAGTAGAAAATAGAAAATTTTCTATTTTTTTTGCTCAAAAAAAGGAAATGAAGATTAAAAGTATAATATACCTAATGTAAGGAATAAACTTACAAAAATAAAAAAGAAAGCGAGGTGAATAATATCCCAGTTACAACATCCCCATTTGTCCCTTTAACATCCGATGGAATATTTAAAGCATTGTTTAGGTATGAAAGATATTTAAAAGATTTTCTGGAAGATGTCTTAAAAGAGAAAATTCAAAAGATAGAATATTTGGATACCTATTTAGAAAAAGATAACGAAAAAAGAAAAGAAAACTTTTTGGATGTCCTAGTAAAATT
>CANQQP010000047.1 GCA_947626055.1 uncultured Bacilli bacterium | reverse complement strand
AAAAAGAATAGAAAAAGAAATAAAGAAAGCACAGAAAAAAGGAATATATAATCCCAAATTAAAATTAGGAATAGTAGCACTAATATTAGTAATAGGAACAGTAATAGGAGTATCGTATGCATATTATACAGGAACAGCAAATAATACATTAACAATAGAAGGAACAGTAAGTAAAAGAATAAATATTAGAGTAGAAGCAGGTGAGCATGGAGCAGTAGAATCTATGGAGTTTGCTACAGTTCAAACAGATTACGGTACATCAACAAGAACATTTAAAATAGAACCAAATGAAGGATATCAATATAAAAATGTAAGTTGTAACAATAGCCAGGGAAGTGTTGAAAAAAGTTATAGTGGCAATACTTTAACTCTAACACCAAAAACAATAACTGATGTAACATGTACAGTAACATTTAAAGAGAAAGTAAGAACGTTACAAGAGATAAAAGACGATATAATAAAGACAGCAAAAGATACAACGCTAGGTTCTGAAGATTTTGCAAAAGGATGTCCAACAAGTAGTGATACTTCATGTAGTGGAGTATACACAATGCAAGACTATCAAAACATTAGTGGATCTTTAAATTATAATAGTCCCGGAGGAACGAGTTATTACTTCCGAGGAGAAGCAAAGAATAACTATGTCAAATTTGCCAATAAAATCTGGCGCATAGTACGAATCAATGGGGATGGAAGTATAAGATTAGTATTAGATAGTGATATAGGAACAAGTGAATTTAATAGTAAAAGTAATGACAAACAATACGAAGGATATACGTATAAAAATAACATCCCATGTACTAATGATAATCCATGCAAAAGTGAATACAAAGATAGTAAATTTACAAATAATTTCGGCGGAACTGATAGTACGATAAAAAGCTTTTTAGAAGAGTGGTATCTCGCTAATCTAAGAGATTATGATAAATATATAGAATATGGAACGTATTGTAATGACACATCGTATGAAAGTGGAAGTGAAAAGAATTGGTTAAATTATGGCCCATCTCAAAGATTGTTGAAAAACACATCACCTCAACTAACATGCCCAGACCCAACAGCGGATGGTAATGAAAATGAATCTGTTACTACCGTAAATAATATTAAATATCATACGTATGGAGGAGTATATAAATTAAAGATAGGATTGTTATCAGCCGATGAAATAGTGCTAGCGGGATTTAAGCCTAGTAGCTCTGGAGTAACAACTTCCAATTATCTATATTATACAGGTTCATCTAATGATTACTTCTGGAGCTCGTCGCCTGATAGTTCACAGCCATCTGTTGCTGACTTATTTAGTGTTAACTTGAGTACCCGTTCTTTGTGGGCTGATGGAGTTGTTGGCGAATGGCAAGCACGTCCGGTTATCAATCTAACAGCTGACGTAACTGTAAGTGGTAGCGGTACTGAAGATGATCCTTACGTAGTAAAATAATAATGTAAATTTACTGTTATCATGATGTCTAAATCTGCTTATGCTTTATAGACTTTACCTCTAAAATATGCTATTCTGGTATAGTAATATAGGAAAGTGATAATATGAAAAAGACAGTATTATTTTTAATTAATGGGTTTGGAATTGAAAAAAAAGATTCATATAGTATTTATGATGCAAAAGCTTTACCTACTTTAGATGAGATGATGAACAATAATTTATATACTTCATTAGAATCAAATGCCTCTGATTATACAACTGGTTATCAGCTTTTTTCAACTGGAACTTTAAAAACAAATAATTATTCTTATTTAAATGATTTAATTGATAACAATAAATTAATCGAAAATGAAAATTTAAAAAAATTTAATAATGATAATATTGGCAAAGAAACAAGAATTCATATTTTTATTCACTTAAATAGTGAAGATGTTATTGAATCGTTGAATAAATTTGTTAAATATTTAAAATTAGATTTAAATCGGGTTATTGTGCATTTTATATTAAATCAAAATAGTTTAACTGAATATAAATCCATAACTACTTTAATCAATAACTTTACATTTAGTAGCTTTAAAGCTGCAAATATTGGATTAATTTTTGGTGAAAATATTATAACGGATATTAACAATTTAGAAGAGCAAAAAAACTTAGATAGAATTTTATTTAATAGTAAAAGTGGAGAAAAATGGCCAGAGTATGCCAAAAAGTTGAATGGTTTAAGCAATAATAATGTTTTACCAATTAATATTCCGCCATTTTGTATTAATGATGATTTTACTATTAAAGATAATGATACATTTATTTTCTTTAATTTTAATAAATGTAATTATAAAAATCTTGTCGATGGTATTATCAATCCGCCCATTGTTTATAAGACTGTTGATACTTCAACATTACATATTTACTCTTTGTTTCCTTTAGAAAATGAAACTATAGTTACAAATCTTTTAGATAATATTAGAGCAACTGATTATATGGCTGATTATATTGAGAAGACTAATATTAATACGGCTATTTTAACAGATCAAGAAAATCTTAATATTATAAATTATATGGTTAATGGATTTGCAAACATTTTATCTCCTAAAATAAAATATTTGTTAAGTAGTAAAGAATTGCTTGCTAATAAAGAACAAATGAATAAATTAATTTATGATTCAGGGTATGATTTAATTATTATTAATACGCGTATTGATAATTTAAAGACCATAAACGAAATAAAAGAAGCTTTGCATGAAATAGATGGATATGTCGCTATTTTAAAAGAACTTTGTCAAGATAAAGCCACTTTAATTGTTTCTTCGTTATTTGGTATTAATAAAGAAATGCAAATTAGTTCTTTATCTCCAGAGAAGGCTCTTGTTAATTTTTATGGCTCTGTTCCTTGTATCGTTATAAATAGTGAATATTCTAAAGAAGAGTACTCTCTTGGATTTGGTACGATAATAAATGTTTTAGGAACAGCTTTAAAATGTTGTAATGATGAATCAAAATATCCCACTTTAATAAAACAAAAAAATGCTTTATTTAAATCTTTAAAAGAAAAATTAGATCATTTCAAAAAATAAATGATTGATTTTAACAAAAAAATTAGATATACTAGTAGCAATTTTAAAGGGGGAGTATAACAAATTATACATTAACTGTTAAAGATTAATTTGTTATAAGCTATTAGTTAGGGGTTTTGGATATGAATAAAAAATGGTATGAAATGTATCAGTTGGCGCAAGCTTTCTATGAAGAACATCATCATTTAAAAATACCTATTGATTATAAAGTTGATAATAAGTGTTTGGGAAGTTGGTTGCATAGACAAAAGGATGAATATAGAAAAGGTCATTTAACAGAAAGACAAATTGAACTTTTAATGGCAATTGGCTTTTCTTATACTCCTAGAAAAAATCGAAAGTGGGATTTTTATTATGATCTATGTATATGGTATTATAAAAAAAATAATAACCTTTTGATTCCCCATGACTACATAGTTAAAGTAATAAATGAAAACAATGAAGAGGAAGAAATTCGTTTAGGTACCTGGTTAGCCACTCAACGTACTCTTAAAAAGCAAGGAAAATTATTAGTAAAAAGATTAGAATTATTAGAAGAACTTAATGTGGTGTGGGTTATTAAACCTTTTGTTAAGAGAAGAAGTTGGGATTTTTATTATCAACTATTAAAAAATTATTATAATGAAAATAATGATATTAATGTACCAGCCAGATATTCAGTTATATATAATGGGGAAAGAATTTATTTGGGCCGATGGTTCATAATTATTAAAAGGAAATATCGTGAAAATAAACTTCCTTTAGAACAGAAAGAAGCCTTAGAAACCTTAGGTATTGATAAAGTAAAATATAGTCTTAAATTTGCTGATTATTATGCATTGTTGAAAAAATATTATGAATTACATGGAAATTTAGCTATAACTGAAAAGGATTTTATTTTAGATGCCAATGGTAGAAAGATTTATTTATATGATTATGTATACAGACTAAGAAAAAGATATGAAAAAGGTAATTTAACTCAAAAACAAATAGATCTTTTAAATGCTATAGATATGATTTGGCACAAACGAGATTATAATTGGTTTAAAATGTATGGTTATGCCGTAAAATTCTATAAAGAACATGGGCATTTAAATATTCCTTCTAACTATGAAATTAAAGAAAAAAATAAAATAATTAAATTGGGAGTATGGATTAATTCCCAAAGAAAACGCAAAAAAAAGAATCTTTTAAGTGAAGAAAAAATTGCGTATTTAGAAAAATTAAATATTAAATGGAATTTTAAACGAGATTGGAATTTCTATTATGAGTTGTTAAAAGAAAATTTTTATAAAAAATATAAACACATTAATATTCCTCGGGATTATGTAATCATAGTTGATGGGGAAAGTATTAATTTAAGTAATTGGTTAATGAGCCAAAAACATAAATATATGTATAATAAATTAGAACAAGAAAAAGTAGAAAAATTAAATGCTCTAAATATTGTATGGGTAAAAAGCAATGGTTTTAAAGAAAAAAAGATTGAAAATAAAGAAGAATTATTAAAAATTAGAGCTAAATTACAAATGGTTTTAGATCAATCTTTAAAAGCTTATGCTTTAGAATCACAAGAATTTACTAATCAAGAAAATGTTAATATTATTGAAAAAGCTTTTACTAGACAACTTAATAAATATTAAAGATTACCTGTGCTAAATAGGTAATTTTTTTAATTTGTAAAAAAATTTAAAAATTAGC
This sequence comes from uncultured Bacilli bacterium, assembly GCA_947626055.1. Lineage (GTDB taxonomy): Bacteria > Bacillota_I > Bacilli_A > RF39 > UBA660 > HGM10766. The sequence goes on along the minus strand of CANQQP010000047.1, from coordinate 151 downwards.
ACTCATATATTGACAAGTGCTAAGCATAATATTATAATGGTATTAGCATTTAAGTTTCATTAGTGCTAAAAATGAGGTGACTAACTATTAAAAGTCAAGATAAATTTAATAGTAAGTTATAAATTGGAAAGAAACCCACGCCAAAAAGATT
>CANQQP010000046.1 GCA_947626055.1 uncultured Bacilli bacterium | reverse complement strand
TCGTATGCATATTATACAGGAACAGCAAATAATACATTAACAATAGAAGGAACAGTAAGTAAGAAGATAACAGTATCTGTACATAGCGGTGGAAATGGAAAAGTAGAATCAATGAGTATAGCAACAAAACAAGCAGATTATGGAGACAAAGCAACATTTAAACTAACACCAGATACAGGATACCAATATAAAAGCGTAAGTTGTAACAATAATTCAAGCACATCTCATTCAGGAAATACATTATATATAACTCCTAGAACAAGTAAAGATGTAATATGTACAGTAGAATTTGAAGAGATACCATATTTAAGAACGAAAATATTAGGAAATACAATAAAAAGCACATTACCTGACTTTAGTAAAGGATTTCCAAATAAAAATACAAGTTCAGAAGATATTCAAAATAACAGTGGCTTATATAAAATGAAAGATGATAGTGGCCAAGATAGTTATTACTTCCGAGGAGAGGTAAAAAATAATTACGTACAGTTTGGAAAAGGAAAGACATCGGATAATTCCACTCAACATGATTTGCTATGGCGAATAGTGCGAATCAATGGAGATGGAAGTATAAGATTAATATTAGATAGTGATATAGGGAAAAGTAATTTTAATATCGAATATACTCAAAGAAAATACGCAGGATATACCTATGACAATGAAAAGCCATGTACAAGTTCCAGCCCATGTCAAAGTATAGAAATAGCAACAAACAATGAAGAAAATATAGGAACAACAGACCACGGAGGAACAAATAGCACTATAAAGAAAAAATTAGAAGCATGGTATTATGAAAATTTAAGAGATTATGATAGTTACATAACCTATGGAATATTTTGTAATGATACCTCATATGGAAGTGAAAGTGAAACAGGTACATTATTATATTATGGCGCATACCAAAGATTGAGAGGGAGTAATCCAGTTAAACCCCAACTAACATGCCCAGACCCAACAGTAAATGGATATGTATCATCAGATGATATAACTGAATTAAATAATACTAGATATCATACATATGGAGGAGTATATAAATTAAAGATAGGACTATTAAGTGCAGATGAAATGATATTAGGAGGGATAAGCTCAATTTTAATTGAAGGAAATAGCGTAGGAGATGATGATGCACTAATTTCCAATTATTTATATGATGATTCCTTTTTAATGACAATGAGTCCTTATTATGCTGCTAGTAATTCATACTCTTTTGCTAATTATATAGGTTATAAAAAAGGCCACTTATCTTATACTGATGTATATTATAAAGAAATAGCAAAGCCAGTTATCAATCTAAAACAAGATGTAATATGGTCTGGTGGTAATGGAACAAAGAGTAATCCTTATATTATTAGTTAATTAAAATTATAAAATATATTTTTGAATTTAATAAATTGTTTGCAAAATTTTTTTATTGACAATTTATTTTTCTCCATGTACTATAAGCTCAAAAGAGGGTTTATTATGGAAGCATTGAAAAAATTTGATCAATTTATTATAGAAACTATTCAAAAGTATAAAAAAGTAACCGAAACAGATTATAATAATTTTATAGAGCTTATTTATGAATTTGAAGAATTTTCTAATATTTATAGTGTAGTATTAAAAAATGAAAAATTACAAAAAGTTGAAAAGACTTTTTATGATGTTAATGAATGTTTAACTTATTTAGATGAAAATGAAATAAATGATTTAACCTTTATTATTGAATTTAGTGCTTTCGAAAATTTTGAAGATATTTTAGAAACAGTTAAGTTAGGACTATTAGATAAAAATATATTTTCTAAAGAAGAACAACAAACAATTATATCTTTTCTAATTGAAGGTTTTTATAATGACTATGAAGATGCGGAATATATAGATGATAGAATTTTGGAAATTGATGAAAATTATGAAGATATAATCTATTGGATTAATTATTTGAAAAATGTGACTGTGGAAAATGCTATAAATACGTTCTTAGAAGAACAAAACTTTAGGGAAATAGTTTTAAATGAATATTGCAATGATGTAATTGTGGAATATGAAGATGAAATAAGAGAAATTGAAAAAGTTCATCAAGAAGATGTATCTGTGAATACAATTACCACATTAGCACGTACTAAGTTACTTAATTTAATTGAATATTTGGAATATTTAGGTTACTCTGAAGAACATTATATAAAATTAGTAAGTTATTATTTAAGACATTCTCTAAGTCTTAAAAGTATAGATCCAGTTTTATTTAATAATATATATAATAATGATACTACTTTAGAAAAAAATACTAAAAAATTATTAAATGTCATTGTTGTATATGATTTTTATATTTCGGCTCATGCCAATAAACGTTATCAGATTTCAGAAAGTAAAGACGATGATTACATTACGTTTATTGAAGATAATAGTTTAGAAGATATTTTGAAATTATTTCAAACTGATGAAGAATTTAGCATATTAGCATTAAGGCATTTTGTATTACTAAATCAATTTGAAAGAGAAGAAAATAGTGATATTAATGAAAAAATAAAAGAAAAATTTAGTCCAGTTTCTAAAATTGATGATATTGCCTTTTCGTATTTAAGGAGAAAAAAATGACAAATATAATTGAAATAGCTTATGAATTATTAGAATATATTAAAAATATGAGCGTATATGATATAGGAAGATTTTTAACTGAATCTTTAAAAATTAAGGATTTTCCTTATAATTATTTATTTACACAAAATCTTTCTTTAGAAAGAACTATTAAAAATATTGCCATTAATATCATTCTAATGGAATATGAACGAAATAGTCATTCTGTTCAAATTCAAAATTTTATTAAAGAAAATGATTTGCAAACATGTATGCGAAGATTTTTGATTGATGATGAATTTAGAGGTAATGCTATTAGAACCTATTATAAACCGAATAATCAAAGTTATGATGTTGCTGAGGTAAGTTCGAAATATCAAGTTTTATTACGCTTAAAAAAATTAGATAATCTAACCTATTAGGTTTCTTTTTTTTGACATATTTTTCTTTATTTTGTATAATTAAATTACTATATAAGGAGGTTAGAATGAGAAAAGTTATTTCGAGTATTGATATTGGTTCATCCAGTATTAAAATCGTTGTAGGCGAAATAGTTAAAAATAAATTAAATATTTTAGCTGTATCTGACACTCCTAGTAAAGGAATCAAAAAAGGATTAATTATTAATGCCGAAAGTTTTATGGCTTGTTTAAAAAATGGCATTAAAAAAATAGAAGAAACATTAGGTTTAAAATTGAAAAAAACTATCGTAAATATTCCGGTGAACAATGCTAATTTTAATATTACAGATGGGAGTACGACAATAACTAATGAGGCTCAAGTTGTAACGGGAAATGATATAGCTAGGGCTTTACAAGGATGCGTTTATAATAAATTTAAACCGACCGAAGAGTTGGTTACGATTATGCCTGTTTATTTTGTGATAGATGAACAAACTAAAGTAAAGGATCCCAAAAATATTATAGCTCATAAATTAGCAGCTAAAAGTGTGATTGTTACTACTCCTAAAAAAAATGTTTATTCCGTTTTAACTTGTTTAGAAAAATTGGGTTTAGAAGTTATTGATATAACTTTTAATAGTATTGGTGATTACTACGCTAATAATTATCAACATCTAAATGAAGAGATTGGTATTATTGTAAATATGGGACATGATATTACGACTATATCGGCTTTTAATAAAGGCGTTTTAACTAATACTAAATTAATTGATTTAGGAGGCCGTAATGTTGATAATGATATATCTTTTATATATAAAGTAAAAAAAGAAGATGCTAAAGAGCTTAAAGAAAAGTTAGCATTGGCTCATAAGCAATTAGCTCAAGCTAGTGAAACGGAAAGACTTACCAATCGTTTAGGGGAAGAGATTGTTATAAATCAGTATGAAATTAGCGAAGTCGTAATGAGCAGACTAGTGGAAATTTTAAAAATTATAAAAAAAGAGATTACCCTCTTAACAAAAAAGGAAATTAGTTATATAATATTTACTGGTGGAGTAACCGAAAGCGCCGATTTTAATTTAGCATTAGAAAGTGTTTTCGGGAAAAGAGCGCAAATATGCGAAATAAAAGAATTAGGGGTTCGAAAAAATATTTATTCTTCCTGTGTAGGAATGATAAAATATTTTAACGAAAAAATGAAATTTCGTAACAAAGAAGTTTCAATTCTATCTTTGGAAGAACAAGAGGAATTGGGCTCATATGATAAAAGGGTTAATATATCGGAAAATTCCATTTTAGGTAAATTGTTTGGTTATTTTTTCGATAATTAGAGGTTAAGGAGAGAAGAAAATGTATAATAATCAATTTGATCAAATCGCAAAAATTAAAGTAATAGGTGTCGGCGGCGGCGGAAATAACGCTGTTAATCGCATGATTGAATCTGGTGTGGAAAATGTCGAATTTATCGTTGCCAATACGGATATGCAAGTTTTAAATGCTTCGCAAGCGGAAATTAAATTACAGATTGGTGCCAGTATTACGGATGGTTTAGGAGCCGGAGCTAATCCCGAAATAGGTCGTCAAGCTGCGGAAGAATCTCGTAGTGAAATAGAAGAAGCTTTACGAGGTGCCGATATGGTATTCGTTGCTTGTGGTATGGGAGGCGGAACTGGTACGGGAGCCGGACCTGTTATTGCTGAAATTGCCCAAAGTTTAGGAGCCCTAACAGTTGGTATAGTTACGAAACCATTTAAATTTGAAGGTAAAAAACGTACTGAGCAAGCTTTAGTTGGTATTGAAGAATTAAGAAAACATGTTGATACTTTAATTGTTATTCCTAATGATCGATTAAGAGATATAATTGACAAAACAACACCAATGCTTGAAGCTTTTAAAGAAGTAGATAATGTTTTACGTCGTGGTGTTCAATCTATTTCGGATTTGATTGGTGTTTCTGGACTTGTTAACCTAGACTTTGCCGATGTTAAAGCAGTTATGGAAAAACGTGGAAATGCTTTAATTGGTATTGGTATGGGTATAGGTGAAAATAGAGCAATTGAAGCAGCCAAAGCGGCAGTTTCATCTCCATTACTAGAAGCTAGTATTACAGGAGCTACCG
>CANQQP010000045.1 GCA_947626055.1 uncultured Bacilli bacterium | reverse complement strand
AAAGCTCTTGCCTAGAGATCTTGTGCATCCAGAAGAAGAGTAGCATATTTAAATTTTAATAGCAAAAGACAAAAAAGAAATTTTTGCTATTGTTTTTCTGCAATAATTCCTTTTTTGTTTAAGCAACTTTTTATTTTTTGCATTAAATTTTCTGCAATTTTGGAATTTTTGGAAAATTAAAAGAAGCTGTCAAGAAATTATACATTTAATTTCTAAACAGCCTCCTAAGTATTATTCTTAAATATCTTTAGTACCTATAATACTTGGAATATTTAAGGCTTGGTACACGAATAATACTTGTGTGTACCTTTTTATTATTATTATTTAATCTAAATTTATTTTACCTGTTTTTTCCAATTTTTCTTCTTCGTTATGATAATTTAAACACATGCCAATAACAAATATGTAAGCCAGAAAATATACCCACAACATCAAAACAATTAAATTAGCTAAACTACCATAAAATATATCATATCTGGCAAAGTGGGTAATGTAAAAAGAATATATAAATGTGACTATTATCCACAATACACTAGTAAATATTGCGCCATATGTTGTATGACTACTAGGAATATTTCGATCGGGAGCCATCGTATAAATTATCTTAATAAACATAAAGATGACAAACCAGGATATAGGTCCTTTCAAAAAACGAAAAACTTGCTCTATTCTTAATGTCACTGTCGGATCTAAATCAACATATTTAAATAACTCGACGATTTTAGTACCAAAAACCGGAACTAAAAGAATAAATACAAATAAGGTAACCATAAACATTGTCATAACAATGGCTTTTAATCTTCTTCTTAGATAGCTAGTATTTGGTGTTCCATCAATAGCATTGGAAGTAACAATGATAGAATCGGCTCCATTGGAAGCAATGATAAAACCGATTATGATAGATACAAAGAACTTCCAACCCACAGAAGTTCCACTAATCATAGGATGTAACAAATTAGCTATATCAGGCGAAAAAGCCTTAGTTAAGAAATTTAAAACAAAATCAATAGATACATGTAAATAAGAAGCAAAATAACTTATTAATGTAACAATCGGCACTACCGATAAAACAAAAAAGAACGCGAGCTGTCCAGGTAATATGGACATTTCTGGCCTTTTAATTGTTTTTAAAAATTTTCTAAAAAAAGATTTAAATCTTTTCTGTATCGTCGTTCTCATCTTTTTCATTCTTTTTTTCCTTTACCGCTAAAGTAGCTTCATTAATAGCATCTTCTAGTAATTTTATATCATCATTTATAGTACTATAAGCCATTACTACTCCATAATCGTAAGGCAATTTTTTAAATTCTTTATTCAACTTGCGCATGAAGGAAGCAATTTGTTTTTCGGAATGACCAACGAAATAAACCATAAACTCCGTACCATCTGTCCTAATAATATCGGTATTATCAAGTTGCAATTTTATTAAAATATTAGCAGCAGCTTGAATTTGTTTATCTCCTTGTTCATAACCATATGTATCGTTAATATATTGAACTTTATTTAAATCAATAATTAAAGTTGTTTGCGGATAGATGGTATTCTTATTCCAAGCTTCAATGTTTTCATTTAAATAATTACGATTTTTTAAAGAAGTTAATTGATCAATAAAACGCATTTTGTCTTCTTTTTTGATTCTTTTAGCAATCTTAATCTTTCGCGTAGATTTATAGACAATAAACCCAATAATTACTCCCGCAAAAATAATATATAAAATATAAGTTGCTATTCTTCCTAAAATTGTTCCATTTTGCACGATTATTTTATTATTATAAATTCCTTCATTAGTTGTAGTTTTAGGATCTAAAATATTTATATAATTATAAAATAATTTGTTGAATGTATCAGAGGCATTACTACTAAAATTATAAGTTACATTAAGATTTCCAGAATATCTAAAAGTATGATTTTTTAAAACATCATTTTTATAATATTTATAATTATTAGCATCCAAAATTATAATATTATCTTTTGCTACTCTTTTTAATTGTTTGTTATCTTTATATGTTTTAACATTTAAATAATCTAAAGTTTTTAAATAGTTTTCTAAAACACTTTCTTCTAATACATATACATCTTTATTTTCAAGTGATCTTAAATTACTAACGACCGTATTTTCATATTCTGGTATTGCAATAACAAAAGATAAATTCATTAAAGTTTTAACATCATTAAAATCACTATTAATATTAAAGAAATTAAAATATAAATCGATATCTTTTTTATTTATAGCTCTTACTAAATTATTTTTATTCTTATATCTTGTATATTTTATATCAGTATTACTAAAGTTTTTAAAGCTATCTAAATAGATATTAATAATTCCGCCATATTTTGAACCTGATAAAGTTTCATAAGGTCGATTTTCAATAAATCCATAATTATAGGTCTTATTGTGTAATTTATCCTTTTGTTCATCAGTTATTTCCAACTCATCACAAAAGAAATCATACAATTCCTTATCATAAGCATTTTGGAAATTTTCATCTTTCCAAGAATTATAATACTTTTTAATTATAGAGCTAAATGTATCTTTAGGATCTTTTTCATATACAGTATAATAGATTGGGATATCCGAAAGATGAAGATTAATGTAATTTTCATCTTCTAAAATAGTATCTAAATATTCTGTAAGAGGCACTAAAATATAATTAATATTTTGTTGCTCATTAAATTCGTTAAGTAATTGTTCTTTATCTTTATATTGGGTAAAAGAAAGATTATTAATATTTTCTGAATAATTGCTGATTAATTGTAAATAGCTATTTAAAATTCCTACTTTACGATTTTGCAAATCATAAATGCTATTTATGGCAATATCTTTTTTACCAATTAAAACAAAATGATCCTGGTATAAAACTAAATCGTTAGCACTTTTTTTAGTTGTAAGACGGAAATAAATAGCTTCCGTTGATTTATTGTCAGAATATGGTGTAGGATTTATACTAAGATTATACTCATTGGCAAAATCAGTAATAAAGTCATAAAAAACTCCAATCCCATCATTGCCAAAGACATTTACATTATTCTTTACCCCAATATTTTGAACTTGGTTGCTATTATTATTTATCCATTGTTTTTCAAAAACATTAAGACGATTTTCATCTTTCATTAAATTAATTATTACTAAAGCAGCGATGATAACAATAACTAAAACAACGGCAAAACCTATTATTTTCTTTTTGTTTTTTTTCATGATTATTCCTCACTATTCTCCATTGTTATTATTGTTCCAAACAATATTAGTACCATTGACATTTTTAGCCCCCATAATTGTGAACCCTTCTGCATTTTCGGAAGCTTCAGATTTTAAAATAAACTCAATGTCATAATATCCCATTTGTGCTTCGCTAAATTTCTCGAGAATAGCTACAGCTTTACTTTGCGCGTCGACCAAGACTGTACCTGGATTAAAGTCAATTGTAATATAGATAGTACGAACACTTACATGAAAATCTACTTTTTTAATTGCCTCATCACTTTCTAAACTTGAGACAATTTCTTTTTCACTACTTTCGCTTATCTTATATTTTTTCGCATCTTTTAATCGATCTCCATAAGGACTAGAACTATTTCCAAAGAAAAAATATTTTAACATTACCCCTATAATTAATACAAGACATACTGCTACAATAAGCATTAAAATAGAAAACACTCTATTTTCTTTATAAAATTGCTTCATAAAATAACCTCTTTTTCTGAACATTATTATACTATATCTTATTTTATTTAGCAATTTACAATTACCAACCACTTATTTACATAATAAAGAAACAAAGTAAATTTAGTTCTTATTACAAAAGGATCTCGTTGAGTTCTACTATAAACTACTCCCATTAAAACTATTTTAATTGATTCTAACTACATAGGGATCATCAATACTTCCAGTTCCTGATGAAAAATATATTCCTGGCTTCAAATTAATAACAGGTTTTATTAATAGCTTTTGATAATTATAAGGTGATTTAGTGGATGTAACATCAACTGAACCTAAACTATCATATAAATAATCAACAACATTAGTGCGAGCTTTAGAAGAAGAAAAACCATCCGGTGACATAAGCCAAAAACCACCAATTGTTGTAATATTTGCATCTTGAAATAAATAATTATCCCTATTGTCAGGCTTTGTTTGATCATCAATATACGCTCCACCCGCCATAACAAATTCATTTTTGGTTAATAACCCTATTTTTAATTTATAATTTCCACCATATAATTCAGAAGTATCTGGACAAGTTAATTTTGGATTATAACCTGTGGAATTTTCTCCATAATATATATTTGATTCTACCGTACGATTTTTAGTAGTATCATTACAAAATCTACCATAAGATATATAATTATCATAACTTTTTAAATAGTTTATATACCATGTTTCTAAAGTATTTTTGATTGTACTATTTAATCCACGATTATTGTTAAAGTTATTACCATTAAAATTACTTGTACATGGATTTGATTTTGTACATGGGGAAGATGTATCATATGTGTACCCTACATATTTTTCAAGATTATCATTATTATTAAATTGATTTGAATCAGCATAAATCGGTCCATGCAATATTAATCTAATGCTGTCATCACCATTGATTCGCACTATGCGCCATAATAATGAAGTTTCAGTCCATTCCGAACTTGTCGCTATTTTTCCATACCCAAATCTTACGTAATTATTATCAATTTTACCTCTAAAATAATAAGATAAGCCATCATCATCTTGAGCTTTATATAGGCCACTTTTACTGACTACTTCATTATTTGATTCATATCCGCTTGGCAATGAAGTTTTGAAATCTGGTATATTATTTTTAGGAGTATATGCTGCTAATATTTTTTCTTTTAATGTTGGTATTGCTTCAAACTCTACTGTACATGTTACATCATTTACTGTTCTTGGGGTTATTCTCAAAGTGTTGTTTGAAAATGATACACTAACCTTGCTTGTTACATCTGTATTACTATTATTAGTTTCTTTACATGTTATACCTTTATATTGGTATCCTGGGTCTGGTTCTAATATAAAAGCACCTGTTGAAGTTCCATAATCTGTTTGTGCTGTTGCAAAATTTAATCCTGCTATTTTACCATTTTCTCTACTTAATAATGTTATATTTATCTTCTTACTTACTGTTCCTTCTATTGTTAATACATTACTAGGATTTGATGTATAATA
>CANQQP010000044.1 GCA_947626055.1 uncultured Bacilli bacterium | reverse complement strand
CCTCACCTTTTTCCCCTTGGGGTCCTTGGGGACCAGGAGCACCATCTTTTCCATCGTGACCTTTAGGTAAAACAAAGCTTAATATATGATTTAAACCATTTTTGCTATCAATTATCTCGACATCCTCATCATCAGCAGCTACTGTAACTGCTCCCACACTAAGGGTTTCAGCCTCCCCCATTGGACCTTCTAATCCCATTGGTCCAGCGGGACCTGTTGGACCAGTTGGGCCTTGTATTCCTTGCGGACCAGGTTCACCTTTTTCCCCTTGGGGTCCTTGCGGTCCGGTGGGACCAACAAAATTTTTATTGGCACAACTAGGATCACAATCATTGGCAGAGTTCAAAAGGCTTTCAATACCATAAGCATTTAAATCGTAATTAGGGCTTTTATTTTCAGCATTCATAAATTTCCCCTCTTTTTCCTTTATATAATAATTTATGTAAAGGCTACTATTTGGTGATTAATACATTAAAGTTATTCTTCTTGAGGATATCTTAATAAAACCTTCTTCTTTCATATATTTTAATTCTCTAGACATGGCACATCTATCGACAGCAAGATAATCAGCAAGCTCCGTAAATGAAAACGGCAAATATAAAGTGCGGGTTCCCATTTTTTTGGCAAGCATTCTAAAGTATTCCAAAAGTTTATTACGAATTGTTTTTTTAGTTAAAATTTCAATTCTTTGATTACGCTCTTCGATTTTATCAGTTAAGATTTTTAAGAGATTTTTCATGAATTCATTATAGTATTCATATTTACTATAATCATTTTGGTATAAGCGATTGTAATCAATTAAGATAATTTTAGTTTCTTCCTTAGCGATAACTTCATATTCCGTACTATTTAAATTGGTAATTATAGAACCAAAAACAGCATTTTCATTTAAATCTTCTACAATAGTACGATTACCACTATAGTCATTTTTAACAATTTGCAAATTTCCCGTTCTCACCAAGCCTAAAAATGAATCACTAGAAATAATTGTAAATAAATTGACATTTTTAGGAAGTGTCAAGTACTCTGCTTCTAATAATTTTAAAATTTTCCCTTGATTTCTCGCATTTATATTTTCAAATAAATAATTCATATTTACACCTCTTAAAAAAATTTTAACATTTTTTCGTTAATGTTGCAATTGCAACATTAAGTTTAAAAATAATGATGCTATACTTAACTTAGAAAGTAGAGGTAGTAGTTATGAAAATAATCAAAAGAGATGGTCATATAGTTGACTATTCACCTGAAAAAATAGAAAATGCAATAATGAAAGCAAATCAAGAAGTTGATGAAGAAGATCAAGCTTCTAGCATTCAAATAAAAAATATTATTAAATATATAGAAGGCTTAGGTAAAAAAAGAATTTTAGTTGAAGATATTCAAGATATTATTGAAAGAAAATTAATGTCAATCGGAAAATATACTTTAGCTAAAAAATATATTACCTATCGATACACAAGGGAATTAGTTCGCAAAGCTAATACTACGGATTTAGCAATTAAAGAATTAATTGATGGTGAAAGTGAGTATTGGAATACGGAAAACTCTAACAAAAATGCTAAAGTCGTTACGACCCAAAGAGATTATCTTGCTGGTATCACGAGTACAGATATCACAAGAAGATTCTTACTTCCTAGCGATATAGTCAGAGCTCATGATGAGGGCGTAATTCATTTCCATGATGCTGATTACTTTGCCCAAAATGCTTTGCATAATTGTGATTTAATAGATTTAAATGACATGTTGCAAAATGGTACTAATATTAATGGTGTTATGATTGAAAGACCTCATCGTTTCTGGACAGCCGTTACTATTGCTACGCAACTTATAACTTCTGTAAATTCTTCTCAATATGGTGGTTGTACTATTACTTTGACCCATCTTGCCCCTTTCGTAAGAGACAGTTACAATCGTTACCTAAAAAAATATAAAGATCGTAAATTTAGCAAAGCTGATTGTGAAAAATACGCCAAGGAAGATTTAGCTAAAGAAATTACCGATGGTGTTCAAACTTTCCAATATCAAATAAATTCGATGACGACAACTAATGGTCAAGCTCCTTTCTTAAGTGTTTGTATGTACTTAGGTGAAACAGATGAATACAAAGAAGAACTAGCAATGATTATTGAAGAAGTTTTAAAACAACGTATAGTAGGAATGAAAAATGAAAAAGGCGTTTATGTTACGCCAGCTTTCCCAAAACTTCTTTATGTTTTAGAAGAGGATAATATTCATAAAGACAGTAAATATTATTATTTAACTGAACTTGCTGCCAAATGTACTGCCAAACGTATGGTTCCAGATTATATCTCTGAAAAAATAATGAAACAACTTAAGATTGATAAAAATGGTAATGGCCAATGTTATCCTTGTATGGGATGTCGTTCTTTCTTAACTCCTTATGTTGATGAAAATGGCAAACCTAAATATTATGGACGCTTTAATCAAGGAGTTGTTACTATTAATTTAGTAGATGCCGCTTTATCTAGTGATAAAGATATGGATAAATTCTGGGAAATCTTAGACGAAAGATTAGAATTATGCCATAGAGCCTTACAAATTAGACATAAAAGATTAAGCAATGTAACTAGTGATGTTGCCCCAATTTTATGGCAACATGGAGCTCTTGCTCGTCTTAAAAAAGGCGAAAGTATCCACGAATTATTACATCATGGTTACTCAACTATTTCTTTAGGATACGCAGGTCTTTATGAGTGTGTTAAATATATGACTGGTCATTCTCATACAGATAATGGCGAAGGCAAAGAATTTGGCTTAGCCGTTATGCAAAGATTAAATGATAAATGTAAAGAATGGAAAGAAGCCGAAGATATAGATTATAGTGTTTATGGTACACCAATCGAATCTACTACTTACAAATTTGCTAAATGCCTTAAAGAACGTTTTGGTGTAATAAAAGGCATTACGGATCGTGATTATATTACTAATTCATATCATGTTCCCGTTTTTGAAGAAATTGATGCTTTTAGTAAATTAAAATTAGAAAGCGAATTCCAAAAACTTTCTCCAGGAGGAGCAATATCTTATGTGGAAACACCAAATTTGGAAAATAATTTGGATGCTGTCTTAGAAATTATTGAGTTTATTTATAACAACATTATGTATGCCGAATTAAATACAAAGTCAGACTACTGCCATGAATGTGGTTATACAGGCGAAATCTTAATTGATGATAATTTAGAATGGTATTGTCCTAACTGTGGAAATCGTGATCATGACAAAATGAATGTTGCCCGTCGTACTTGTGGTTATATTGGAGCTAACTTCTGGAATAAAGGTCGTACGCAAGAAATCAAAGAACGCGTTATTCATGTCGATAATAAAGATGACGATGAGGAATAATTATGCGTTATAATAAAATCCGCAAAATGGATATCTCTAACGGACCTGGCGTTAGAGTATCTATTTTTATGCAAGGATGTGCCTTTAAATGTAAAAATTGTTTTAATCCGGAAACTCATGATTTTAATGGGGGTAAAGAATTTACCCAAGAAAAAATCAACCGAGTTTTAGAACTATGTGAAAAAGATTATATTGAGGGGTTATCTATTTTAGGAGGCGAACCACTTCATCCTAATAATATTGAGGGAACTACTAAACTAGCTAAAGCTTTTAAGGAAAAATTCCCTCATAAAACTTTATGGATATGGAGTGGATTCCTTTTTGATAAAGATTTAAAAGGAAAAGAAGTATTAAATTATGTCGATGTTTTAGTCGATGGTCAATATGTTGATAAACTTCATAATCCTACTTTAAAGTATTGTGGTTCTGAAAATCAAAGAGTTATTGATGTTCAAAAATCTTTAAAAGAAAAGAAAATTGTATTATATGAATAGGAGTAATTAATGAGAACAAGAGGTTTTGAAATAGCAAAAGGATGGGAAGATAAAGATATACATCTTCCCAAAAGAAGTACTGCTCATGCCGCCGGATATGATGTAGAAGCAGCAGAGGATATGATAATTCCAATGTATAAGCCAGGTATTAAGCCTTCCTTAATTCCCACAGGTCTAAAAGCTTATTGTGGTAATGATGAATGGTATATGCTAGCTAATCGGAGCAGTGGACCGAAAAAAGGCTTTGTAATGGCTAATAGTATTGGGATTGTAGATGCCGATTATTATGGTAATGAAAATAATGATGGCCACTTTTACTTTCAATATTTTAATTTTACCGATCATGACATTGAAGTAAAAAAAGGCGATGTCATCGGCCAAGTTATTTTTCAAAAATTTTTAACTGTTGATAATGATAATGCCGAAGGAGTACGAACTGGTGGCTTTGGTTCAACCGATAAATAAAAAAATTGCAATGTTAATTGCAGTTTTTATTTGTTAAAAATACTATATTTTAATTTTGGCCCTGCCTCAATATCTAAGGATCTTTGAATTAATAAATTAAGCCATATTTTTTCATCATCATTAAGTCTCGATAAAATTTCATCACTAATATAATTAATATAAAAACATTGATTGTCAAATAATCTAGTCATAAAATAAATAAATTGTTCTTTAGAGTAAAAATATTTATCATTAGTTGAACATAATTCCTGATGTTGCGTAGGTTTATCAAAAGGTATATATATAAAATAAATTTCCTCATTTCTGGTTAATACTGTATTAAATATCCTAGTAGTTATCTGTTCAAAACAATTTTTAAGAAATTTTAAAATTAATTCTTCATTATCTTCAGTAAATACTTTTTGATTTAAGCTAAAATAACAATATTTGTCTTTGCTTTTTAGATTTCCACTTTCTAAAGCTATAGTTAGAAGTTTTTTCTTATCTCCTACTTTGCCAAAATGTTTGCATGTATGAAAAAAACATAAATATTTGTTTCCATACAGCCAAAAAACTTTAATTTATTATCACCATTAAAACTCAAGTCTTCTTTAAATAACTGGTAGTGGTTATCCCGTATTACATTTAAAACCTGATAAGTATTAGGATATTTATTATAATATTTTTCATCAATCATTTGGAACTTTCCTCCATCAATTTAAAAATTATTATAATTATTTAATTTTGGATAGTCAACAATGAAAATATTTTTAATTGTAAAGTTATTTTGATACATCAAAATAACTTTCAGATTGTTGACAAAGTGGTATATTCAAAATGAATATACTACTTTTTTAGATGTAATTTTGATAAATTGAGCAAAT
>CANQQP010000043.1 GCA_947626055.1 uncultured Bacilli bacterium | reverse complement strand
TTACTCATTCATTATATTATATTTTTTTTATTTTAAAAAGACTGTTTTCAAATTTTTCGTTTGTCAACAGTCTGAAACTTATCATCTGATAAGTCTTATTTTTCTTTATTATTATATTCTTTATATTGTTGCATGATAGGAGCTATTTTAGAAATAGCCGTCTTAATATGAGCGTAAGCCATATCATTGTTTCCCCCTGTATTCGATAAAATAATGACAATATAAGGATTATCACTATCCATAATAATACCCGTTTCATGAACAACAGTTGGAGTAAAACCTGTTTTGCTAGCACTTTCGATTTCTGGTAATACTTCTTTAAAATAATTATATTTGGCATTTAAAAATAAATCATATAATTCTTTTCCTTCTTGATCGGTCTTACTAAAACGATAAATTTCTTGCCAAATAATTGCACTGCTACGGCAACTTAATTTACCCCATCTTGAAGTATTACTTAAATGGATTTCTGGGGTTCCTAAGTCATCTAACATCTCGTTAAATCCATCCCATTTATATTTATTTAAAAGCATTAAATACGCTGAATTATCACTTTCATGAATCATATTATAAATTAAATCTTTAACGGTATAAACCGTACCATAAGGACTATCTTTAACAATACCTGTCCCTTTATTATAAAATTTAGCTTCATAAGCAATCTCATCATTAAAATTTGCTTTTTGATCAGCAAGTAATTTATATAAATAGAGTGCATACGCAGCTTTAATAGTACTAGCTGAAGAATAAGACTGGTCAATATTATAACCAAAAGCCATGCCATCTGTTAAACTAACAACTAAAAAAGAAGAGCCATTTTTATAATCTTTAAAGGTATTAATTAAATCAGTCTTTAAATCTTCGGGAATGGCAAAATTATTGTTAGCTATTTCCAAAGTTTCCTGATTAGTTTCTAAAGAAACTAAATCTAAATAATAATTTTGATCTATTTTTTCCGTACTTGAAGTAACTTCATCCGCCGTTTTTATTTGTTTAATTCGTGATTTATCTGATGTTTCTTCTTGAAAAGCATGTGAGGGATTACTTAGTCTTATCACAATTAAAGTCACATCTAAAATCATTAATAAAAAAACAAATGTCATTGCCTTTTTGCGCATATGTCCTCTTCCTTGTCTTTTAAGAGTATAACATAAAAAAAATTAATTTACTAGATATTGTAAAAAATTATCGGTTACTAATTTTTTTAATAAATTTAAACAAAAAAAATATTTTCATAATGTCGGGTAATTTGTTGAAATTTACCCGACATTATGTTAAAATGATAAAGAGGTGATAACAATGATTTATTCATATAAGGAACTTTTAGAAAAATATGGCACTAGATATAATATCCAGAAAGCACTTAACAATAAAGAAATATACAAAATTGAAAACGGAATTTATTCAAATAAAAAAGTAGTTGATCCAATACTTCTTTATTCTAAAAAATATCCCTCAGGGGTTATTACAATGGATTCTGCTTTCTACTTTTATGATTTAACCGATGTTATACCAAACAAGATATATCTGGCAACACCCAGTAATTATCGCACGATTAAGAACGAAAAAATTGTTCAAATATTTAATGATAAGAAGAGATTAAATACTGGAAAAGAAAGCATTAAAATTAATGAATGTTCTGTAAATATTTATAATAAAGAAAGATTACTTGTAGAACTAATCAGAAAAAGAAAACAAATACCTTTTGATTACTACAAAGAAATTATATCTAATTATAGGGAAATAGCTAATGAATTAGATATGCAGAAAATCGAAGAATATTTGGCGCTTTTTAAAAATGATTTTAACTTATCAGAAGCATTACAAAGAGAGGTATTTTAAATGAATTTAGAAAAATTGATTAGTGAGTATATTAATACTGGCTATGATTATACATATGCTAGTTCTAAAGTATGCCAAGATATAATACTTTTCAAAATATCTAATAGTAGTTTCAAAAATCATATTACTATTAAGGGTGGCGTTGTTATGCACTTTATATCTAAAGATATTCGTCGCGCAACTCGTGATATTGATTTAGACTTTATTAAATATTCTTTAGATGATGATTCAATTAAAAATTTTATTGATAAACTTAATGGTGCAAGTGATAATATTGAAATTAAAATTAATGGATCCATAAAGAAATTACACCATCAAGATTACGATGGAAAAAGAGTTAATATAAAACTTGCTGATTCTTTTGGTAACAGTATAAATACTAAGTTAGATATAGGAGTTCATAAACAGTTTGATATTGAACAAGATGAATATTGTTTTAGTTTAGATATATTTAATCAAAATACCAACTTATTAATTAATTCCAAAGAACAGATTCTCACTGAAAAATTGAAGTCATTATTAAAACTGGGATTTAGATCTACAAGATACAAAGATTTATTTGATTTTTATTATTTAATTAATGTTGCGGGAATTGATAAATTAAAATTAAAAAGATGTTTGGAAATTTTAATATTTAATGATCCTAACATGAAAGAAAATAATATTTCCGATATTATCTCAAGATTAAATCAAATTTTAAGTTCTAAAAGATATTTAATAACACTAAATAATCCCAAAGTCAATTGGTTAAATATTCCAATTCAAGAAGTAATTAACAATGTCTTGCAATACTTTAATAATCTTAATGTTGTATCTGTATAATGTTATAACATACTTTTACAAAATAAAAAGAGAATTTTGGCAAATACTTAATTATTATTTAATTTCGTGGTAAAATACTTAATGGTGAACGAATCATGAAGTTTATTAAAAATTTAAGTGAAAAAGAATATAAAAATTTTTTTGAATCACAAAAGGAAGCTCATTTTTTGCAATCTTATGAATGGGGGCAAACTCAAAAAGATGGGCGCGGCTTAATTCCTTGCTATGTAGGAGTTAAAGATGATAAAAATAAAATATTAGCTTGTGCTCTTTTATTAAAAAGAACAACCCCTTTAAATATGTGCTATTTTTATGCTCCGCGTGGTTTTGTAATTGATTATCACAATGAAGAATTATTTACTTTTTTTGCAGAAAGTTTAAAAAAGTTTTTAAAAGAAGAAAACGCGATTTATTTAAAAGTTGACCCCGGTGTTAAATATCAAGATATTAATGAAAACGCCGAGCGAATTGCTGGAGAAAATAATAAAGATATTTTTGATAATTTTATTAAAAAGGGTTTTATTCATAAAGGTTTTTATAAATTATATGAAGGTAATCAACCCCGTTATACAATCCGCGTGCATTTAAACAAAGATAAAGATGAAATTATTAAAAATATTTCGAAAACTTACTTAAATACTATTAAAAGAAGTTATAGTTATGATTTAGAAATAGAAGAAGGAAATGACATCGATATAATGCATGATTTAATTTTAAACAATGCTCAAAAAGATGGTTTCCATGCTTATTCTTATGATTACTATCGCAGTTTTTATAAACATTTTCATGAATCTGGGCATGTTAAACTTTTAAATATTCGCTTATATCCTGATAAAATAATTAAGAAAGATAAAGACGAATTAAAGGATTTAAAAGCCAAAATTAAAAATGGGGAAATTAAAAAGAAAAACTTAGCTGATGCCCAAGATCGTGTGAAACGTTTAGAAAAAGATTTAGAAATTTTTAAGCCATATGCCAAACAATACCCAAAAGGCAAAATTGTTTGTTCGGCTGCTGTAACTTACACAAATTACGCTTCTTGGCTTTTATACTTAGGTAATGATAATTTAGGGGAAAGAACTTTTGCCGTTAATCGCTGTTACTATGAAGCTTTAAATGATGCAATTGATAAAGGCTTAAAATTTTTTGATTTATTCGGAACAGTCGGTGATCCTAAAACTACTTATAAAAAATTAGCGGGCTTACATGAGTTTAAACGCAAATTTGGGGGCGAATATATCGAATTTTTAGGCGAATTTGACTTAGTCAATAAACCTTTTTGGTATAAAGTTTTACCAACTTTATTAAAAATTTATCGCCGCATTAAAAAATAACACTTAAAAAGTATTGAGGAATTTCAATACTTTTTTAGGTGTGTTTTTATATTTTATAAATTTTGTTTGTAGTAGCTTGAAAATTTAATTTCTAGTTATTATTCACCTTCCTTTACTATTACCAGTATAAATCCCAATTATGATAATATGGTGAAGAATAAGTGAATTATTTAGGTATTTCAAAATAAAAGGTTGTGCCTTTATTTTTTTGACTTTTAACACCATACTTAAATTTATGTTCTTCTAAAATTGCTTTAACGATTGATAAACCTAAGCCCGTGCCCACGACATTACGTTGATGATTTTTTTCATTTTTATAGTACTTATCCCAAATATAATTGATTTCTTCTTTTTTTATGCCTTTGCCACTATCTTTAATAGCTATTAAATAACTGGTATTTTGCTTGACTACCTCAATAATGACATCTTTATTTTTTCCCGTATAATTAATGGCATTATTAATTAAGTTATAAATAACCTGATTTAGTTTATTCTTATCAGCTTTGACTTTGACTTTAGCAGGAGCTATAAGGGTAAGTTTGTAATCTTCTGTTTCTTTCATTATTTCATATTTTTTTAAAATGCCTTTTATCTCTTTAATTAAATCATATTCTTCTATTTTTAAACTTTCCACACGAGCTTGAGCTTTGGATAATAAAAGGATATCATTAACTAACATATTTAAACGATCAGTTTCATCAATAATAATGGCTAAATGATTATCGCGCTTGTCTTTATCTTTATAAGAAAAGTCGCGAATCATCTCGGCATATGCTTTAATCATTGTTAAAGGTGTTTTTAAATCGTGAGAAACATTGGCCATTAAATCTCGACGTAATTCATCTATTTTCATTATTTCCATATTGGCGTTGTTAAGATTTTCGGCTAATTCATCTATTTCTCTAATCCCACTTTTTGTAAATTCAAGATTTTTGTTTCCTAAATTCTTGGCTTTCTTAGTAATATCAACGATGGGTCTAGTTAGTTTTTTCGAAATATATAAAGCAAGTAAACAAGATATAATAATGGCTAGTAAGGTAATATAAATTAGTTGATTACGCAACACAATAGAAGTGGCATGAACATCTTCGAGATTAGCATAAGCATAGATTATTCCATCGTCTTTTTTAATAGCCGAAAGTAAGCCCTTGACTTCATATTTTTTATTCACTAATTTTAAGGTGTTAATATCTTTTTTCATATTTAGTAATTCATATTTATAGTTTTCTAATAATGAAGAAGAACTATTTAAAATACAAGTGGGCATTTTCGTATTAAAACTCAAAGCCTCACTGCCTAAATCAAGTTCAATGCATATATCATTTTCATAAGCTAATTCTTCTAATTCCAACAAATCATTATCATCATATTTTTGAATTTCTTGAGAAATTTTTTGCATAGTTTTTATTTGATAGCGTTCGTAAAATACTCTTAAAAAAAGAATTTGAAAAAACCATAAAGCTAGAAGAATAGTAGTGGAAAAGACAACTAAATAACAAATTGTTTGAAAATTAATACTTTTATTTTTTATATTCAAACTTATACCCCATTCCTCTTATTGTTATAATAAATTTGCGGTATTTTTGCAAGTTGTTACGTAATGTTTTAACGTGAGTATCGATAGTACGATCTTCACCTAAATAGTCATAGC
>CANQQP010000042.1 GCA_947626055.1 uncultured Bacilli bacterium | reverse complement strand
GATAAAAGAGGACTACATCATTTAGTTTGGGAAATTGTTGATAATGCTATTGATGAAGTAATAAATGGGTATGGTAATTATATAAAAATAATATTACATAAAAATGATACAATTACAATTTGTGACACTGGTCGTGGTGTGCCAATCGGTATGCATGAGAGTGGCAAAAGTACCCCGGAAGTTATTTATACTGTTTTACATGCGGGAGGAAAATTTAGTGAAGCTGGGTACAAAGTAAGTGGGGGCCTACATGGTGTTGGAGCCAGTGTTGTTAACGCTTTATCTAAAAGTATGGACGTCACTATTTATCGAGATGGTTTAATTTCTAATATTCGTTTTAAAGATGGAGGAAAAGTTGATAGTCCTTTAAAAACAATTGGTGAAACAAAAAAAACGGGAACTATGGTTACTTTTACGCCAGATTTAGATATTTTTAAAAATTGTCATTTTTCTTATACAACAATTTGTGAAAGAATGCAAGAAAGTGCTTTCTTACTTAGTGGTTTAACTATTGAAGTCATAGATGAAGAAGACAAGCGCAGTGCAAAATATTACTATGAAGATGGTTTAATTAGTTTTGTAGAATACATGAATGAATCGAAGAAAGCTTTACATAAAGTAATTAATTTCAAAGGCACAAAATCCGATATTGAAATAGAAGTAGCTTTACAATATACGGATGCTTACAATGAAAGTATTATGTCTTTTGTCAATAATGTCAAAACTAGTGATGGCGGAACTCACGAAGTAGGATTTAAAACTGGCATTACTAAAGCATTCAATGATTATGCTAAAACTAATAGTCTTTTAAAAGGTAAAGATGGTAATTTTGACGGTAGCGATGTGCGTGAGGGTCTTACAGCGGTCATTAACTTAAAAGTACCAGAAGCTAAGCTCCAATTCGAAGGCCAAACAAAAGGAAAATTGGGAACACCTGAAGCAAGAAGTGCGGTCGAGAGTGTTGTTTATGATAATTTAAAATTCTTTTTAGAAGAAAATAAAGAAATTGCTTTAACGATTATTGATAAAGCAACAAAGAGTAAAATTGCCAGAGAAGCGGCTCGTAAAGCCAGAGAAGAAGCCCGAAATGGCAAAGGTAAAAATAAGTTAGAAAAAAATTTATCGGGAAAACTAACACCAGCTCAGAGCAAAAATCCCAAAATTAATGAACTTTTCTTAGTTGAAGGAGATTCTGCCGGTGGTTCTGCGAAACAAGCCCGTGATAAAAAATTCCAAGCTGTCTTACCTTTAAGAGGTAAAATTATTAATACGGAGAAAGCTTCTATTGAAGATATATTGAAAAACGAAGAAATTAATACAATGATTCATACAATTGGTGCTGGTTATGGAAACAACTTTGATGCTTCGGAATCTAATTATGATAAAGTTATAATTATGTGTGATGCCGATGTCGATGGTTTCCATATTCAAACTTTGCTTTTAACTTTTTTCTTCCGTTTCATGCGCGGTTTAATAGAGCAAGGAAAACTTTATATTGCCAATCCACCTTTATTTAATGTTATTACTAAAGATAAGAAGTATAATTATTTTTGGAGTGAGGATGATGTTAAAGACTTTATTAAAGATAAAACCGGTTATCGTATCTCACGCTTTAAAGGCTTAGGCGAAATGAATGCTGATCAGTTAGAAAACACCACCATGAATCCTGAAAAAAGAAGTTTAATTAAAGTAAGTATAACTGATGCGGCATTAGCTGAAAAAAGAGTTAAAGTTTTAATGGGAGAACAAGTCGAACCAAGAAAAGAATGGATAAATGAAAATGTTGTCTTTACCATGGAAGATGATTTAATTATTTAAAAGAAGAAATTGGGTGGATTATATGTTTCAAGATTTTTTTGAACAAAGGAAAATAGATACATTTTTAAAAAATATAGCCAAAGGAAAATTAAAAAAATATAATCGCGATTTTCTTAATAATTTAAGTGATAATCTAATAATGAAGTTAGTACAAGATAAAAGATTTAATAAACAACTTCAAAATCCTAAATTTCTAAATAGATTTCTTTTACAGTATGATTTTGGAGATGAAAATCCTGAATATGCTGATTATGATGAACTTAATTGTTCTTTATATGAAAATATAGTAGCTAAATTGAATAATAAAGATCTTTTAGATCTTTTATCTTCATTAGATGATAACTATTCGGATATAGGTGTATTAGATTTATCAAATATACTTTCTATTTTAAAAGATAAGTATTTAACAAATGATTCTTTTAAAAATAGAATAAAAGAAGTATTAAATAGTAAAGATATTAATAACTTAATTGCTCTTTTTGATAATACTGAGATTTTAGAGGTAATCCAAGATCAAGAATTATTAAATTTAATTATAAATAATAATAGACAACATTATTACAAGGCGACAGAATTAGAAATATTATTAGATAGACTAATCAAAAATAATAATGATAATAGTTATGAGTGTTCTTTAAACCTGTTTAATTATTGTATCAATAATTTTAATGAAATAGATAATCTAAATTATTATTTAAAGTATATTCTTAAAAATTTTGATAATAACACTATAATTGATTTTTTAAATAATAATATTTTAGAAAAATTTAAATATAATAATAATCAAAATTTTAATAAATATTACGTTAATTTATTTAGTGTTATAGATAATCTACCAACTAATTTGCAAGAAGATTACTTTGATAAATATTTTGCAAATTGTGGAAAAAGTTATAAAGAAATTCAAAATGAAGTAAATAATAATCTTGAAAAAACAGCTTTATACTTTTACTATGACACACTGAATGATGAAACTGCTCGTGATAAATTTTATGAATATTTACCTTTTAATCAATCACATTTAATAGAGTATTATCAAGGAAATAACGTTGATTTATATTTAAATTTGTTAGAAAAATGTAAAAGTACTCAAAGTCCAGAATTTATAAATTCTTTGTATGAAAAAGGAGCAAAACTTTTTTCTAAAAGCGATAAATATTTTTTAAGTATTCCTCAAGAATATTCTTCTTTGATTCAATATTATACTGGAACTAATTTTGAATTGTTTTTAACTAATTTAGCAAATTGTTCTAATAAAATTGATGTATTAATTAATTCTTACATTGCAAATTTAAAATATGATAAAAATATTTTAGAAAAATTTTCTAACTTTAATGAAAGAGAAAGAAAATTTATTGAAATAATAATTAGTACTAATAATCAAGAATTATGTGATTTTTTCAAAGAAGATAATAGTTACCAAGATATTTCTGAAGACAAATTAGAAACTTTAAGCCAGATAGTTAAAAAAATAATTTATTCTAATTCTAGTGAAATTATTAGAATTAAAAAAGAACTTATTAATAATTTAAAATTAGATAATCCTGTCGAATCTTTAGAAAAAATCGAAGATATAGAAGATATATTTTTAAAAAACAACTTACCTTATGTTGCTAAGATATATAATGTCTTTCAAATATTAAATCCAGATGTAACAGCATTATCTCCTATTATTCAAAACTCTAAAACTCGTAGTAAAAATATCATAATTTTTTCGGATTTACTAAAATCAGCTTTTGGTTCAAACAATCGTAATTTAAGAGATTATATTAATAATTTAGAAAGTGGTAGTAACTTATTTGAAAGTATTAGTAATGGTACTAGACAATTTGCTGAATTGTCTAGTGATGATAAACAAATTTTAGATATTTATGTAAATCATTTGGCTACTTTATTTAATAGTAGCAAATTAGGTCAAACTAATCCATATAATACGACCGGAAATACTTTAAATGATATTCAAATTTTAAAACAATTATTTACTAAAAACGGAGTTGTAACGAGCAGTTTACCTGATAGAATTATTAGTATGTATTGTCATTTTGCTGGTATAGATAGTTTAAAAGAAGCAAAAGATATTTTAAATCAAGCAGTTTTAGAGGCTGATCAAAGAGGAAGAGAACTAGCCAAAAGGAAAATAGTTTTAAATAAAGGGGATTTTATTAAAGGAATAGATGCTGAATATTTAGGGGATATATTACAAAACGGTTGTAATTCTAAAGAATTTTTAGGTTCATCTGCCGATAGTGATGCGACACCTTTAGATACAGATGTGTCAATGATTTTAAATGAACATACAACTTTAGAAGAACAACTTAGGGAAACAGAGGCAGATAATTATGGATCTATTTGGTTTGTTTTAAAAAATGATAATCGTTTTGATATTACCAGAACAAGTATAAAAGAAGATAATCAAAGTGTTGCAGCGCCTATATATGATTTTAAAAATCCTAAATTAGAAGCTTTTTACACTGGGGTAGTGGGAATAGATCATTATGGAATTAGAACAGGTTTTCCATCATCATGTATTGATTATATTATAGTAAAAAATCAAGACCCTAAAATCGGTTTTGAAATAGCTCGAAATGGTTTTTATATTCCTGTATTTGACATTCACGAAAATTTAGTATTTACTCCAGAAGAATATGATAATTTAAGAAGTAAAATGTCAGGATTAAGTTATTATGATTGCCAAAATTATAATTTTGCTGATGATAAAAAGTTAATAAATTCCGAAATTAATAACATTGTGCAAAAAATAGAACAAAATAACCTTAATACCCAAGTAAAAAGAAATATTATAAATAATCATATTCAAAAAGCTTTAGCTAGTTTAAATCTTTCCTTAAAAACTAAGATTGATGGTGAACTAACAGAAGGGATAGTAGAGTTAATTGATACTGGCTCAACGGGAAGAGGAACAAATGCCATTAACGATGGAGATTTTGACTTTATGATGCGCTTAGATAAGGCAATAATGATGGATAATGAAAAATTAGAAACTATAAAAAAAGCAATTGAAAGTGAATTTGAAAGTGTAGATGAAAAAGGTTATGCCAATGGTGATTTTCGCCATAAAGGAGTTAAATTTGCTGATTTTGATGAAAAAGTGGACATAGATATTTCTTTTACACAAAAACTTGATAAGATAAATTATTCAACCGATATGGCTTTGCAAGATCGCTTAAATTCCATCAAAAAACAAGATCCCCAAAGATATAATTTAGTCATTGCTAATATATTATATGCAAAAAAAATCTTAAAAGAAAATGAGGTATATAAATCTTCTCATAGTGCAATTCCGCAGGGAGGTTTAGGTGGAGTGGGAGTTGAAAATTGGATCTTACAAAATGGTGGCTCGTTTGTGGCAGCAGCTGAAAACTTTTTAAAGGCAACTGAAGGCAAGACATATGATCAATTTAAAGAAGACTATCAAATTTGGGATTTTGGGGAAAATCATTTAAATGCTAAAAAAGGTAATTATTTATTTGATAATTTTATTACTAACAATATGAATGAAGTTGGTTATGAAAAAATGAAAAAAGTTTTGACCCAGGAACTTAAGAAGACTAAAGTTGAACAAAAAAGCTTAAATGTTTCCAAATATCCTATATATACTGATCGAAATATTACCAAAAAAGAATTATTAATTTTACAAAGATTAGAAATGATAACTGAAAATAGTTTAGATGATTTGCAAACAAATATAAAGAGAAATGAAAATAATGTAGTTAGTAAAATTGCTATAAACTATGGTTTAAATCCTTTAACAACTAAAATAATTATTGATAATGACTTTGCTTTTGTTTATGATGTAGATGAAAATAAAGTTGTCATTGCTGACATTTTAATTACTAATAATCAACAATTGAGTAATATCCAATTTAAAGTACGAGGTGCTTTAAATCAGATAATTACCGGAAATACTAATAAATATATAGATATATCAAAGCTTGATTATCAAAAATCTAATTTGTTATCAGTATTAATAAATTCTCAAGAAAATTTAGTTCAGGATAATTCACCAAAAGTTTTATAGATATTGGAAAATAATATAAAAACGTTGTTAATCATTAGTTAAAATGATACCAATTGAAAATTAGAAGATAACAAACAAAGATAAACTTTGCTTGAGAAATAA
>CANQQP010000041.1 GCA_947626055.1 uncultured Bacilli bacterium | reverse complement strand
CCTGATGTAGGACTCGAACCTACGACCTAACGGTTAACAGCCGTGCGCTCTACCGACTGAGCTAATCAGGCATTGCTTATTCATTATATACTAATATTATAAGCAATGTCAATAATTTAATGCTTAAAAAATTTAATTTTCCTTACTTTTTTTGGCGAATAATTAGATAATTTGGTATAATTTAAGAGTAAGGAGTTTAACTTTATGAAAACAAAGAAAAAAAGAACTAAAAAGATGATTGTTTATCTATTACTCAGAATATTTGTCGTAGCTTCTTTAGTTTTTCAATTATTTCAACATAACTATCATAACGTCTTTTTGTGCGTTTTAACTTTAGTTTTGTTTATGATACCGACCTTTGTTAATAAAAGGTTCCAAATAGAACTGCCTAGTGTGCTCGAAATAATCATAATTTTATTTATTTTTAGTGCAGAGATATTAGGAGAAGTGCGAAATTTTTACGGTACTTTTCAACATTGGGATACCTTACTGCATACTATAAACGGCTTTTTAATGGCTGCCATTGGCTTATCTTTAGTCGATATTTTAAATCAAAGTGAAAAAGTTAATATTAATTTGTCACCCATATTCGTGTGTTTAGTCGCATTCTGTTTTTCAATGACTGTGGGTGTTGTCTGGGAATTTTTTGAATGGGGATCCGATCGTATATTTGAACAAGATATGCAAAAAGATCGAATCGTCAAGACTATATCAAGTGTAGAATTAAATCCAAGTGGGGAAAACGTTCCATTAATAATTAAGGATATTAAGAAAACAACGATTGAAGGTAAAGCTGATAATAAAGCCAAAACATATGTAATCAAGGATGGTTATTTAGATGTTGGTATCAATGACACAATGAAAGATTTATTAGTCAATTGCTTAGGAGCCATGGTATTTTCCATTATTGGTTTTTTCTACATTCAAAATCGGGATAAAAGCAAAGTAGCTAAATATTTTGTTCCGACTGTTCGTAAAAAAGCTTAAGAAACTTTTATTCCTTGATAATAGTTTCTTTTTTTCATTTCTTTATCTATATCATTTAAAACGCAGAATTTTTTTAATAACCACTGAGGAGCAATTAAATCTTCCGGCTTTGGATCGCCAGTAATGCGATGAATTACAATATTTTCATTTAAGTAAGTTAGCTGCTCACAAACTATATCTATATATTCCTCTTTAGTTAAAACCGGAAATGGTTTTTCTTTATATAACTCTGCCAATTTAGTATGCTTCAAAATATAGAGCATATGAATTTTTAGACCATCAATATTTAACTTATTTAGATACTTAACGGTTTCTATCATATCTTCTTTAGTCTCATAAGGAAGGCCATTTATAATATGAACTACGACATTAATATGACGAGCTTTTAATTTTTGAACCATTTCTTCAAAGTTTTGAAGGTCGTGACCCCGATTAATTAATTTTAAAGTTTTATCATGCATTGACTGTAGACCTAATTCGACAGTCAAAAATGTTTTTTTATTTAAAATTTCTAAATAATTTAATACTTCATCGCTGATAGCATCACTTCTTGTGGCAATTGCAAGGCCAACTACTTTCGGTAATTTTAAAACCTTTTCATATTTTTCTTTTAGAATATCTAAAGGAGCGTAGGTATTGGTATTTGCTTGAAAATAGGCAATGTATAAAGAGTTGGGCCATTTTTTGGCCATTTTTTGCGTAATATCATAAAACTGTTCTTCTAATGATTTATGTTTATCGCCTCCAAAATCGCCACTACCGGATAAAGAACAAAAAATGCAACCTTGATTATTTTGATAATTTGGGCAAGAAAAATTACCATTTAAACTTATTTTACTGACTTTTTGGTTAAATTTATTTTGATAAAAATAATTTAAAGTATGATAACGTTTATTATCAGAAGTTTTTGTAAACATTTTAGTCACCTGGTTATTATTATAATTATTTTAAATATTTTGGTCAAACTAAAAAAGGTGATTAATCATGCCTAAATTAAAAGATAATGCTAAATTTAATTTATTTATATTTTTTACAATGTTTGCTAAGTTTTCGGTCGAACTTTTTGTGCCGGTTATTTTATATAAACTAAATTATAGTATTACCGATATTTTAATTTATTTAATTTTAACCTTTGCTATTAATATATTAGTATGTATTCCTGCGACTAAAATCGGTCGCCGATATGGATATAAATATGTCATTTTAATCAGTGCTTTTTTATTTGTAGCGTTGTATTTTTTAGTAAGTCTGTTACAGAAAAATATTTTTTATTTTTTAGCCGTGGCCTTTTTATCTAGCTTGACTAATATTTTTTACTACTTAGGACGGCATTACTATGCAGGATTGGTTTTAGCTAAAAAACAAATGGCTCGGAAAGTAGGTAGTATTTTAATTTCGACTGTTTTAGCAAGTATGACAGCTAGTGTATTTTCGGCTATTTTCTTAGATGATTTACCTATGTTTATATTAGCGATAATTATTACGATTATTTATTTAATTGGGACATCTTTTATTTTTTTTCTTCCTCAAAATAAAAAACCAGTGCCTCTTAAATTAAAAAAAGTAAATCAAAAAATCAGTAAATCGAATAAACTATTTTTCTTGTTGGAACAATTTAAAGTAATTTATTTTACTTTATATCCTTTATATGTATATATTTATGTAGATAATACTTATTCTTTTTTAGGTTTAGTTTATTTTGTTACGGGGTTAGCAAGCATTATCTTTATTTATTTTATTTCCAGGAAAATGGATAATCCAACTAAAAATTATTTGCGGCTATCGACTACTTTATTAGCGAGCATTCTACTTTTCGATATGTATATAACAAATCATTATTTAGTTATTATTATTTTATTTATAGAAGGAATCATTATTAAATTATATGAAACCAGTGTAACTAATAAAATGTATGCTATGCAAAATGATTTAGAGGGAAGTAGTTATTTTTTATATATGGAAATTTTGTATAATGTTGGGCGAATTATTATTGTTTCTTTGATGCTTTTATTTAGTTTAAAAATGCGCACAGTTTTATATATATGTATAATATTTATCTTTTTAAGTGGATTTATTAATTTTAAAGAAAAAAAAGAGGATGATTAATCCTCAGGTTAAATTTAATTTTGAACTCCTTGGTATTCGCTTGAGTCAAAAGCCAGAATTGATAAAAAGATTAGTGATAATAACCATAAACCAATCCCAAAGCCTGTACCCTTACCAAATGCTTTAGCCAATTTAATGTATAACATTATGGAAAAGACAAAGCCAACGATTGGGACAATAAGTAGTAAAAATAGCCAACCATTTCCATATGTAATCTTTGTCAGAATATAGGTATTGTAAATTGGGATGATACTCTTCCATCCAGCTACTCCTGCTTTTGTAAATACTTTCCACATTACGACTATTTGATAAATACCAACAAGACATAGAACCGTTAAATACACTGGAGAGGTAATTATTTGATTATAAACTTCATCGTACATAAGCTAACTCCTTTCTATTCCTAATTTTACTATATATTTAAGAAAATAGCTATTTAAAATTTAACAGTAAATATTTTGTCAATAATTAGCAAAGAAAAAAAGTGCTATAGAAAAAAACTAAGATAAATGATACACTGGTATAATAGAGGTGAAAAGATGGCAAAGTTACCGGAATATTTTAAAGTTGACCAAAGTAAAGCTTTAAGTAAGCCAGAAGCAATTTTTAAAGGAGAAAAATATCGTATCACTATTTTAAGTGATCTTTTGATTCGCTTTGAATATGCAGAGGATGGTAAATTTTTAGATAGGCTTACGGAGCTTGTAATTAATCGTGACTTTGATGTGCCCCAAATGGAAGTCAAAGAAGATGACAAATTTTTACAAATAGTTACAAAATACTTTACTTTATCATATTCTAAAGGTAAACCATTTATTGGCTCAAAAGTAGCTCCCGATTCTAATTTAAAAGTAGTTTTAAATGGTACTGATAAATTCTGGTATTATAAACATCCTGAAGCTCGTAATTTTAATAGTACTGCTGTATCTTTAGATAATAGTGAGGGCAATGTTAAATTAGCTAAAGGTCTTTATTCTACGGATGGCTTTGCTACTTTGGATGATTCACGTACTTTAGTTGTCGATGATGAAGGAGGTCTAATTAAGAGGGACGCAATTAGAATTGATACTTACTTATTTATATATCGTCGTGACTTTGGTTTGTGTTTAAGAGACTACTTTCATTTAACTGGTTATCCGGCTTTAATTCCTCGCTATGCTTTAGGTATATGGTGGAATAAAAATAAAGCCTATTCTTTTGAGGATATTAAAGATTTAGTAGCTGCTTTTAATCGTAATGAAATTCCTTTGAGTGTAATGCTTTTAGGAGATAGTTGGCATATTAAAGATCCTAAAAATCCTGAGGCTTTAAAAACAGGATTTACTTTTGATCCCGATAATTTTCCTAATCCGGAGAATTTAACTTCTTATCTACATGAACGGGCTATTTATTTGGGCCTTAATATTGATCCGAAAGAGGGTATTATGCCTCATGAAGAAGCATATAGCGAAATTGCTACGGATTTAGGTTTAGTAAATAAAGATGTAATTCCTTTTAATGTTTTTGATAAATATATTGTTACAACGTATTTAGAAAAGTTAATTGCACCATTAACTCAAGTTGGTACTGATTTTTATTGGATAGATTATTATAATCCTGATGATATGTTAACTTTAAGAGCTTTGAATTATTATCAATTTAATAGTTGTCAAGAAAATAAAACTAAACGAGGATTAATTTTAAGTCGTAATGGCAATGTCGCTGCGCATCGTTATCCTGTTTTATATTCCGGTCAAACGATTGTTAGTTGGAAAACTTTAAAGTATTTACCTTTTTATAATAGTTCCGCTAGTAATATCGGTATTTCATGGTGGAGCCATGATATCGGAGGTTATAAAGATGGTATTGAAGATCCAGAGTTATATGCAAGATACGTGCAATTAGGCGTTTATAGTCCAATTTTTAGATTTTCTTCTAAAGATGGGCGCTTTTATAAAAGAGAACCTTGGCGTTGGGATGTTCGAACTTTAAGTATTGTTAAAGATTATTGTAAAATGCGTCAACGTTTAATCCCTTATTTATATGCCGAAGCTTATAAATATTCTAAAACCGGTTTGCCTTTAATTCAACCTCTTTACTATATATATCCGGAAATATATGATGAACCTTTATATAAAAATGAATATTTTTTTGGTAGTGAATTATTTGTATGTCCGATAACAAATAAAAAAGATGTGGTTATGAATAGAGCTGTTGAGCGAATATTTTTACCAAATGGTATGTGGTATGATTTTAAAACGGGTAAAAAAATTGCTGGTAATAAAAGATATGTCTTATTTTTTAAGGATGAAGATTATCCTGTCTATGCGCGCAGTGGGTCGATTATTCCTCTTGCCAAATTAGAAGATAATATCAATGTTACTGAAGCTCCTAAAACGATGGAAATTCATGTTTTCCCCGGCCGTAGTAATTTTTATAATTTATACGAAGATGATGGGGTTACGCGCTTGCATGAAGATGGATATTTTATTAACACGCGTATTGAATATAATTATTTAGCTAATAATTATACTTTAATCATTCGTCCTACGGAAGGAAAAAGTGGAATTATTCCTAATCAAAGAAATTATAAGATTCGTTTTAGAAATACGAAACATGCTGAAGATGTTACAGCCTTTGTTGATAAAGATGCCATAAATTTTAAAGCTTATGTTGATGATGCGGATTTTATTGTGGAAGTAGAAAATGTACCTACTGTCAAGCAGCTAACAATAAACTGTAAAGGCAAAGATATTGAAATTGATGCGGTACGTTTAATAAATGAAGATATTGATTCAATTATTAGCGATCTACAAATTGAAACTTCTCTAAAAGAACAAATTGCTAATATCTTTTATAGTGAAAATGATATCAGTAAAAAAAGAATTGAAATTAGAAAATTAAGACGTAAAGGATTAAAGAGTATTTTTATCCGTATGTTTATTAAACTCTTAGAATATATCGCTGAGGTATAAGGCCTTTTTAAAGCTTGAAAAAAATGATGTTAATCATTAGTTAAAATGATACCAATTGAAAATTAGAAGATAACAAACAAAGATAAACTTTGCTTGAGAAATA
>CANQQP010000040.1 GCA_947626055.1 uncultured Bacilli bacterium | reverse complement strand
CCTTTTAAGGCAAGTGCTTTCCTGGTTTGGGAAAGCACCGTTTGACCCCCTGTGGCATTCGGTGCTTCTTTTTTTATGTGTATCAACCATTACCTTGTCAATTCTAGTTGTAATCTTGATGTTATTTTACTTATACTTTATAAGTAAAATTATTATTATAAAAAGAAACACAATAATTAATTGTTTGAAATTGCTTTCTCGCATAATTATCAGCCTCCTAAAATTTTATTTTCAGGAAAGCTCTTGCCTAGAGATCTTGTGCATCCAGAAGAAGAGTAGCATATTTAAATTTTAATAGCAAAAGACAAAAAAGGAATTTTTGCATTTATATTTCTGCAAAAATTTCTTTTTTGTTTAAACATTTTTTTAATTTTTGATTTAAATTTTCTGCAAATTTTAATTTTTCGTAAAATAAAAGCATCGCCAAAGCGATGTTTTTATCTAGTATTCCAAGTCCAGCCTTTTTGATTAACAAAACCACTGATACTCGAATTAGTTGTTACGGAATTAGCATAGAAGGTATTACGATTACGATATCCTTCGGAACCAACTCCCAAATAATGACCAGTAGAAATATTATAATGAAGATGGGCTCCAGTTGTACAGTGGTCATAACTCCACGTACTCGAACCGCCTCCTAATAAGCCAATAACTGTCGAAGTTGTTACAGCTTGACCTGGGGAAACATTAATTTGTAGTAAATGGGCATATTCAGTAGTATAAGCTTTACCATTGATATTATGGTGAATATAGACAATATTACCACCACATGATTGCTTATACCAAGTTGCCGCAACTACTCCCGGTGCCGCCGCATAGACATTACTTCCTTGGGCTACACCACCTAAGTCAATACCATAGTGGCCTCCTGCTCGACCAAAGATACTGTTTACTCTACCAACCGCATATGGTCTTAAGAAACCACTGGCTCTAACAATAACATTTAATCTTGCCACACAATCATCAATATATTCATCGATTTTACAACCCTTTTGTTCATATTCTTTAATAAGTTGTTGTTGTGATTTAATTTCTTGGGCTGTCGAAATTCCTATTTGGGTATATTGATTCAAATATTTATCTAATTCTTCTATTTTCTTTTCATATTCAGTAATTTGGACTTCCAATTTTTTATTTGTCTCTGCTAAATCGATTTGCAATTGTTCTTTTTCTTTAATTAAAGCTTCTAATCGAGCAATCTCTTCTTTTTGATAAGTTGATATTTGCTCAACTACAGAAGTTCTTTTAATTAAATCAGAAATAGAATTAGCATTAGCAATATATTCTAAATAAACGTTTTCACTTTTTGTCATCTGTAAATAACGCATTAAGTCATTTAATTCTTCGGTTGTCTTTTCAATTTCTTTTTCACTTTCAATAATTTTTTGTTTAGCTTCTTCAACTTTGCGTTGATTTGCCTCTATCTCGTCATTAGCGGCTTTTACTGAAGCTCTTTTATTATCAATTTCTTGTTTTGTCTTAGCCGATAAGGCATTATTATCAGCTTGTTTTTTTTCTAAAGCTGAAAGTTCATCTTTCAAGTCGCCTAAAGTTTGTTTTTTAGCAGCCTCAACTAGATCCCCTGTTACTAGGGAAAATCCCATAAATAAGATTGTAAATAATATAACAAATATCTTTTTCATATCTTCAAATGCTTTCTAACTGAACGGAAACTACCAAACATACCAACTATCGCGCCGATAGCTAATAAAACTAAAGCTACTGTAAAGACAAAGCTTGTTGGTTTTACCATTCTAATTATATTACTAAATAAATAGCCACCTAACTTATCATAAGCAAACATATAACCATAAATTGTTATTAAAATCGGAATTATCGAACCAATTATTCCTAAGAAGAAACCTTCGAATAAAAATGGTAATCTAATAACAAAATTACTAGTTCCAACAAGACGCATAATTTCTATTTCATTACGACGCGAGAAAATAGTAATCTTAATTGTATTGCTAATTAAGAAAGCCGTAACTACAACTAAAGCAACAACGATTACAATTGTTGACTTTTGAATAACGCCGAATAAAGATACCATTTTTTCAACCATACCTTCACCATATTGGACTGAATCAACTTTATCGTATTTTTCAATTTCTTTAGCAGTCTTATTTAAACCTTTAGCTTCTTTAACTTTAATTGTAAATTCATTTTGCAGAGGATTAGTATCAGCATTCCAACTACCCATAATAGCACTAAAGGTATCAGATTCTCCCATCATCTCGGCTTTTACGACTTCTTTCGAAGCATATTCGACGCTATCCACATTCGATAAGCCTTCGATCTTCCTTTGGATTACCTCAGCATCTTCATCAGTCGAATCTCGATCCATAAAGACTACAATAGTTAAATCATGTTCTAAGTCTTTGGTAAAACTATTAACGTTTATCGATACTAAAATCGCTAAAGATACTAAAATCAAAGTAATTGTTGTACATAATATTGAAGCTGTACTTAAACTAAAATTCCTAAAAACACTTCGCAAGCCATCGTTTATACTGCGAAATAAAATTCTAAACGGTTTCATGGGCTTTATATTTTCCTTTCAATTCATCACTAGCAAGGATACCATTATCTAAAAGAATAACTCTTTTTTTCATTCTATTAACAATATCCTTATCATGGGTAACCATAACAATTGTTGTTCCTAACTCTTTATTAATGGAATCTAATACGTCCATAACTTCTTTAGAAGTCTCAGGATCTAGATTACCAGTCGGTTCATCACAAATTAATAACTTGGGACTATTAACCATAGCGCGAGCAATACAAACACGTTGTTGCATACCGGCGGAAAGTTCATTGGGATAACTGCGCACTTTTTCTTTTAAACCAACTAACTCTAAAGCTTTTAACACGCGCGGTTTAATCTCACTTTTTTTAAGCCCCATACTATTTAAAGGAAAGGCCACATTTTCAAAAACAGTTAATTTTGGTAACAATTTAAAATCTTGAAAAACAATTCCTAATTTTCTTCTTAATTTATAAACTTTTCCATTACGTAATTTGGCAACATCTATTCCTCCAACTATTACTTTGCCTTTCGTTGGTTTTTCTTCACGGTAAAGCATTTTAATCAAAGTCGATTTTCCACATCCTGTCGCCCCAATAATGAAAACAAATTCTCCTTTACTTATTTCTAAATTCAACCCCGCAGTAGCTGTAACACCATTTTTATATACTTTATAACAGTCCTGTATTTTTATGAACTTCATTTTACCACCTACTATTACATCCATTATAGCAAAAAAATACCATTTAATAAATGGTAAATTTCGGCTTTTCAAAAAGGCTAAATAAAAGGTGTGGTGTTTCTTTTAACTCCCCCTGATACTTCATAACAATCATTAATAACAAAGAAAGCTTCGGGATCTATTTCTAAAACTGCCTCTTTAAATAAATAATAATCTTTCGTAGCTACAACACACATTAACATTTTATTTTTTTTATGCGTAAACCCTCCTGTTGTTTCAATAACCGTAACACCTGTATTTAATTTTTCAATAATTAACTCTCTAACCTTCGATAATTCTTTAGTATGAATAAAGAATTGTTTACTATCAGATATACCAAGTAAGATTTTATCTACAACCATGCTTTCAATGGCCACAATAATAATTGCATAAACAACATTATTAATACCAAAAATGGCTCCACCTAATAAAATAATAACTACATTACTAATAAAAGTGGCTTTTCCCATAGGAATCTTTGCATACTTATTAATGATTTGAACAATCGTATCATTCCCGCCGGTCGAATAACCAACTTTATAAATAATGCCACTAGCAAAGCCCATCAACAAGCTAGCTACTAAAACTTCAATTAATAAATTGTCTAAAACATAATGAGCATTAAGATAATTAGCTAAAGGGGCTGTTACACTAACCATTACGGGATATAAAATTGCTCCTAATGACCCTTTTAAACTTTCTTTCGTTCCTAAAGTAAAGAAACTAATGATTAAAATAATAAAAGTAAAAATATAAATAAAGATACTAGCATCTAACCCAAACAATTTTTGGCAAATTATGGAAAGACCACTAACTCCTCCTGTAACCAAGTTATTAGCTTTTAAATACATATTATAGGCTAATCCTAAGATAAATGTTCCCACTAATAAAACTAATATTCTTGGTACTCTATTTTTTTCTTTAACTGCTTCAATTATTTTACTTGCATTAAAAAACATTATTATCACCATAAATAATTATACTATATTATTTTTTATTTGCATATAAATTAAATGAGGTGAAATAAAAAATGAACGGCAATTTTTATCAGAATCCCACATTTCCAACAGCAACTAATCCTAATATAACTTCCAATCCCAATCCTATTGCCAACAACTATCAAGCTAATATTGAAAATGTTGGCCAAAGTAGTTTACCAATGGAACAAAGTTATATTGAAAACATCTTAAGATTAAATAAAGGTAAAAGAGTAAGAGCTTTCTTTTCCTTTCCGGATTCCAATGAATGGAAAGACAAAATTTTTACAGGCATAGTGGAAGAAGCCGGACGCGACCATTTAATTTTAAGTGATCCAACTACTGGTAATTGGTATTTACTTCTAATGATTTATTTAAACTATGTGGAATTTGATGAACGAATTAATTACTCTCATTCTTATTCGGAAAAAACCTTTTAAGAAAAGTAGACGTCAGTCTACTTTTTATATTTAAGTAAATCAGGATTAATATCTTTCCATTTACTTACAAAATAATTTCCTTTTTCTAATATTAGTTTATCATGAGCACTACTACCGGCCCCCGTAGTTTGGTGAGGAAGATGCCCCACTCCTAGTAAATTAGAATAATATATTTGTTTCCCACTATTTCTAATTTTTAAAGCTAAATCAGTATCTTCATAACAAGTAGGATCATAGGCCTCATCAAATCCTTCTATTTGGGTAAATAGTTGTTTGGACATTAGTAAACCACAAGTAGCTAAATAACCAATATCACAACGGGCTTGGATCATTGGTGGCATAGAACGATATTCATAATTATCGACAAAACGGTAAGAATGACCATAATCATTAAACCATCCCGCACCCCAAGCAATAGCTCCTACATCAGGTGTTTTCATATAAATATCCAAATAATTATCTAACCAATATTTATGTAAAACCCATTGGTCACTATCTAAAAAGACAATATAATCTTTAGTAGCATTTTGGACCCCTAAATTTCGACCCGATGAACAACCATTTTTACTATTGGCAACAATTTTAACATTCTGAGTTTTTTTATACATCTTTTCTAATTTTTCTAAAGAACCATCGGTACTTTGATTATCGACCACGATAATTTCATAGTTATATCGTTCATTATATTTAAGTAAGGTATCCACACATCTAAATATAACTTTATCATTATTATGATTTAAAACAATAACAGATAAATTATCATAAAATTTAGGAGCACATTTCTTAACGGCTTTTTTCGATAAATTTTCTAATATATCAAAACATCTTTTATACCAATTATTATCTTTAGTAAAATCATCAGCTAAGGAAATATCAACCTTTTTCTTACTATTTAATATCTTTTGCCACTCTTCATAAGTAGAACCCGTAGCTAAATTCGGATAACCTGCTATATCTGGTAAAGGAGTAGCAATTATTTTTTTATGCATAGCAATATACTCAAATAGTTTTAAAGGCGATACATATTTACCAACATTATCTGTTTTAAAAGGTAAAATAGCATAATCGACATAAGCTAAATAACTAGGTAAATCAGTTTGTTTTTTTAATCCTAGAAAATGAATATTACTTGGCATATCACTTTTATTTACAGAGCTATCATCCCCAATTAAATTAATCTGAATACCCTGATTTTTCAAGGCTAGTTTAGTAAGCAGTTCCCAATCAAACCAATCTCCCCATAAAGATCCATAATATAGTAAAGTTTTACTACCTATTACTAAATCATTTGGTTGTTCATAAGTTTTTAGAGGATTAAATAATTCATCATCAACAGCATTAGGAATATAAACAACTTTACTTTTAAGATCAAAACGATTTAAGTATACCTTTAATTGTTCTACCAAAGGTATAGCAGTTCCTGTTAGTAAACTCGCATTAGTTAAGATTAATTTTAATGTTTCAGCATCATAAACTAAGTTACCTAAATGACTTTCCCAATTATCAATATTTTCATACACAATATGAGCTTTCTTTTGTTTAAACATTAATACATAATCTTTAAAACCCTTATAAGGGGCTTCAAAAATAGCAATATCATTTTCTTGCACATGCTCTTCTATATCTTGAACAGTAACATTTTTAATGGCTTTGTGCATAACACAATCAATTTCTAATTTAAACTTTTTCGACTCACTAGAATCAAAGGCAAAAAGATAAAAGACTTGATATCCTAATTTATTAAAAATTCGTGCTAACCAAGCACTTCTTTGCCCTCCACCTATATCATAAAAAGGTACTGTACCAAATATAAAGACATTTCCTTTCGTTTTAGGAATAAGATATTTTTTCTCTTCTGGAGATAACTCTTGATAATCAAATTCAATTGGCTTACTTTTTAACTTATGAAGGCGATATTTAACATTATTAACAAGCCAATTAATTGTTTTTCCTGTCCCATGTAACTTTTGATAATCTCTAATTTTTTGTAGTTTACCCATAAATCCTTGTATGATATATATAGTCAGTTACAAGAGAGATTTTGTATTTACATACTGACTAGTATATTATATCATTTCCT
>CANQQP010000039.1 GCA_947626055.1 uncultured Bacilli bacterium | reverse complement strand
TGAGCAAGGAATTCCAGGTGAGCGTGGTGAAAAAGGTCCTAAAGGAGATAAAGGTGAAATTGGCATTCCTGGAATTCAAGGTATTCAAGGAATACCAGGACCTCAAGGACCACAAGGCGAGCAAGGACTTCAAGGGGAACGAGGCGAAACTGGACCTCAAGGTATTCCGGGTCCTCAAGGTCCGCAAGGTATACAAGGCTTGCAAGGAGAAAAGGGAGAACAAGGACCTATGGGCTTACCTGGTGAAAAAGGAGAAAGAGGCGAAGTTGGCCCTAAAGGCGAGCGCGGTGAAAAAGGTGAACCCGGTCCGAAAGGGGATCCAGGTGTATCTATTGCGACCTTACAAGCTTATGGAGGAAAATATAATAGCTTAATAACTAATATACCTGCTATTGTTGGAGCTTGGATTCAAATTCCTATTCCTTTTTCTATGCCAAATGTTAATATTAAAGAAAATGATGAAGAATATGCCTTAGTATTAGAACAAGATGGCATTTATGAAATTAATTATTTTGTTAAAATTTCTGCAGATAAAGATACTAAAATAACTATTATTGTAAGAGAAAATGGAGTTAATATTCCGTCATCTATAATAATTAATAACATGATCAAAGATGTGGAACAAACCTTTAGTGGGAGTATCCTTGCTTCTTTAAAAGCTGATGATGTAATTGATATGGCATTTTCTATTACAGAAGAAAATGTTACAGTTGATTTTGGTAATGAAGTGACTGCTCGTTTAACAATTAAAAAAATTGATGAAGCTGAATAAGAGATATTATCATAGTAATATCTTTTTTTAAGTGATATAATATAAATTGAAATTTAAAGGAGGAACGTTTTATGAGAGTTATATTATTACAAGATGTTAAAAAGCAAGGTAAAAAAGATGATATTATTGAAGTATCTGATGGTTATGCCCAAAATTACTTAATTAAGAATAACTTAGCTGTTCCGGTTAGTAAAACTAGTACTAATATTTTAAATAAAGAATTACAAAATCGTAAAAGTGCCGAAGATAAACTAATCGCTGAGTGTGAAAAGATTAAAGCTCAACTGGAAAATAAAGAAATTGTTTTTGCTGTTAAAACAGGGGCTCAGGATAAAGTGTTTGGCAATATATCAACGAAACAAATTAGTGAAAAGTTAAAACAATTAGGTTTTACCATCGATAAAAAACAAATTAATATTGTTTCTCCTATAGATTGTTTAGGAACTCATAATGTAGAGATTAAATTACATAAAAAAGTTAAATTTAATATAAAAATAGTCTTAAAAAAGTAGGTGATTAAATGGCAACACGCAAAATGCCCCAAAATAACGAAGCTGAGATGTCAGTTCTAGGTGTAACATTTTTAAGTAAAACAGCGTTAGAAAAAGTTTGTGAAGAAATTACAGAAGAAATGTTTTACAGTGATGCACATCAAAAAATTTTTAATGCTATCAAAAGTTTATATACCGAAAATATTCCTCTGGATGTTACGACTTTAACAGAAGAATTAGATAAAAAGAAAAACTTAAATGCTGTTGGTGGTATTGAGTATATTACGGAAATAATTGATTCAGTCGCTACAGCTGCTAATGTAGATTATTATATCAATATAGTGCGTGAAAAAGCTACTTTAAGAAGCTTAATTGATACAGCAACAGAAATAGCCACAGATGCTTATGATAATGAAGATAATATCAATTCCGTCTTAGATAATGCGGAAAGAAATATTTTAAATGTTATTAAAGCTCGTCAAACGGGGGAATTTATTACTATTGGGGAAGCTTTACGCAAAGCGCAAGAAAATTTGGAACGTTTAGCTAAAAATAAAAGTGAGATTACAGGGGTACCAACTGGATTTTATGATTTAGATAAAGCGACAAGCGGCTTACATGAGGGCGAAATGATCATCATTGCCGCTCGTCCTGGTATGGGTAAGACTGCCCTTGCTTTAAATATAGCAACTAATGCGGCTTTTCACACAGATAAAGCAGTGGCGATATTTAATCTGGAAATGCCCGCCGAACAATTAGTTAATCGGATGATTAGTGCCATTGGTCAAATTGATTCTAAGAAATTACAGACTGGTCAACT
Source organism: uncultured Bacilli bacterium (assembly GCA_947626055.1). Lineage (GTDB taxonomy): Bacteria > Bacillota_I > Bacilli_A > RF39 > UBA660 > HGM10766. Next base: position 4,941 of record CANQQP010000039.1, on the reverse strand, counting down.
ACAACATAATGATTGGAAAAGATACAATGAAGCTATGAGTCAATTAGCCGATACGAATATTTATATTGAAGATGATGCGGGAATTACTTGTAGTGAAATCAAAGCAAAATGTCGTCGTTTAGCTGCTTCTGATAAAGGTTTAGGTTTAGTTGTTATCGATTACTTACAGCTAATTACTTCCGGAGCAAAAAGAACGGAATCTCGTCAACAAGAGGTATCAGATATTTCCCGTTCTTTAAAAACTATGGCGATGGAATTAAAAGTTCCTGTTGTTGCTTTGGCGCAACTATCTCGTAATGCCGAAAAAAGAGAAAATAATCAACCAATGCTGGCTGATTTAAGAGAATCGGGTTCTATTGAACAAGACGCAGACTTAGTAATGTTTATCAATCGCAAAGATTATTATAAAGAAAAAGGTGAACTTAATAAAGAAACTAATGTGCCTTGTGATATAATAATAGCGAAACATCGTAAAGGATCCACCGGTAAATTTGAGTTATTATTTGAACTTAATATGAGTAACTTCCGCAATTATATTGCTAATGCCTCAGAATATTAAAAAGGAGACTATATATGAAAGTTAGAAACGTCTTATTATGTACCCTGATTACTATGTTTATAACATCTTTAGTTTTTGTCATGGGCGTTTTAGATAAAAGAGCAGGTGAAGCTCAAGAAGTTTATCAAGTATATCTAGATGGTAAAAAATTAGGTGCTATTGCTTCGGAAGACGAATTATATAATTTAATTAATAAAGAACAAAGTGCGATTAAAGATACTTATAATGTCGATAAAGTATATCCCCCTAATGGGTTTAATATCACCAAAGATATTACTTATAGTAATAAAGTCAATGATGTTAAAGAAGTATATAATGAAATAAAAGAAGAAAAACCATTTACTATAAAAGGATATGTTATCACGATAAAATATCAAGATGAAAATAAAAAAAATTTAAAAATAAATGTATTAGATAAAAAAGTGTTTTTAAAAGCTGTTGATAACTTAATTACTTCTTTTATCCCAGAAGATAAATATGAAGCTTATTTAAAAGATGAACAGTTGGAAATAGTGGATACAGGGTCTTTAATTGAAACAGTATATTTTGATGAGACAATTACGGTAAAAGATGCCTACATTGGTACCGATGCAAAAATTTATACGGATGAACAAGAACTAACAAAATATTTAATGTTTGGGGAAAATAAATCCGAAGAAAAATACACTGTTGCTCAAGGGGACACTATATCAACAATTGCTTTTAACCATAAATTAAATGAACAAGAATTTTTAATTGCTAATCCTAATTTTAATAGTGTTGATAATTTACTTTCCATTGGGCAAGAAGTTAACATTGCCTTAATTAATCCCGTCTTAACTTTAAATTACGAAATGCATGTAGTAGAAGATGTTGAAACAGATTATGATACCGAAGTTACTTATGATGATAGTCAATATACGTCATATAATGAAGTAACTCAAGCGGGTATAAAAGGACTAGAAAGAATTACCAAAAAATTAAAATATACTAATGGAGCAGAAAACCAAGAAGGTTATATTGCTTCGCATGAAACTTTAAAAGAACCGCAAGCCGAAAAGGTTACTAAAGGAACCAAAAAACAATATATTGGTGGTGGTTATGTAACGGGTACTTACGTTGATACTGGGGCTTCCTGGGCATGGCCAACAAACTCACCATATATCATTACAAGTCCTTATGCATATCGTTGGGGAACATTACATGATGGTACCGATATTTCCGGAACAGGATATGGTTCGCCAATTTATGCCGCTTTAGATGGCGTTGTTATCAATGCCGGTCATGGTGGATATGCTGGTTCTTCGGCGGGAATTAATGTCATTATTCAACACGATAATGGTTACTACACTTTATATGCACATATGTCTTCTGTTAGTGTTTCGGTAGGTCAAAGAGTAAGTAGAAGACAAAGAATAGGAGCAATGGGTCAAACTGGTGTTGCTACTGGTACGCACCTTCACTTTGCTGTTTGGGTAGGCGGTATTCCTTACCGTGGTGGTAAATCTATTAACCCAATGAGTTTGTGGCAATGATGAAAGTAAGTGTATTAGCAAGTGGCTCAGAAGGTAATTGTACTTACGTAGAAACTATTAAACATAAAGTACTTATTGATATTGGAATGAATGTTAAATATATTACCGAAAAATTAGCAGAATTAGATGTAAAACCCCAAGAAATAGATTTAGTATTAATTAGTCATGTGCATAATGATCATGTTAGTGCTTTGAATAATTTTATAAAAAAATATAAGCCGACTATTTGTCTGAGTCAAAGTATGTTTTTAGAATTAGAAAGCATCAAAGATTATGAAAACATTATTATTTATGATGATCAAATGGTCTTTGACAATCTAACTATCCAAGTATTTAAGACTTCTCATGATACGAATGATTCGCGCGGCTTTGTTTTAACAAGTGATAATTCATCTTTAGTCTACGTAACAGATACAGGTTATATAAATTACAAACATTTTGATTTATTAAAAAATAAAAATATGTATATTTTTGAAAGTAATCATGATGCTGAGATGTTACTAAATAGTAAGTATCCTGCATGGTTAAAAAAAAGAGTAGTTGGTGATAAGGGACACTTGTCTAATAAAGATAGTTCCATTTATTTGTCTAAACTTATTGGCGATAATACTAAAAAAATTATTCTCGCTCATTTAAGTAAAGATAATAATACAGAAGAAATAGCTTTAAAAACAATTGAAGAAGTATTTTTAGAATATCAAATTCCATTTAAAAATATTGAATGTGCTAAACAAAGAGAAAAAACTGAGGTTGTAACTATATGATTAAAGTTATTTGCTTAGGAAAGATTAAAGAAAAGTATTTACAAGAATTAATTACCGATTACAAAAAAAGAATTAATAAATATCATAAACTAGAAATTATAGAACTTAAAGATGTAAATGATTTAGAAAAGGAAGCAATTGATATTTTAAAATATATTGATTCGAAAGATATGATCATTTGTTTAGATATTAATGGCAAAAGTTTTACATCTATAGAGTTTGCAAAGTTAATTGATGAAAGTTTTATTAAATATAGTAATATTACTTTTATAATAGGAAGTAGTGAAGGCTTAAGTCCTAAAGTTAAAGATAAAGCTAATTTACTTTTATCTTTTTCGAAAATGACTTTTCCGCATGGCCTATTTAGGGGTATACTTTTAGAACAAATTTATCGAAGTTTTAAAATTTTAAATAATGAAAAATACCATAAATAAAATGGTATTTTTTCTTTTGACAATAAGACATGGGGGGGGGGTATAATTGAAACAGATAAGATAAAAATAGGAGAGATACCCTCATGAAAGAAAAAAGAATAGAAAAAGAAATAAAGAAAGCCCAAAAGAAAGGAATATATAATCCCAAATTAAAATTAGGAATAGTAGCACTAATATTAGTAATAGGAACAGTAATAGGAGTATCGTATGCATATTATACAGGAACAGCAAATAATACATTAACAATATCCGGAACAGTAAGTAAAAGAATAAATATTAGAGTAGAAGCAGGCGAGCATGGAGCAGTAGAATCTATGGATATTGCGACCAAGCAAACAGATTATGGAACATCAGCAAAATTTAAACTAACACCAGCCGAAGGATACCAATATAAAGAAGTAACATGTACAGACAGTAATAAAGTCACACCAATTTACGATAGAAGTAATAATACCTTAACAATAACACCAAAGACAGTAAATAATATAACATGTACAGTAGAATATGAACGAGTAAGGACGTTACAAGAGATAGCAGATGAGATAAAGAGCCAGGTGAAATCTAATACTCTAATCTTTAGTGCAGGCTGCCCAACAAATGGAGATACTTCATGTAGTGGAGTATACAAAATGGATGATTATAGCAGTAGTACCAATTTAACATCAACAAACGGAACAAGTTATTACTTCCGAGGCAAGGTAGATAATAATTATGTACAATTTGGTAAAGATTTAACTTGGCGAATAGTGAGGGTAAATGGAGATGGGACAATAAGATTAGTATTAGATGGAGAAATAGGAACAAGTAAATTTAATATTAGTAGTAATCAAAGACAATACGTCGGCTACACATATGACAATGATCAACCATGTACAAACTCTAGTCCATGTACAAGTGTAGAAATAGCAACAAATGTTGAAGACCAAATGGGAACAACAGATCATGGAGGAAAAAATAGTACCATAAAAACAAAATTAGAGAAATGGTATTATGATAATTTAAGAAGTTATGATCAATACATAATTTATGGAACATATTGTAATGATACGTCTTTTGGAAGCGGAGGGAGTAGGTTAAATTATGGCCCCTATCAAAGACTACTAAATAGTACCCCAGTAAAACCCCAACTAACGTGCCCAGACCCAAAAACTAACTATGGAATATCTACACCAAGTGAAAGAAGTGAGTATACAGGAACAGGATTTAGAACTTATGGAGGAGTATATAAATTAAAGATAGGACTATTAAGTGCAGATGAAATAGTGCTAGCGGGATTTAAGCCAAATAATAGTAGTGGAGTAACAACATCCAATTATCTATATTATAGTAATGCCTCAAATAATTACTTCTGGAGTATGTCGCCTTATATATCTGATGCTAATGCTGCTTATGTCTTTATCGGTAACTTGCTTTATCGTTCCATGTACTACCAAAACGTGTATCAGACATCCGGCGTGCGTCCAGTTATCAATTTAAGCACTAATGGACTAAAAGCCACCGGAGAAGGAACAAAAGAAAGTCCTTTTGTAATTAAAAATTAACAATCGTATAAATTATTAAGCTTTTAAGAATATAATTTAATAAAATAATTATATTCTTTTTTTGTTTAACGAAAACCCCCAGTTGTACTGGGGGTTCTAAAGAGCTTTAGCGTTGCGAAGAAAAACCTC
>CANQQP010000038.1 GCA_947626055.1 uncultured Bacilli bacterium | reverse complement strand
TACCCCCCCCCCCATGTCTTATTGTCAAAAGAAAAAAAGCTCATATGAACTCTACCTGTTATTTATATAAAAACCTTGTTTCTTTCGAAACAAGGTAATTTATACTTTAAATATCAATCATCATCTTTATTTTTTCTAAATAGATTTAAGAAGAAATCCTTTATTACTCCAAAATTAATATACACACTATACCCTAATAATCTTAACACTACGTAAGCAATAGCTAAAAGTAATATAATTGCTCCTATTATTATTAAGATAATTTGTAAGACTCCTATAGAACTTTTATTTAATGTTATAGTATAAATTCTAGCACTGCCATCTTCGGCTCTGACCATAATATGAATTATACTATCTTTAGTTAAATATTTTGTATTATCAATTGTTACTTCGGCATTACTATCTTCAGCATAAGCGTTAATATTTAAATATGTTTTATTTCCCAAACTAATTGCATATTCCTGAACATCGCGTTGGAACTTAATGTCATATCCGGTAATAGTTAGCGATTTAAGATAATTATTAGTTGATATTTCATTAGTCTCTTTTTTGATTATTTTTAATGTGTAAACTGTGGAAGTACCATCAGTAGCTGTTACAGTAATAGTTACCTCATTATCACCAGTTTGAAGTGTTTCAGGATTGTCAATTTTTACTTCCGCATTACTATCCTCTGCAATAGCCTCAACTTCTAATTTTTCTAAACTTTGTGGTACATACATACGATATTCAGTAATGTTAGGATCAAACGTTAAATTGCCACTATTTAATTTTAAAGATTTTAAACGAGCACTAGCAATATTTGAAGATTTACCATTATAGGTAACTTTTATTTTATATTCTTTTACATTACCTAAAGCACTTTTAACTTTAATGACAATATTGTTTACACCACTTTTTAAATTAACTGTTCGAGGACCATATTTTTTAACAAATGATGCATTACTATCTTGTAAGGTAGCGTCGATAACTGCTTTTGAGACACTAGCAATTGCCGTGTATTCTGTCGTATTAGGATCAAACTCAGGTGATAATTCTACATTTTTAATACTTAAAGAAGCTAAAGAATTATTATCAGTTGTTGAAGATTCTGCAATAGTAGCGGTTTTACTACCACTTATATTTCCAGCGGCATCTTTTACCCAAATATAATAAGTTCCTGGTTCTTTTTCAATTGTATAACTATTTTCATTACTATTATTCCAACTTGAAGATAAATTAGGAGCACTATTTTCGCTACTAATATAATAGCCGGCAATCCCGCTTCCGCCATCATCCGAAGCATTAATAGTTAGATTTTTATTAATTGAGGAAGGGATAACTGAATCAATATGAGGTGGAGTTGTTTCAATTTTCGAAACAGTAACTGATTTATAGTTGGCGCTAATGTTTCCGGCGGTATCTTTTACCCAAATATAATAAGTACCGGCTCCCTGCGAAGTGGTCCAGGTCGTAGAACTTGAAGCATTCCAGTTAGATGAACCATTTGGTTTATTAGAATTGGTTGATATATAATAACCAGCTATATTATTTGTTCCTTTTTTACTTGTAACGACAATTTCTTTATTTCCATTAGTCCATTCACTAGAAGTAGTAGCACTTAACACACTTAAACTATCTGTACTGCCAGCGGCTCCCCCTGTTGGTACACAAGAATAAGTCCAAACTTTATAACAAACCTTTTTAGTCAACCCCATATTACGAATAGAAGTTACCGATAAATTTGCACATGAATCTTCAACAATATTAGAATCATTTGCTTGTCTTTGATAACCACTAGCACAAGTAACTAACTGTTCTGATTTTGTTTCTTCTAAGTAATTACCATCTGCCGTATAGTAACAATGTTTACTCGTTCCATTGCCCTTCGCATTAGATATATAACTACTAGAACATGAATTACTTACAGTAACAGTTTTAGCATATTTTGCTACTTTTCCAGTGCTATCTTTTACCCATAAATGATAAGTTCCATTAATTAAACTAACATTAAAACTGGTAGCATTAGAAGCATAATAAGTGGCATTATTTATATTACTATTTGTTCCTACATAATAGCCTACAATACTGCTAGAACCGGTAGTCGAACGAATTGTTACTACATCTTTTCTATTCGATACTACTGCATTAGTAATTCGCAGATCTAAAGCATATGATTCGTTTATATTTTTGGAAAAAACTGTAATAGAAACAGTTCCTACTATAACTAGAAATACAAATAATATACTTACAATAATATTTTGTTTTTTTGTCATTTTCATATTCTATGCTCCTTATATTCAAATAAATAATATCATTATATTATTTTTTTGTCAAAAAAACTCCTACTTTTTAGTAGCAGTTTTTGATGTTTTTTTGACGGTAGTTTTTTGACTACTTTCTAGCTTTTTAATTGTTGCATTTAAAATAGAAATTGTTTTAGCTTTAGCTTCTTCGGCAGCTTTTTCTAAAACAGGAGTTCCTTTTTCAATTGCTAAGGCAACAATATCATTTGCTTGTTTTTTTAATTGTTTAGCTTTTTGTTTAGCAATATCTAAAGCTTTTTCTTTGTCCAAATCTTTTACTTCTTCTTTTAGGTTAGCGATTTTTGTTTCAATTTCTTTTTTTATTTCTGCATAATCAGCATTTTTTACTTTTTTAGCAACATCTGTTGCCTTATCTTTTAAATCTTGGCGAGATTCACTACCTTTTTTAGGAGCAAATAAAACTCCTAAAGCTCCTCCTAAAGCAGCACCAGCTAAAAATTTTCCTACTCCTCGTTTTCCCATTCTTCATTCTCCTTTACTTTGCTTTCTTTGTTTTTCTTTTTCCTTGAAAATAATCTTGAAAAGGCCATTGCAATACCATCTATTAAACGGTTACTCAAAGAAACTATTTTATCAGTAGTAAAATCGATGATGCTAAAAAACCCATTAAGAGATTCTACTTTTTTATTAACATCATCAACTACTTTTTCCACTTTCCCTAAAGCTGAAATAGCCTTTACACCTAATATTATGCCAATTACTAATAATATTATTAATAAAACATATATTACTATTGGTAAAAGTTCTTGTAAAAAAGTCATTATCTATCCTCCTCCTTATTCGTATACATTGAATCAATCAGATTAAATAAATCACTTTCTAAAGTATCATCTAAATCCTTTTTAGAATCTTCTTGGATTTCATCTAAAACAGCTAATGAATCATTATCAGGCTTTTCCTCTTCTTCATACTCTATATCGTCTATTTTAACATCTTCAATGGGGATTTCTTCATCTACTGAATCGATTAATAAATCATTAATTGTTTTCGAAGGTTTTTCTTCATAAAAAGTTTTAGCAGGTGTATCAAAAGTACTTTCGATTTGATCTTCTAAGGTACCATAAGCCTTCTTGCGCACGTCATCAACACTTATCACTTTTTCTTTAGTGTTTTCTTTTTGGGGTTTAAGATCTTTTTTGATGTAATTTTTATCTAAAACGCCAAAAACTGGAGATATTACTGGTGATGGCACAAATTTCTTAGGTTCTTCTTTAGGTTTACTTGGCGTATCAAAACGACCAAAATCAATTTTCTTATTATTGGTTTTATTCTTATTTAATTTATGTTCTCTTTTAGGTGGTTCATTAAATTCGTTTTCATCAAATACTGGGAATTGAAAAGTTGGCTCTGTTTTAAAAGTCTCTCTTTCATTATCCTCTTTAACTTCTTTTATTTCTTTAGTAGCTATTGGTGTAACATCAATCTTTGCTTGATGAACATTTTCCGTCTTTATTGGCTCTGGTTTTTTTATCGGTTTAATTGGTTCTTCTTTTTTTTCAACTTCTTTTTTATAAACTGGTATTTCAATTTCTTCTTCTTCAAATAAAACATTCTTAATCTTGTTCAGTAGTCCCACTTTCTACACCTTCCTTAATCTATTAAATCTGAATCGTGAGTTTCTTGACTATCATCATATTGTCCATAAATTTCTTTATAATGAATGATATTACTATCGGTTTTTTTACTCTCAAAAATATTTATTTCCGTTTCTTTATTTTGTAATACATTCTTACCCATTACATTTTCAATTATATTTTTATTATATTGAATTGAATTTAAAATGGTTATAGCATTAGCAATAGTATTGTTTAAATCATTTTGCTTTACTATTACTTCTATTTTAGCATAATTATACATTATTTCAACTAAATATTTATCATTAACCCTGCGTACTTGCAAATAACCGTATTTATTATTTTGCTTTATTTTTTCTTGATAAAAGGCATTTGCTACCGGTTGAAATTCATTATCTACTTTATTATAATAGCTTACTATATCAACATATAAATAATAGGTATATCGATCCGTATTAAGTTTCTCATTATAATCACTCTGGCTGATAATATTAAGACCTCTTGGCAAATAATATTTATAACCCGTACGAAATTGATTAGATAGTTTATTTTGATTAGCAAAACTATTAGACACAACTTCGGATAAGGAAAGATTGTTAATATTGGTACACCCAGTTAATATAACTAAGCCTATAAGCGAGAAAATTAATTTTTTCATATGTTCCTCTACTTTCAACTAAAATTATACCATGAAAAATAAGTAAATAGGAAATTATTTTTTAGTGGCTTTTAAGTAATTTATTTTAATATTTTCTTTCGCAAACTTTTTTTCATACTCTGTCATATAATTTTCTTTAGGAGTTTGGTGTAAGTCTAAAGATATATCTTCTATTTTATAACCATGATTTGTTAAAGAGATGATACTACTTTCAAATAAAGGGACATTGTCTGTTTTTTGAATTATTGTTTTTGTATCTTTAAAAATATCATCATAAATGTTTAAAAATATTTCCGATGTTAAACGTCTTTTAGCATGGCGACTTTTAGGCCATGGATCGGAAAAGTTTAAATAAATCGTAGAAATTTCGCAAGAAAAAATTTGTTGTAATTCTAAAGCGTCAACACGCATTACTTTCACATTTGGTAAATGGCATGGCGTTAAGTTTTGAATAGCTCGCGCTAGGATGCTAGTCATTTTCTCTACTCCAATAAAATTAATATTCGGATAATTCTGAGCCATTTGCTTAATAAAATCACCTTTTCCCATCCCTATTTCTAAACAGATAGGATTATTATTAGCAAATAAATCTTTATATTTACCTTTATACTCCTTCGGATTTTTAATTAAGAAGGCACAACTATCTAAAATTTCCTGGGCATTTTTGACATTACGAAGTCGCATTTTTATCACTCCTTTGAAACTTATTAAAATTTCAACATATACTATTTACTGAAAAGGGAGGAATCTTTATGAAAAAAGATCGCAACGCTTTTTTTGAAAGTACACAGTCAGCTTCATCATTCGCACCAAATATGATGATGCCAAATCAAATGGCACCAAATGGAATGATGCCATATCAAGCTGCATCTAACTCAAGTAGTTTTTATGCAGGGCCTGATATACCTTTTAATACTTATCCTAATATAAATAACGATTATGATAATAAAATCTCACGCTTAGAACGCCAAATGCAAAAATTAGAAAACCGTATTTCTAAATTAGAAAATATGATTAATGCCGGTAATAGCAATGACGATATTAATATAAGTTCCAATATGTATATGCTTTAATTTTTAGAAAGATTTACTCTACCTAGAGTAAGTTTTTTGATAAGTTTATTTATAAAATTTTGACCAAATATATCTTGTAAGATGTGCATTTTATAAGCAATAAATAGATAAACGCATGCCCCAATTATAGCTATTATAGCTACATATATAACACAACTTACTTTACTAGCGATAGTAAAAGGAATTAATAATTTCAAAATCACTACTACTACTATCATAGCAAAAAGCGGTATTAGAGATTTGGTTATAAGTTTTAATGTTTGCTTATAATTAAGCTTTTCTTGTCTATTTAGTGTAAATAATGTGATAAATATTGTTAATAGATAACCAATCATCGTCGCCACAATAGCACCATAATAAGGCGGCAATTTAAGGTGATGGAACAGTAACATTAATGGTACATCTAAAATGGCATTGGTAGCAAAACCGGAAATGGTACTTAAGTAAACGGTTTTAAATTTGTTAAGTCCTTGTAAAACTGAACTAGTTATTACAAAAGCATTTGTTAGGATAGCTGTAAAGATACTCAAACTTAAAATCGTAAAACCAAAGTTATTCACATTATAAAATAAGGCCCAAACTGGTTTAGCAAGCAAGGATATTCCTACTGCCATCGGCAATGATATAATGAGAATTATTTGCAAAGCTTTATTAAGTTTAGCATTTACATCTTGCCAATCTTTCTTGACAAAAGATGACACAATAGTTGGAATTAAGCTAACAGACATTCCTGTTGCTAAAGAAGAAATTATCATATTGATTTTAGGAGCATAGGTTACTATGGAACTCGTGATCATTTCTACATTAGTAGCACTATATCCTAAATAATTTAAAGTTCGAATAATTAAAACCATATCGATAAAATGATATATGCTTACAGCTGTGTCAATTATTATAAAGGGAATGGCATAACCAAAGATTTTTTTAATTATTTCTTTATTAGGAACATCATCTCTAGCTAAATTGCCTTCTAAATCTAAGGCTTTTTTATTATGATTTATTTTCCTTTTAATATATAAACAAGCTACTATACCCCCGGCTAAAGCTCCAAATAAAGCAATTCCTACGCCAATTGAAACATTCAAATTAAAAATCTTGATGGCGACAAAAGAACCGCCTATTAAAACGGCAACTCTAACTAACTGTTCTAATACTTGACTGACAGAAGGAGGTTCAATATACTGATGCCCTTGCAAATATCCTTTGGATACGGAAAGATATGGGATGACTAAAATAGCAAAAGAAACGCAACGAATAACTAAAGTTACATCTTCAATCGTATTTCCCCCCTGTAAGTCTCCTAAAATAGCTATGGCTATATACTTTGCAAAAAAGAAAACGATACAAAAGCAAACAAGAGATAATATACCAACTATCCTTGTCCCTATTTTATAAGCTCGTACTTTAGCTTCCTTTTTGCCTAAAGTATTATACTCATTTATTAATTTAGAGATGGCAATAGGTAGTCCAGCAG
>CANQQP010000037.1 GCA_947626055.1 uncultured Bacilli bacterium | reverse complement strand
ATTGTTAATACATTACTAGGATTTGATGTATAATATGCATATGATACTCCTATTACTGTTCCTATTACTAATATTAAGGCTACTATTCCTAATTTTAATTTGGGATTATATATTCCTTTCTTTTGAGCCTTCTTTATTTCTTTTTCTATTCTTTTTTCTTTCATGAGGGTATCTCTCCTATTTTTATATCTCCATTATACCCCCCCCCCACGTCTTATTGTCAAAGGAATAGTCAAAAAAACTTGACTTTAAATAAAAGATTATATTACAATTTAAGTGGATACACAAAGCCTATTAAGGCAAGTGCTTTCCTATTGTTTTTGGAAAGCACCGTTTGACCCCCTGTGGCATTCGGTGCTTCTTTTTTTATGTGTATCAACCATTACCTTGTAATTTCTTGTTGTATTCTTGATGTTATTTTTTACTTATACTTTATAAGTAAAATTATTATTATAAAAAGAAACACAATAATTAATTGTTGGAAATTGCTTTCTTGCATAATTATCAGCCTCCTAAAATTTTATTTTTAGGAAAGCTCTTGCCTAGAGATCTTGTGCATCCAGAAGAAGATTAGCATATTTAAATTTTAATAGCAAAAGACAAAAAAGGAATTTTTGCAGAAATATAAATGCAAAAATTCCTTTTTTGTTTAAGCAATTTTTTAATTTTTGAATTAAATTAAGCTTCAAATTGGAAATTTTCGCAAAATTAAAACATCGAATGACGATGTTTAATTTATTTCTTTCCCATTTAAAGTTATCTTATATTTATTTTCCGTTAAAACATCTATTTGATGTTTAGTGTTTTTAGCTTTAATTAAAACATTCACTATATGGCCCTGTTTTCTTAATGATTTGGCTTGTTCTAAATATTTACTCTTCTCTTCTATAGATATATTGCTATCTATAATAAAAGCATATTTTTTATTTTCATTTGGCACTACATAATTTTGTTCTATTAAGATATCAATTAATCTTTCAAAACCAATAGAAAATCCACAAGCAGGAACTGAAAGATTAGAATATTTACCAATCATTTCATCATATCGGCCACCGCCACCAACACTACCTTTATAACCATCAACTATAATTTCAAAAATAGGCCCCGTATAATAACCCATTCCTCTTACTAAAGTAGGAGCAAATTCTATGTTAACGGCATTAACATTTTTAGAAATGCTCATAATCTCCATAAGATTATTAATAATATCTTCCGATAAAAAACTTGAATCAATTTGTTGGCAAAAATCAAAAATGTTTTGCGAATTATTTTGATATAAACTTAAATATTTATTAACTTGTTCCTCATTAAACTCATTATTTAATAACTCTTCTTTTACCCCATCTAAACCTATCTTATCCATTTTATCTAAAGAGATAAATATTGACGAGCAATCTTCTTCTTGGAATCCAGCTGCTAAGACAAAAGCTTTTAAAATGCGGCGGTCATTAATGATTATTTTATAATTCTTAAGTCCTACTTCATTTAATAAATTAGCCGTGGCCGCAATTAGTTCCGTTTCTGCTAAATTAGATTTCTCTCCTAAAATATCAATATCACATTGGACAAATTGTCTAAATCTTCCTTTTTGAGGACGATCGGCACGCCAAACATTACCAATTTGTAAAGCTTTAAAAGGACTATCTAACTCATTAGCATTATTAGCATAATAGCGAGATAAAGGAACTGTTAAATCATATCTTAAACCAGAATCAACTAAATCACTAACATCTTCAGCTGTAGCTAAATTTAATTTTTCCCCTCTTTTTAAAATTTTAAATATTAACTTTTCGTTTTCTCCCCCTTCCTTATTAGCAATATTTTCAATATGTTCGACACAAGGGGTCTCTATTTTTTTAAAACCATATAAAGAATAAATATTGGTTATTTTACTAATGATATATTCTCTTAATTCTACTTCTTTGGGAAGTATATCCCTCATTCCTTTAGTTGGGGTTTTTATAAAAGCCATTAAATATCACTCCTCTATTATTAAAAAACACCATATAATATGGTATTATTTAGCAGATTTTTTCTTTTTATCTAAATTTTTATTAACAAGTTTTACTTTAACACCACGAACAGTGCCATACATTTTTTTTACTCCTTTAGGTAAATTTGCTTTGTAAGTTCTCATAATGCACCTCCCTTGTAAGTCAAATAAATTATACCATGAATTTCTTAAAAAGCTAGTATTTTTTATTATAAAATTAATTTAACAATTGGGAAGTTTCATTGTTTGCAACTTCTTCCATAATACTAAAATATTCCTCATCATCATTCATAGCCGCTTCAATTACGGATTGATCATATAAAATGGAAGAATAATCTTCTTTTCGAACACCATTTTCTTCGGGATAAATTAAATAAAAAACTTTATTAATTTCTGGAATATTTACCACTTCTTGCGCAAAGTTATGAATTTCTGTTAATTGATTATTTGTTCCTCTAATTACTAATTGTGAATAAAAATCATTATTTACATCTCCAGCCGTTGGCTCTTTTTCCTTAAACTCTATTAATAAATTATATTTACTGGCTAATGATTCAATTTGACTTTGATATTTTCTATATAAAGAATATACTAGTGAAGCAGTAATAATATTATTATCAGAGCCTAATCCACCCGCCGCGTTACAATCTTTTGAACCAGATGCATAAAATACCGTTCCATCGGCTTTTAGTTTGTATTCATAGCCAAGACATGGACAGTATGCCTTTCGCACTGAAACTTCTTCTATTTCAAAACTATTTTTTAATTCATCTTTTACAGTTCTTAAAATTTCACTTTTACTAATTTTATAACAGCCTCCAAGTCCTAAAGACATTAAGACCACTAAGCCAATTAAAACAATCTTTTTCATTTTTCGCCCTTTCTAATTTTGATAAACTTTTTCCATTATACTAAATGATTTAATAACTTTATTGTTAGAAATTATTTCTACTCTTGAATAATCATGGGTTAATGGATCGGTAGTTTGAACTTGAATTCCATTCACAAAAGGGTATTTCAATTGATAAAAATTATTTATTTCTGAAATATTAACTACTTCCCTGCAAAAGTTATAAATGGCTTCCTCTTGATTTTCAGTACCTTTTACATAAAGAATATCATCATTGGAATATGAAGATTTAGTATATTGGGCTTCGAGATTATACTTTAAAGCAAGATTTAAAATTTCTTTTTTATATTTTTTGTAAAGAGAATATGATAAGTTTGAAGTATAAGAATTACAACCAATTCCAGCTGCACAATTTGAATTAAAACTACCTGTGGCTGTAAATTGAATATCATCTGCTGTCATCTTAACTTTATAACTTTTGGCGTTTTTTTCAGAAGAAACTGTTCTTATTTCAAAATAATCTTGATATTTTATTTTAATAGCCTTTTCTATTTCGCTAACACTAACATTTCTTAAATCGATTAACCCTACTATAATTAAAAATATTATGCCTAACCCTATTAGAAAAATTATTAATTTCTTTTTTTTCATTCTTTAAAACCTCTATTCAACAATAACTTTTTCATCTTAAATATATTATAACAATTGTTATAATTCAAGGCAATAACAGGCCAAATAGCTTTAACTCTTTTATAGACTTTAAAGCGAGAATTTAGTAGAATATTTATAGGTGATTTAAATGCGTGTGTGTGTTATTGGAGCAGGAGCTTCAGGCTTAACAGCAGCTATACAAGCCGCGAGAAATAATAATGAAGTTTTTATTTTAGAACGTAATAATAAAGCAGGAAAAAAGTTGTTATTAACAGGTAATGGCCGTTGTAACTATTGGAATGAATACCAAGGCTTAGAGTGTTATTATTCGCAAAATAAAGATTTGTTGGAAAACATTTATAATAGTCAAAAAGATAAAGTATTAGATTTTTTTACATCTCTTGGTATTGTTCCTAAAATAAAAAATGGCTACTATTATCCTTATTCCAATCAAGCTACAAGCATTCTTAATGCCTTAATTACGGAAACTCAAAAATTAAATATCGAAATTTTTTACAACGAATATGTGACTGATATAAAAAAAGATACACAGTTTAAAATAATTACCAATAACACGGAGTATCAAGCCGATCGCGTTATTATCGCGACAGGATCTAAAGCTTATCCTAAAACGGGAAGTGATGGAAATGGCTATCAACTTGCCCAAAATTTTGGTCACTCCTTAATTCCTATTTTGCCTTCTTTAACTTCTCTAATAGGTAATGAAAATTATTATAAAGATTGGGAAGGTATTAGGTGTGATGCCCATTTAACACTTAGAGAAAATAATGAGAACATAAAAACGGAAGCAGGCGAACTGCAATTAACAAAACAAGGCATTAGTGGCATTTGTGTCTTTAATTTAAGTGGTTTAATAGCTAAAGGTTTAAAAACTGGGAAAAAAGAAGAAATAAGAATTAATTTTGTCCCTTGGTGTCCTAACTTTTATCAATGGATGAATAACCAAGCTCAAGTATTAAAAAATTACTCTTTAAAAGAAATCTTGGAAGGCTTTTTAAATTATAAACTAGTTAACCTCATATTTAAATTAACTAAACTACCAGAGGATTGCAAATGGGAAAGTGTTGATAAAAATAAAATAACTAATCTTCTTACTAATTTTAAATTTAGTGTTAAAGATGTTTCCTCATTTGATAATGCTCAAGTATGTAGTGGCGGAATTCCTTTAAATGAAGTAACTTCTTCTTTAGAAAGCAAAAAAGTTAAAGGTTTATATTTTACGGGAGAAATATTAGATGTAGATGGAATTTGCGGGGGTTATAATTTGGGATTTGCTTGGATGAGTGGCCTTTTAGTAGGCGAAAGTGTAGGTAAAAATGCTTAGAATTAATCAGGTTAAAATACTTATTACTTTAGATAATGAAGCATATCGCTTAGAAAAGATTGCTAAGCTTTTAAATACTAGTAAAAGTAATATACAAGATATCCAAATCAAAAAGAAATCTATCGACGCCCGCAATAAAAAGCAAATTTTATTTGTATATACTTTTGATGTCAAAGTTAATAATGAAGATAAAATTTTAAAGAAAAATAAAAATCCTCATATTTCTAAGACTCCTTTAGAAAAATACCAATTACCTAAAAAAGGTGAGCAACTTTTAAAAAATAAAATAGTTATCGTTGGAAGTGGACCAGCCGGTTTATTTGCTGCCTACTTATTAAGTAAAAACGGCTATAAACCTCTTATTATAGAACGCGGTCAAAAAATGGAAGACCGCCTAAAAGATGTTGATAATTTTTGGCAAAACAATAAATTAAATGAAGAAAGCAACGTTCAATTTGGCGAAGGTGGAGCGGGCACATTTTCCGATGGTAAACTAAATACTCTTGTTAAAGATAAACGTTTTATTGGCCAAAAAGTCTTTGAAATATTTGTGGAGTGTGGGGCTCCCAAAGAAATAATGTATGAACAAAAGCCCCATATTGGTACTGATGTTTTAAGAACAGTTATCATTAATTTAAGAAATAAAATTAAAAAAATGGGTGGAGAATTTTTATATAATACCAAACTAACTGATTTAATAATTGAAAATAATAGTCTAATTAAAATTGAAGTCAATAATACTACATATATCGATTGTAATAATTTAATATTGGCTATTGGGCATTCGGCTCGAGATACTTTTAAAATGCTTTATAATCATCATTTAAAAATGGAAGCTAAACCTTTTGCTGTAGGAGTACGCATAATCCATGATCAACAACTTATTAATGAACAAGAATATGGGGAATACGCGAAAATTTTACATCCTGCTAGCTACAAGCTAACTTATACAACAAAAGAAAAAAGAGGTGTATACACTTTTTGCATGTGTCCAGGTGGATATGTGGTTAATGCCTCTAGTCAAAAAGGCATGCTAGCCATTAATGGAATGAGTAATTATAAAAGAGAGAGTAAAAAAGCTAATAGTGCCATAATTGTCACTGTCTCTGCCCAAGATTTTGGTAATCATCCTTTAGATGGCATTAAATTTCAACAAACTTTAGAACAGAAAGCCTATACAAGCGGAAAAGGCTTCATTCCCATTTCCACTTACAAAGATTTTAAGTTAAATCAAACTTCCTCAAAAGTTAATCTCCAAGAAATAAAAGGTGCTTATCAGGAAGCCAATTTAAATGAAATCTTCCCATCTTATATCAATACTGCTTTAAAGGAAGCAATAAATTATTTTGACCATAAAATCAAAGGCTTTAATAATGACAACACAATTTTAGCAGCCGTGGAAAGTCGAACCTCTTCTCCCGTTCGCCTAGTGCGTAATGATTCATTTGAATCTAATATTATCGGCATATATCCGTGTGGTGAAGGAGCAGGCTATGCTGGAGGTATTACTACCTCAGCTATAGATGGCATTAAAGTAGCCGAAGCTTTAATAACCAAATATTACCCTATCGAAAAATAGTTCTTAAGCTTATCTTAAAATTATAAACTTAAGAACTTTTTTATTTTATAATAACATAAGGATCTTGCTCAGTTCCATTACCCATAGCAGTTACATTAGAGTTTAAATTGATTATAGGAAGAAAATCACTGGAAGAGTATATAGAATCTATGATGTCGTGACCAAAGAATATATTCAAATACTTTTTAGTATTACCTTCCCACCCGAGAGGTGACATACTCCAATAAAAAGAATTATGATATAAGTAGTTTGAATTAATAAGCGTATCAGTCCAATTGAAACCTGCTATGGTTAGTTCATCAAACGAAAGTAAGCCAATCTTTAATTTATATACTCCTCCATACGTATGATTTCCATTTTTTATATCATTCAATGATAATGTTCCATCTTTTGCTTTCGGGTCTGGGCATTTCAAACTTGGATGATCTTTTCTTTGTAAAGCAGCAAAGGTAATATCACTTTCCTCATTACCACTTCTATAAGATGTGTCATTACAATAGATTCCATATTCTATATATCTATCATAATCTCTTAAATTGTCATAATACCATGCTTCTAATGTTTTCTTTATTGTACTATTTGTTCCCCCATGATTTGTTGTTCCTATATTTTCTTCATTGTTTGTTGCTACATTCAGACTTTGACACGGATTGCTGTTTGTACATGGTTGATTATTATCATATGTGTAACCGACGTATTTAGGTTTATCTACAATCTCGTTAAACGCAACTTCCCTTAGACTCTCATCATCTCCATCTAATACTAATCTTATACTTCCATCTCCATTGATTCGCACTATTCGCCAAATTTTATTAGCAAATTTGACATAGTTATTCTTTGCTTCTCCCCTAAAATAGTAACTTGTTCCTCCTGGGTTATTATAATTAAGGTTTGAACTGTTACTATAGTCTTCCATTTTGTATAAACCACTACAACTATCATTAGTGCTTTTTGGGCAGCTTACACTAAAGTCTGGGTCTCCTTGCTTAACTTTATATTCGTGATTAAATATTTTTACCGTTTCTTCTCCAAATGTTACTGTACAGGTTACATCATTTATTGTCCTTGGTGTTAGTGTTAAGGTATTATTACTTCTATCGTAAATTGGTGTGACTTTATTACTGTCTGTACATGTTACTTCTTTATATTGGTATCCTTCGGCTGGTTTTACTGTAAATGTTGTTGGTGTTCCGTAATCTGTTTGTTTGGTCGCAATATTCATAGATTCTACTTTTCCATATTCATTACTATATACTGTTACTGTTATCTTCTTACTTACTGTTCCGGATATTGTTAATACATTACTAGGATTTGATGTATAATACGCATATGATAC
>CANQQP010000036.1 GCA_947626055.1 uncultured Bacilli bacterium | reverse complement strand
CCCCCCCCCATGTCTTATTGTCAAAAGAAAAAATACCATATCATTGATGGTATTTTTCGTAATATCCTATTTTATTTCTTTTGATTTTTGTTTTAAATCGTATAAAGTATTTATAGCTTCCATTGGGGTCATATTTAAAGGATCAATATTTTCTAAGGCTTCTACTAAAACATTAGGTTTTTCTTCTTTGTCTTCCTCTAAATCAAATATTAATTGTTCTTGAACATTAATATTTTTTTTGCCTTCTTTTTCATACTCATTTAATATTTCATTAGCTCTTTTTAATAATTCCTTAGGCATTCCAGCTAGTTTAGCCACGTGAATTCCATAACTTTTATCAACTGCCCCATTTTTTATTTTATGTAGAAATGTTATAGTTCCATTTTCTTCTAAAGCCGAAACATGGACATTTTTTATATTAGTAAAACGCTTATCAAGTGTAGTGAGTTCATGATAGTGAGTAGAGAATAAAGTTTTACATTTTATATTTTTATTTACATATTCCAAAATAGCTTCGGCGATACTCATCCCATCATAAGTGGCAGTTCCTCTTCCTAATTCATCAAATAAAATTAAACTATGGGAAGTAGCATTTAATATTGCATTGCAAGCTTCTAACATTTCGACCATAAAAGTCGATTCCCCACTTACTAAATCATCACTAGCTCCAATTCTTGTAAATATTTTATCAAAAATTGGTAAAACCGCACTTTTAGCAGGGACAAAAGAACCCATTTGGGCCATTATTATAATAATAGCTAACTGACGCATATAAGTACTTTTACCAGACATATTTGGCCCTGTTATTAAAAGTGTATTTATGCTTTCATCCATAATGCAATCATTCGAAATATATTCGGTTTTACTTACTCTTTCTACAACCGGATGACGCCCTTCTTTAATTTTAATAATATTAGAATCAACTAGTTGTGGTTTGACCAGATTATAGTCTTCACTAGCAACTGATAAAGCAATAATGGCATCTAATTTACTAATTTCTTCGGCTGTTTGTTTTAAATTAAATATTTCGGCTTTTATTTTATCTTTAATTTCTAAGAATAAATTATATTCTAATTCAACTATTTTTTCCTCAGCATTTAAAACTAAAGCTTCCTTTTCTTTTAAAAGTGGTGTTATATATCTTTCACAATTAGTTAACGTTTGACGACGTTCCCAACCCCAAGCATCATCAATATCTTTAAGATTGCCTTTACTAATTTCAATATAATAACCAAATACTTTATTATAGCCTACTTTTAAATTTTTAATGCCAGTTCTTTCTTTTTCACTATTTTCTAAAGAAGAAATAAATTCTTTACCACCACTTCTGATTTTTCTTAATTCATCAAGTTCCGTATTATATCCTTCTTTAATTAATGATCCTTCTTTTAATGTAAGAGGCGGATTATCAACTATTGCTTGTTCTAATAATTGATATAAAGTAGTATGATCATTAATATTTAAATTAAATTTTAGTTCTTGGACTTTGGCAATTATATTAGGTAAAACTTTTAAGGAATTTTTAATCTGAATAACATCACGGGCATTTAAGACGCCACAAATTACCTTCGCACATAAACGTTCTAAATCATAAACTTCAAACAAATCTTTTCGTAATTCTTCCTTAATAATAAATTGATTATTTAAAATTTCAATTTGGGCATATCTTTGTTCAATTTTTTCTTTATCTTTTAAAGGATACTGCATCCAATGTTTTAAACAACGCGAACCCATTGCGGTCTTAGTTTTATCTAATAACCATATTAAAGAATACGTGCGTTCTTTTAATCTTAATGTTTCAAATAATTCTAAGTTTCTAATTGTATGAATATCCATGTTTAAATACTCATCTTTTTGAACAATTTCAACTTTTTCCACATGGGACAAATCTTTTAATTCTTTAATAACTAAATAATATAATAGATGTTTAATTCCGGTAATAAAATGAATATCTTTAATATCAGCATAAATATTTTGATATTGATTTTCTAAATATTCTGTATTGATATAAATACTAATTCCATAATTATTTTTTAAAGTGTTGATAAGCTCACTATCGGCATTATCCGCTAATACGACAGCTTTTAAATTCAAATTAAGAACTTCACTTAATAATTTATCTTTATTGTGCTCGATTGCACACACATAAAAATGCCCTGTTGATACATCAGCATATGTTAAGATATATTTGTTATTAAAATCTAAGATACTGCCAATGTAATTATTATCGTATTCCTTTAAAAAATCTAAATCAACTAGGGTTCCTTTACTAACAACTTGGACAACACCCCTTTTGACCATACCCTTTGTTTCTTTTGGATCTTCTAATTGTTCACAAATTGCTACTTTATACCCTTTATCAACTAATTTTTCCAGATATGGTTTAACCGAATGAAAAGGGACCCCACACATAGGAACGCGTTCTTTTAAACCAGCATTTTTTCCTGTTAAGGTTAATTCTAATTCATGGGAAACTAAAATACCATCTTCAAAAAACAATTCGTAAAAATCGCCTAATCGAAAAAATAATATCTCTTCTTCGTACTGATCTTTAATCTCCATATATTGTTGCATCATTGGCGACAATTCGTCTCTATTTACTTCGCTTCTTTTCACTTCCAACACCTACTACCTATTATAACAAAAAAATTAGGAATTTCCTAATTTTGCTTTCTTCTTCTGCGCGTATAAAAAGATTTTTTCTTTTCCGGCAAATCCCTTTGGACAAAGGTATAATCCGAATCCGTTTCTAAGTAAATAATAATCTCTTTAAGTTCTTCGGGATAATCTTCATCACATATATAATAACCTGCTTCATAATCTTTAGGATCATGTATTTTAGTTAAAGATATTTTATTATCTTCACTTATTTCTTGTTTATAAAGTGGCCCTTGAGAATATTTTATATAATAATTTTCGACTGGATAATCAAAATCTAACGAATATACTTCTTCTTGAGTTAAAGCATGCATTAAAAACAAGTTTTCATTTTTTCTTTTATAATGTTTATTATCATTAAGACTAACAAATTCATAAACTGCATTATAAGGTGCATTTAATGTTGCTAATTCTTTTTTAGAAACTTCAACCATAATTGTTTCGTCAAAAGCATCTGTCAGTTCACTAATATTCCCACGAAAGCGTGTTAATTCTTTAATATAATAAGTACCTAAAGGCAGTTTAAGTTTTTGGCGATAGACACTACTACATTTAATTGCTTTATATAATTTATTATATAGTTTATGTTCAGCTATCAGTTGTTTTTCACTTTTTCCTTTATTTTCTTCTTTTTTCATCAGTTGTCCTAAATAAGTCATGTACTCTACAAAAGTTTTTTCTTCTAAATTTTTCATTTTATTCCCCCACTACTTTATATTTTTTAATTGGTTTATAATTCCCGCCAAATTTTTATCGGTAAGTATTATTATATCGTAGTTTTCTTTTTTTGCAACCTTTTTTGCTTCATTATAATTTTCTTCGGGACAAATAAAGATATCAGCTTTATTTTTGACAGCTCCAATCAATTTGTATTTGACACCCCCGATTTCGCCAATGTTGCCATCAGCATCAATTGTCCCGGTTCCCACAATATTTTTACCTTTGGTAATGTCTTCTTTAGTTAAAATATTATAAATTCCTAAAGCCATCATCAAGCCACCCGAAGGACCCGACTCCGTTTCCTTACTTTTAATCTGAATATTTTCCGAAGACTTTAAATCATAGGTTGTTACTAAAGAAATTCCGGTTTTTAAACCCGCTTCCGTGTTATATACTTTAATAGTTAGTTTCTTTTCTTTGCCATCTCTTAAAACTAGTAAGTTGATTAGGTCGCCATCCAAATGCGACTCCACAATAGTTTTATAATCATCTAAAGAAGTTATTTCCTGATCATCAGCTTTAATAATTTCATCATATAATTTTAATTTCGTATCTGCTTTTTTATCTACATAAATCACAGTATTATGAATTTTATTTATTTGAAAATCTTTATTTAAAAGACTTAAGGATGCCATCGTGGCATTATCAATGGATTCTTGTAAATACAATTTATCTTTTTTAATCATATCGCCGATACTTTCATCTTCCAAGGTTAGATCACTTTTGGGTTCAATATCCCAATTCGGAATAACATAAGAAGCAAGTAAGAAAGGAACAGAGCCTCTAATCATAGAAACATAAGCCATTTGCAATTTACCTTCGCTGTCATACTCGGTATTAGCATTAATTCGATTTTCTACGTTAATGGCACCCCCGGGCGCATAAATGACGTAGGGCAAATCAACCCAAAACAAAAGATTTAAACCAATAATAATTACCAGAAATAACCAATTTTCCAAAATAAAAGTTTTAACTTTATCATAAATTTTACTAAGCACTTTATATCACCATTATAATTATAGCAAATTAGAGGATTGGTTATGAAAAAAAATGTTCAAGATTTAATTATTTTAGTTTGTTTTACGTTAATCTTATTTGGCATATTAACTCATAGTACCTTAATTATTCAAAACATCAAAGAAGTTACCCAAATATGGCTGTTTAAGTTATTCCCTTCCCTTTTTCCTTTTTTAGTAATTGGTAGTATTTTAATTAATTACAACCTTGGCTACTATCTATGTAAATTGTTTAAATTAAAAAGTAATGAAATCATCATTTTTATTTTAGCTATGCTATCCGGGTTTCCTTCCAATGCTAAATATACGAAAGAAATGTATTTAAATGGCCAAATCAATAAGGAAAGTGCCAATAATATCTTATGTTACTCTTTTTTTGCTAATCCCTTATTTTTAATGACTATTTTAGCTAGTACATTCTCCCGAAAAATAACTATATATATTATTCTAAGTCATTATCTAGCTAATGTTATTATGGGTTTAGGTTTTAAAAAAACTAAAACTAATATTGTTAAATTTAATAGTAAAAGTTTAGGTAGTACCATTTCGCAAAGTATTAAAGATGCTATAAATACGCTTTTATTAATTTTAGGAACTATAACTTTTTATAATATTTTTATCACTTTATTAAATAGTATTATTAAAACGCCAATTTTAAAATGCTTTTTAACCGGTTTTTTAGAGTTTTCTCAAGGTCTTAACTCTTTAACTTATATAAATATTCCTTTATACATAAAATCTTTAATGGCCATCTTTTTTATTAGTTTTGGAAGTCTTTCAATTTTAACCCAAATAAAAAGTATTATAAATGACACAGATCTTAATTTTGCTAAATTCGTTAAATTCCGTTTTCTTCATGTCATCATTGCTTCATTTATATATACTTTATTTTATTTATTATAATAGCTTATTTCAATGGGATAAGTATTATTTTTGTCATCTATTACATCAATAGTAAATATTTTTAAATTGCCAGAGCTTTTATCATTAATATCTGTCACTTGTAAAGCATCAGCAAATGTCCAGCTTTCGATAGGGCAAGTCAGTTGATTTTTATCATTATAATATGCTTCCAAACAATTTGTAACAGTAATTTTTAAATCTTCTTTTGCTATAGTTATTTTATCTTGGGAATTGCCACAAGTTATTGTTAGAGTATCGACATTACTATTAAATGTGCAATTATTTAAATCTTTAAGAGAATCTTGAACACTTTTCATTATTAATGACGTTTTTTCTTCATACTCAATCATGCTTAAACTTTTATCATCCATATCTTTAATAGTCAGTAATAATCTTAAAAGAAATATTAAAACAATTGAAATTAAGGAAATACTAACAATCATTTCAATTATAGTAATTCCTTTATTATTTTTTCTCATACTATCCCCGACTTTCTTATAATCACACTTGAATAGTAATATTCTTTTTTTTGATTGTTAGAATTATTTTTTTGAAATTCGCCTATTAAAACACAAGTATCATCGTCTAAATTTTCCGTATTAATGGTTTTAACATACTCATCTAAATGATTGACACTGGGTGGGCTGATTCTTAAATCTGCTATTTTTATATAATATAGAGAATTAAGATTTAAATTGGTGCTTAATTTACTACTATCAATTATATTTTCATAACTAGAAAAACAATCGTTACCTAAACTATCATTTATTTCTTTAGCAACATTATATAATCTATAGTTATACACAGCTTGATCATATTTATTGCGTTTTTTTTGATCATTGACTAACAACACAAAGGCTGCATAAATGACTACAAGTGAAGTAGCCAGTACTGCACACACTACAATAGTTTCTACAAACACAAATCCCTTTTTACTTTTCATAGTATCTACCCTATATAATTATATCATTAATACTCCCCTTAAGTAAATCAATAAAAAAACGCCTATAAAACAGCGTTACATAAAGATTCATACTTTTCTCCATGCGGAGTTAAAATAATAATTCTTTTATCTTCACTTACAACTTTTATTTCAATATCCAATCTTTCTTCTGGTAAATAATCTTTAATCATTTCGGACCATTCAATTATCGTTACGCCATTTTTATGAAAATAATCTTCCATACCAATGCTTGAAGCATCACCTTCAAGACGATACATATCCATATGATATAAAGGCATTTCGCCATTTTCATATTCTTTAATTAAGTTAAAAGTAGGACTCGTAATATTTTCTTCAATTCCTAAGGCTCCGGCAAATCCTTTAACAAATATAGTCTTCCCACTTCCTAATTCACCATCAAGACAAATAATCATATTAGGAAATTTTTCTGACTCAATATTTTGGGCTAGTTCCATTGTATCTTCAACACTTGAAGAAGAATATTTATAATCCATAAATAACATCACCTCTATTATTATAACAAAGAGATTATTTTTGATACAACTAAAAGACTATAACTTTACACAATAAAAAAAGAATAATCTATTATCTAGTTACTCCTTTATCTACTGATTTACGATAGGCCTCTAATTGTTCATTAATTAGTTGACTTACTTCCACCTTATCTGGACCTGGGCCAAGTAAATAACAAGGTCCTTCTACCGTATCATTTATTCGTGAAATAAGTTGAATACTCCCCGCATCTTTACAAATACCATCCATGATCAAATTAGGATTGATTGTCGCAAAAAAAGTATCATCAATACTATCTACATCTTTTAAGAACACATATTCATTAGGTAAAACATCACCCTCATGAATCTTTACCAAAATATAATATTCCCCTTTACTCAAACGGGCTTTAGCATTTCCATAACTAATCGTTCCAACCATCATTTTATTTTGCGGATATCCCTCTTTATCAAAATAAAATTCTTTGTTAATATCTTGCGCGAAGATTTTATCGTAATCCATAAATCTCACCTCTAAATTAATTATACAAATTATTTACTGATAACACTAGTAATTTTACAGTAAATATGCAAAAATACGTAAACAAATTATTTAATTTTTTTTAGAACGTAAGCATTATCGGGTATTTCTATTATTAATTTTGGACCATTATATTTTACATTTGAAACATCAAATATTGGCATAGGTTCTAATATATTATCACAACTACTTTGCAATTGCTCCGCTGTAACATAATATTTATTAGTTTCATCAACAGTAGCATCACAGATCACAGCTTTTTCGTACATCGAATTATTTTTAATACCTGATTTTATAGTTTGAGAAGTTCTTGTTTCCATTAAAATCACCATCGAGTATTGTATCATAATTCATATTTTAAAGCAAAAAAAAATTGGCAACTACCTATTTTCGCATTACACTATCGTCGGCGTACTAGAGCTTAACTTCTGTGTTCGGTATGGGAACAGGTGTATCCTCTAGGCTATCATCACCAATAAAGGATTTTGTCCTTTAAAAACAAGATAATGCACACAATCAAATTTAATGGGATTAAATCCTCGGATTATTAGTACTAGTCAGCTCAACGTATCACTACGCTTCCACCTCTAGCCTATCAACCTCGTAGTCTACAAGGATCCTTACTTTATAAAAAATGGGAAAATTCATCTTGGAGGAGGCTTCCCGCTTAGATGCTTTCAGCGGTTATCCCGTCCATACATAGCTACTCT
>CANQQP010000035.1 GCA_947626055.1 uncultured Bacilli bacterium | reverse complement strand
CATCAGATAATTTCATGAGTTTAGTAAGCTTAGTATCTGCAAGTGCTGCTGGACTATTCATAGCTTTCAAAAAAGCTCGATTATTTGTAGAACTTAGTGATATAATAACATCAAGGAAATGAGGTAAAAAAATGGAAAAGACCTATATATTTGGACATCGTAAACCTGATACTGATTCTGTTTGTGCCAGTATTGCGCTTTCGTATTTAAAGAATAAATTAGGAATGAATACCGAAGCCCGCGTTATTGGGACAATTAATAATGAAACAAGATATGTTTTAAAATATTTTAATGTTGATGAGCCCTTATACTTAAATGATGTAAAAGTTCAAGTTAATAACATTAATTATCAAAAGAATGTTGTTTTAAATGATAATGCTTCTATTTTAAAAGCTTTTAATTTTATGAATGAAAATAATGTTCCCGCTTTACCTTTAATTGATGATAAGGGGACTTTAAATGGTTTAATTACTTTAAAAGAAATAGGTAAAGATTTAGTACAAGGTGATTTAAATAAATTAGCAACTTCTTATGCTAATATTTTAGAAACTCTTAATGGACAAGAAATTTTAAAGTTTGATGAAGAAATTTTAGGGACATTAATGGTAGCTGCTTTTAAGAGCGAATCTTTTATTCATCAAGTGCAATTACAAGCTGATAATGTTTTAATAGTAGGCGATAGGTACAATATTATTAAAAAGGCTTTAGATGAGAAGATTAAACTATTAATTGTAGTAGGAGGTCACCAACTTCATGAAGATTTACTTGCTTTAGCCCGTAATAATAAAGTTAATATTATTTATACCGATTATGAAACATATGAAACTGCGAGTAAAATAAGATTAGCTAATTATATTAAAAGCATTAAAGTAACGGAAGAGCCGATAACTTTTGATGTTCATGATTATCGTACAGAGATAATGGAAGAAATTAATAAATATGGACATACAACTTATCCAATAGTTAATAAGAAAAATAAATGTTTAGGTCTATTAAAAGTTACTGATACTTACAGTTATGAAAAAATGAATGTTATTTTAGTCGATCATAATCAAAAAGCCCAAAGTGTGGAAGGTATTGATGAAGCTAATATTTTAGAAGTAATTGATCATCATAATTTAAGTACTATCTGGACTTCTAGTCCTATTAGTTTTCGATCTATGCCAGTGGGTAGTACTTGTACAATTATTTATAAACTATATGAAGAAAATAATATTGCTATTCCTTATGATATTGCTGGTTTGATGTTAGCGGCGATTTTATCAGACACTATGATATTTAAGTCCCCAACGACGACCGAGATAGATAAAGAAGTAGCTACTAAGCTTAGTGAAATGACTAAGATTGATATCGAACAATTTGGGTATAATATGTTTAAAGCCGGCTCTACTATTAAAGGAATGACTCCGGAAGAAGTATTTAATCAAGATCTTAAAAATTATAAAGTTGGAGACGAATCGATGGTAATTTCGCAAGTATTTACCATGGATTATGATGATATAAAACAAGACTTAAACTCTTATATTACCGTCTTAAATAATTTAGCAGCGCAAGGGTATAAAGTGGCAGTTATGTTTATTACGGATGTAATTAAAAACGGTTCTTATATCATCTTTAATGATAATGCTAAAGAAATTATTGAAGAAAGTTATAATATTGATAATGTTTATCAAGGAATATACTTACAAGATTTAGTTTCTCGTAAGAAACAATTAGTACCAAATATTATGGAAGCAATGCAAAGAAAATTATAATTTTTGAAAAAAATAAGAACTTTGAAAAAAAGTCCTTATTTTTTAATGTTTAGATAATTTTCGAATATGTCCTTCATTTGGGGAAGGAGCAAAAGCATTTATTTTTTTATGCCACCATCTCGCATACATATCACCAAATTTATCTAAACTATCAAAGTATTCTCTAGGTAATACATTTTGATTACATTTGGTAAATGTCCTATACCCGTAATATTGATTCTTAATTTTTTCTTTAAGCATTTTTAGTTTTAATTTTTTAGGATCAGTAATTTGGATTCCGCGCTTAAAATATATATGATCTTCTTGCCCTATTTCTTTAAAACCAAATAATTCACAATTATCTTTAGCGAATTCGCCTGTGAAAAATTGTTTTCTGATATTTAAAAGGTCTTTGTAGCTTAACTCTTTGTTATATCGGAAATATTCTAGTAAAGGGGCTAAGTTACATGCATCTGTTACTACTATACTGTTTTCTAGTCCTAAGCAAGTTTTATCATCAGTAATATTAAGAATAGGATAGGTAGGACTTTGGTATAATAAATCATTTGCTAAATTTCCGGCATTGGGAGTAAATAGTATACTTCTATAAAAATGATGATTTCCTGCGGTTAATTGATCTGATTTATTGGGACAGGAATTTGTATTAATTTTTTGATAAACATTATCTGTTTTTACAACTTGGCCAACATAAATATTATCGCGACATACTTTATAATTTCTATTTTTCATAAATTAGTATCTCCTTGGCACATTATATTAACACCAAATGTTAATAAAATCAAATAATTATGTTAGAATAATAGATGAGGTTGATGGTTATGCAAGCATTAATAACAGGTGCCAGTAGCGGGATTGGTAAGGATATGGCCAGATATTTATCCTCTTTAGGTTATGATTTAATCTTAGTAGCCAGAAGAAAAGAACGTTTGGAAACATTACAAAGGGAACTAAAAACTAAAGTCAAAATTATTCCTTTAGATTTAGCTGTGGAAGCTAATTGTTTTAAACTTTATGAAGAAGTAAAAGATGACAACATTGATATTTTAATTAATAATGCAGGCTTTGGTTTATTTGGGGTATTTTATAAAACGGATTTAAATCGCGAATTAGAAATGATTAATGTGAATATTAAATGTGTTCATATTTTAACGAAATTATTTTTGCAAGATTTTATGCAAAAAGATCGAGGCTATATTTTAAATGTGGCTAGTAGTGCCGGCTTTTTATCTGGCCCGCGTTTGAATACTTATTATGCCACTAAAAATTATGTTTTAAAATTAACCATGGCTATTTATGAAGAATTAAGACATAAAAAAAGTAATGTCGGTATCAGTGCTTTATGTCCAGGACCTGTGGCAACAGAATTTAATCAAGTTGCTAAAGGGAAATTTAGTCTAAAAGAAATGGCTAGTGATAAAGTAGCGAAAATGGGAATTGATAAAATGTTGAAGAAAAAATTAATTATAATCCCGGGTTTATCTAATAAACTATCTATCTTTTTCATGCGTTTTATTCCTTATAAATGGCAATTAAGAATAATATATCAAATTCAAAAACGCAAAACTTCTTGAACAAACGTATGTGTTAGTGTAAAATAATGGCTGTGAGGAAAAATGAAGTTTAAGAAAATATATTTAGAAATCACTAATGTTTGTAATCTTAAATGTTCTTTTTGTCATGGTACAAAAAGAACAAAACAATTTATTGATTTTGAAAGTTTTCAACAAATTTTAGCCAAAATCAAAAATTATACTAACTATTTATATTTTCATATTATGGGTGAGCCTTTAATGCATCCTTTAATTAATGAATTAATAAATGAAGCAAGTAAAGATTTTTATATAAATATTACAACTAATGGCTATTTAATCTCGAAAATAGTTAATAATAAAAATATTAGGCAAATAAATATCTCTTTACATAGTTATGATCCCCAATACCAAATATCTTTAGAAGATTATTTAACTAATATATGTGAAAGTGCGAAAAAGCTTAGTGAAAATCAAACAATCATTAACTATCGCTTATGGATTAAAAATAAATATCAAAAAAAGATAGTAACTTTTTTAAATAATTATTATCAGACAAATATTGTGTTACAAAAAGGTTTTAAAATTAAAGATAATATATTTATTGAAGAAGATGAAGAGTTTATTTGGCCCAGTATGGAAAATGATTTTACTTTTTTAGAAGGCGGCTGTAAGGCTTTAAAAGATCATCTTGGTATTTTAGTAGATGGCACAGTTGTTCCCTGTTGTTTAGATAGTGAAGGAATAATTAAACTAGGAAATATTTATCAAAGTGATTTGGAAAGTATTCTTAACAGTCCTTTAGCTTTAGAAATATCAAAAGGTTTTAAAGATAATAAAAGGGTGCATAAATTATGTCAAAAATGTAATTTCCGCCTTAAATAAAAAGTGATATAATAGGAAAACAGGTGAAGTAGAATGGATAAAATTATTATTAAAGGGGCCCGTGAAAATAATTTAAAAAATATTAATTTGGAATTACCGAAAAATAAATTAATTGTTATGACTGGTGTTAGTGGTTCAGGGAAATCGTCTTTAGCTTTCGATACGATTTATGCGGAAGGACAAAGAAGATATGTAGAAAGTTTATCAGCTTATGCCCGTCAATTTTTAGGGGGTAGTGAAAAACCGGATGTCGATTCAATTGAAGGACTATCACCTAGTATTTCCATTGATCAAAAAACTACTAATAAAAATCCGCGTAGTACCGTAGGAACTGTGACAGAAATTTATGATTATTTGCGTCTTCTATTTGCGCGTATTGGAACTCCTTATTGTCCTAATCATCATATTCCGATTACTTCCCAAAGTATTGAAGAAATGACAAATAAAGTTATGGATTTAAAAGTCGGAACAAAGATTGAAATCTTGGCTCCCGTTGTGCATGGGGAAAAAGGGACACATCAAGATTTATTGGAAAGCTTACGTAAGCAAGGTTACTCGCGCGTTCGTGTAAATGGCGAAGTCATGGATTTATACGAAGATATCAAATTGGAAAAGAATATTAAAGATAATATTGATGTTATTATTGATAGAATTGTTTTAAGTGAAGAAGATCGTTCTCGTCTTTTTGAAGCGATTGAAACATCAACTAAACTAGCTAATGGCAAAGTAGTTATAAATATTATTGGGGATAAAGAGTTAATCATGAGCGAAAACTATGCCTGTGATTTATGTAATTTCTCTTTACCAGAATTAGAGCCTAGATTATTTTCGTTTAATTCTCCCTATGGAGCCTGTCCAGAATGTAAGGGAATAGGAGTTAAACAAAATATTAATGTTGATCTTTTAATTCCTGATAAAAATAAATCTATTAATGGTGGGGCGATATTGCCTTTAACTATTGATCAAAATATTTATTACACATCTTTGCAAACGGCTTGCGATTATTATCATATTGATATGGATAAACCAATCAAAGATTTAACCAAAAAAGAGTTAAATATAGTTTTATATGGTTCTAAAGATATTTTAAAATTTAAGTATATTTCTAAAAATGGAAACGTTCGTTATACAAATGATTTTTATGAAGGAATTGTTAATAATTTAGAAAGACGTTATATGGAAACTTCTAGTACTTGGATAAGAGAGTGGATAGAAGGTTATATGACTGAGTCATTATGTCCTGTTTGCCAAGGAAAGCGTTTGTCTGATGAGGTTTTATCAGTCTATATTAATAAGAAAAATATTTATGATATGACAGCTTTAAGTATTGATAAATTATATACTTTTATTAGTAATTTAAAACTGACCAAAGAGCAAGCTAAAATTAGTGATTTAATTGTGAAAGAAATTAAATCACGTCTGGAGTTTTTAATTAATGTTGGCCTATCTTATTTAACATTAGCGCGTAATACGGCCACTTTATCTGGCGGCGAAGCGCAAAGAATAAGACTAGCTACGCAGATTGGTAGTCGTTTATCAGGAGTTTTATATGTCTTAGATGAACCAAGTATTGGTCTTCATCAAAAAGATAATGAAAAATTAATTAAATCTTTACAAGATATGCGTGATTTAGGTAATACTTTAATTGTTGTTGAACATGATACTGATACGATGTTAGCTGCTGATTATCTGGTAGATATTGGCCCTGTCGCCGGAAAAAACGGAGGTTATATTGTGGCCCACGGTACTCCGGCCGAGGTTATGAAAAACAAAGAGAGCATTACCGGTCGTTATCTTGCCGGTTTAGAGAAAATTGAGGTTCCAAAAAAACGTCGGAAAGGAACAGGTAAATATCTAGAAGTCAAAGGAGCTAAAGAAAACAATTTAAAAGATATTGATGTGAAAATCCCCCTAGGAAAATTAGTTTTAGTAACGGGTGTTAGTGGTTCAGGTAAATCAACTTTAGTAAATGAAATATTATATAAAGCGGTAGCTAATAGTGTAAATAAGGCTCATCATATTCCTGGTAAGCATAAAAAAATTAAGGGCTTGGAAAACATTGATAAAATAGTGCATATTACCCAAGATGCCATTGGGCGAACACCGCGTAGTAATCCGGCTACTTATGTAGGAGTCTTTGATGACATTCGCGAAGTATTTGCTACAACTAAAGAAGCCAAAATGCGTGGGTATGATAAAAGTCGTTTTTCTTTCAATGTTAAAGGGGGAAGATGTGAAGCTTGTAATGGAGATGGCGTCAAAAAAATTGAAATGCATTTCTTACCTGATGTTTACGTCCCATGTGATGTTTGTAAGGGAGCCCGCTATAATAAAGAAACTTTAAATATAAAGTTTAAAGGTAAAAATATTTCTGATGTTTTGCATATGCGTGTGGAAGAAGCCATTGAATTTTTTGAAAATATTCCGAAAGTTAGAACTAAATTACAAACGATGATGGATGTAGGTCTTTCTTATGTGGAACTAGGCCAAAGTGCTCCTACTTTATCCGGGGGCGAAGCTGGACGTGTCAAACTTGCCAAAGAATTGCAAAAAAAACCAACCGGTAAAAGTTTATTTATTTTAGATGAACCAACAACAGGTTTGCATAGTGCTGATATCAAAAAATTATTAGTTATTTTAAATCGAATTGTCGATAATGGTGATACAGTCTTAGTTATTGAACATAATCTGGATGTTATTAAAGTAGCAGACCACATAATTGACTTAGGACCTGATGGAGGAGATAATGGTGGAACCATTGTCGCCGAAGGAACACCTGAAGAAGTAGCCAAAATAAAAGGTTCTTATACCGGAGAATTTTTACAAAAAATTTTATAAATAAAGATGTCTAATCAGGCATCTTTATTTCATAAAAAAATTACTTTTGTTTTTTTCTTTGAAAGTTTTTGTTATAATAAAAATACCTTAAGGAGACCAACTATGAAAAGTCAATAGTTATTTGAAAAAAATTAAAATAATTAAAAAACAAAAATTATTGCACAGCAACGCACCGTAAGTGAGGTTACGGTTTTGTACTCCTTTCGTCAATGAAGACGTAAAAATAAACAAAGTTCTTTGAAAAAATTAATTTAAATTAAAATTGACGTTATGCTTTAACATATAAAAGATTGTTCTAACTAATTTACCAGCACAATGTCCTAAAGCATTGTAATGTAATTTACCTTGAAGTCTTTTAGTGTTATAATAGTCATTGAAAGTTTTAGTATTTAATTGAACGTTATTAGCCGCAAGAATAAGGGCATAACGAAGTAAAGAAGAACCACGTTTGCTCATTCTAGTAGAAGAAGCGTTAAAAGTGCCGGACTGTTTAACAGAAGGATCGAGTCCTGCAAATGCTAAAACTTGACCTGGATTATTAAAGCGATTAATGTCACCAATTTCAGAAATGATAATGGCAGCAGTCATAACACCGATACCTGGAATTGAAATAATAACATTGTCGCTTTTTTTAATGAAATCACTAACTTGCTTTTCAATATCCTTGATTTGAGATTCAAGTAGTTCAATTAATTCGATTGTCATTTTAATTTGAATCGATAAAGCATAATTGTTTATACCAACTGAATTAGAAGCTAAATTCTTAAGTTCAATGGCACGAGATTTATCATATTTTCCACGAGAGTTTTTAATAAGTAAATTAGAAAGTTTCGATAAGTTAACATTAGAAATATCTTGGGGTGATTGATAAAGTTTTAAAAGTTCGTGAGCGGTTTTAATATCTAAATTATTTTTAAAAAAAGTATTTAATTCAGGAAATAATTGATCAACATAGGTTTTTAATTGAATTTTAGCCTCACTAGCTTTGTCTTTGAGGTCTTTATGAAATCTACAAAGAGATTTAATTTCAAGTAGTTGAATATCATAATCCGATAATAAGTTATAATAACCTAAAGAAAGAGCTTCACAAATGAGCATAGAATCAACCTTATCATTTTTAACTTTTCTAATTCTAGTTTTCCTTAAAGTTGCAGTTTGAATAGGATTAATAATCCCTAAATTAAATTGCTTTTCGTGGAAATAGAAAATAAGATTGTTACCATAATGAGCAGTAGATTCTAAACCGATTAAAACTTTATCCTTATTAAAATTTTTAATTTTGGAAAATAAGAGATCAAAACCTTGTTTGTTATTCGTAACTAAAAAAGGATTTTCAATAACTTCTCCAGTTGAGTAATCAACAATCGATGCATAATGGTTTGTTTTGGCAATATATACCAACATAAATCATAAAAGGACACCTCACAATAAAATATTTAGATAACAAAGTGGTTCCACAGTTTATATCTATCACAGCCTTGCTTGTTATAAGAAGTCTAAGCTTCAACCAACCAATAAGCAATTAAAGATAAAACTGTGGT
>CANQQP010000034.1 GCA_947626055.1 uncultured Bacilli bacterium | reverse complement strand
TCTCCTATTTTTCTATACTCATTATACCCCCCCCCCATGTCTTATTGTCAAAAGAAAATAGCCACTAAAAAAATCGTCAGCATTTGACGACATTTTTGATTAATTTTTAATGTTTTATTTTATGGATAATTATTGACTGAAATAAGCTTTAATTTTATATTTTTGTAACGAACATCGCTAAAGCGACGCTTTATTTAGTATTCCAATGCCAATTTCTGATTTCTTCTAAATCTTGACCATACTCACTTATATATTCTTTATGTTCTATAAGCTTATTTTTACACCATTCTTCTAAGCTAGCTTTACTATCTTCTAATTTTGGCAAATATTTTAAAGCATCTAATATTAAGTGGAAACGATCTATTTTATTTTGAACTCGCATGTCAAAAGGTGTGGTTATAGTTCCCTCTTCAATATAGCCGTGAACATGCATATTTTGATTATTACGTTTGTAAGTTAATTCGTGAATTAATGATGGATATCCATGGAATGCAAAAATTATTGGCTTACTTTTAGTAAATAATGAATCATAATCACTATCGGAAAGGCCATGAGGATGAACATAATCCGGTTGCAAGCGCATTAAGTCAACAACATTTACAACTCTTATTTTCAATTTTGGAAAAGATTCTTTTAATATTGAGACAGCAGCTATTGTTTCTAATGTAGGTGTATCACCACAACATGCCATGATAATATCTGGGCTTTTACCATTATCAGTACTAGCAAACTCCCAAATTCCTATTCCTTTTGTACAATGATTTATAGCTTCACTCATTGATAGCCATTGTTTGGATGGATGTTTAGAAGCAATAATTACATTTATATAATTTTTCGTTTTAATTACATGGTCAAAACATGAAAGCAAACAATTTGTATCCGGAGGCAAATACATACGCACTGTATCTGCTTTTTTAGTTACTAAATGGTTCAAAAAGCCAGGATCTTGATGAGTAAAGCCGTTATGATCTTGTTGCCAAACATGAGATGAGATTAAAAAGTTTAAACTCGCAATCGGCACACGCCATTCTAATTGATTAGAAACTTTAAGCCATTTCGCATGTTGAGAAACCATTGAATCTATAATACGGACAAAAGCTTCATAACTATGCATAAAGCCATGACGACCAGTAAGTAGATATCCTTCCAATAAACCTTCACATACATGCTCTGATAATATAGAGTCAATTACACGTCCTTTTGGAGCTAAAAATTCATCTGAATCTTTAATCTTGGCATCAAACTGACGATTTGTTGCTTCAAAAATATAATTTAAACGATTAGATAAAGCTTCATCCGGACCAAAAATGCGAAAATTTTTATTTTTTTCATTCAATAAAATTATATCTTTTATATATCGGCCCAATTCTTTCATATCCGAAGCTTCAGTAACTCCCTTTTTTACCTCTATTTTATAATCTTTAAAATTAGGAGTTCTTAAAGGTTGATATAATAATCCGCCATTAGCATTGGGATTTTCTCCCATTCTTTTGCCTTTTTTAGGAATAAGCTTTTTTAATTCCGGAATAAGTTGTCCATCCTTAGTAAAAAGTTCTTCCGGATGATAACTTCGTAGCCATTTTTCTAAATATTCAAGATTTTGAGGAGTAGTTGGATCAATCGTAATTGGTACTTGATGAGCCCGAAAAGAACCCTCTATTTGTTTTTCTTCAAATACTTTTGGACCAGTCCATCCTTTAGGACTTTTTAATATAATCATTGGCCATAAAGGTCTTCCTTCATAACCTTGTTTGCGAGCTTTTTTTTGAATTTCTTGAATATTTTCAATGGCAGCATCTAAAGCTTCCGCCATTTTTTGGTGCATTACATAAGGATCATGGCCAGCGACTAAAATTGGCTTATATCCTAATCCGCCAAAATAGCTAAGTAATTCTGTTTTACTGATACGAGCTAATATAGATGGATTCGCTATTTTATATCCATTTAAATGTAAAATTGGTAAAACAGCTCCATCGGTTTTTGGATTTATAAATTTATTAATTTGCCAACTTGCGGCTAGTGGCCCTGTTTCAGCTTCACCATCACCCACACAACAAGCCACAATTAAATCCGGATTATCGAGAATGGCTCCATAGGAATGAGCAAGGCTATAACCTAATTCTCCTCCTTCGTTAATTGACCCAGGAGTTTCCGGAGCTACATGGGAAGAAATTCCGCCTGGGAAACTAAATTGCTTACATAACCTTTTTAAGCCATCATAATCTTGACTCACATTGGGATATATTTCACTATATGTTCCCTCTAAATAAACATTAGTTACAGCGGCTTGTCCTCCATGACCAGGACCAGCAACATACATCATGTTTAAATCGTATTTTTTTATAATCCTATTTAAATGTGTATATATAAAATTTTGCCCAGGAGTTGTTCCCCAGTGTCCTACTATTTTCGGTTTAATATGTTCTATTTTCAACTCTTCTTGAAGTAAAGGATTATCTAAAAGATATAATTGCGCTGCAGATAAATAATTAGCTGCTCGAAAATATTTATTTAAAAGTTCTATTTCCTTTTTGGTTATTTTTTTCTTCATTTCCTACTCCTTTTATTCTTAATATTATTATACTCTAAAAAGGTTCGAATTAAAAGCTATTATATATTTATCTTTTGTTAATTTAATGTTATAATAGCTTTGTTGCTTGCCCCATAGCCAAGTGGTAAGGCATCAGGCTCTGAACCTGACATTCCGTTAGTTCGAATCTAACTGGGGCAGCCAATTAATTATATGGTCTATTGGTCAAGGGGTTAAGACGCCACCCTCTCAAGGTGGAATCACGGGTTCAAATCCCGTATAGACTACCAAAAAAAATTAAGCCCAAACGGGCTTTTTTATTGATTATTTTTTGCTTTCAAAAAAGGCATTTTTTCCAGTATTTTAGGGGGTTTATGAGCATATAATTATTTTTCAATAAGTTTATTTTTTGCAATTCGTTAATGAGATTTCATCATCAATTTTAATCAATTTTAATCGATTTAAAATCGAAAAAAATCAAAAAAAATTAAAAAAAATTAACCTTTTTGTACATTTTTTGTACATTTTTTTTTGGACCTCAAAATTCGTGTACAAAATTCTTTCAGAGTGTCTACCATGGTTAGATTTTTAACGACCTATTAAGGGGTTCGATTTTTACATTTAAATACAAGGAATCAAAGCCTTTGAAGAGTGCATCTATTTCATCATCATTTATCATAGAATCAATTTTTTGTACCTTATCAAAAATTGGGAATAATTCTCTAAAATATTCCTTACATTTTTCTAGTTGAATATCAAAATTTGTACCATCTATGTACAACACATTACAACCCTTTTCTAAAATTTGTAAAAAAAAAAGAATGTTCACAAATGATTTGTTAATAATCCTTTATTTATTGTTCTTAATAAAATTATATGAATCACGACACATATCTTCTAATGTTTTCTCTGCAATAAATCCAAGTTCTTCTTTGGCTTTTGTGGGGTCCGAATAACAAGATGCTATGTCACCTTTTCTTCTTTCTGTTATTTTATATGGAATATCTACATTATTAACTTTTGAATATACATTTACCATATCAAGGACACTATAACCAATTCCTGTTCCT
Organism: uncultured Bacilli bacterium; assembly: GCA_947626055.1. Classification (GTDB taxonomy): domain Bacteria; phylum Bacillota_I; class Bacilli_A; order RF39; family UBA660; genus HGM10766. The sequence goes on along the minus strand of CANQQP010000034.1, from coordinate 5,760 downwards.
AAATTGTAAATAAATATGCCTTTTCCCTCTTTATCTAATTTATTAAGTGCAAGTACATGCCCTCTTGCTAAATCCACAACATGTATATAGTCTCGAACTCCAGTACCATCTTTAGTATCATAATCATTACCAAATATTGACAACTCTTTTAATTGTTGAGTTGCCACTTTCGCTATATATGGCATTAAATTATTCGGAATATCTCTTGGATCTTCTCCAATCAATCCACTTTCATGAGCACCTACTGGATTAAAATATCTAAGTATTGCAATATCCCAAGAATTATCTGATTTATAAAGATCCTTTAATATTTGCTCAATAAATAATTTGGTATTTCCATAAGGATTAGTTGTTGGACCTAATCTTGAATTTTCTTTAATTGGTACAATATCGGGATCGCCGTAGACAGTTGCAGATGAAGAAAACACAAATTTTTTAACATTATATTTTTTCATTGTATCAAGTAGAATAAGCGCTCCTGAAACATTATTTATATAATATTCAATAGGTTTTTCTAGTGATTCTCCAACCGCCTTATATCCTGAAAAATTTATTACTGACTCAATATTGTTTTCTTCAAATACTCTTTCTAAAGATTTTCTATCTAAATAATCAATTTCATAAAATTTAAAATCTTTACCTGTGATCTTTTTTATTAAGTCTATTGTATGTGGTTTACTATTTGAAAAATTGTCTATAACTACAATATTCTCTCCGTGATTTAATAATTCAACACAAGTATGCGACCCAATATATCCTGCCCCACCAGTAACAAGTATACTCATACTACCTCCTATATTATTTTCTATGTTTGCATGCTTTAATCAACAATTATTTTCTTAATAAGTTTTTTCGTTTGCAAACATTGATTTCATCTATTTGCTAATTTAATTATATCTCTAGTATTTATAAATAGCAATTAAAAAGAGAATGAACAAAATAACGATTTTCAATATCAATTATATATTAAAACGCCAATCGTCAAAAAGTGAACGTTTGCTTGGCAAGGGAGTATATGTAAGACGAACACTTAACTAGAGTTTTTGAGACTTCTATTTTTATATTTTTTTATGTACAAAGCTAAAATCAGTACATAGCAATTAAATTTAATCAATATAAATCAAAGAAAATTAAATTTTATTTATTCTCTTTAAAAAACAACGTAATTTCGGGAATTTTTAAAGTAATAAACAAGACACTAGTTTTCCCACTCTCAAGGTGGAATCACGGGTTCAAATCCCGTATAGACTACAAAAAAAAATTAAGCCCAAACGGGCTTTTTTATTTATTATTTTTTGCTTTCAAAAAAGGCATTTTTTCAGTATTTTAGGGGGTTTGTGAGCATATAATTATTTTTCAATAAGTTTTATTTTTTGCAATTTGTTAATTAAATTTTCATCATTTTCTTGTTCTAAATATTTTGTTAATACTTTTAAGAAATTTTGCAATTAGCTTTTTAATTTCTGAGGTAAATAACTATAATATGAAGATTCTAATGATTTTAATGTTTCAAATATAACTAAAATACCCACATTTATTTCATATTCTTTTATATAATTCATTTTAACACCCCCATATTGTGATGTTAACTCTCATATATAAATATTTCCAGTATAAAAAATTCAAAAATAATTTTTTATATTTAATATATATTTTTTGTTATGTTTGCGGGTATTATACTGCATATGATATAATTTTGGATATAAGAGGTGATAACTTTGATGTTTTTAAAATTTGAATGGAATAATAATATATTATTTTATAAAATTGAAAATGGTAAACTCCAAAAAGGAAAAATGGATAATGAATATGAAAGTTATGATTTAACTTTAGAAGAGGAAAATGTTTTAGAAAGCGTTCTTAGTAAAATAGTTAAATCTAATAATACCTTACGACTAAAAAATATAGAATTTAATCAAAAAACTTTTGCGCATTTAATCAATGAAAATAATTATAATCTTTTTTATGAAATAAAGGATAATAATTATAGTATACCTGTAGAAAATGATTTAATAATTTTAAATAATTTATATAATGCTCAAGAAGAATATTGGGCTTTTGAAGAAAGTAAAAAAGAAAAAGATTATTTTAAAAGAATAATTAATTATGGTAAAAAAGCCTTAGTAGTTTTTGTTACTTCAAATTTAGCATTAGGATTAAGTGGTCAAATAATTGTTAATGCTCAAGTAGGCGATTATCAAACATACTATCAAGAAAACATAGTAGAGCAAGAAACAGAGAAAGAAAATATCCAACTTACGTATCAAGATGTAGTTAATCTTGTAAATCATAATTCGAATCTTTCTCAAAAAGAAAAAGAATTAATTTTATCTAACCCTAAATATTTTGAAGATAATTTAAAATATATGGACAATAGTCATGTGAGTAAAATGTTAAAGAATTTAAAAGTAGAGTACAATCCTAATAGTAATGGAAAAATTCAAGGATCCTTTTATGATAGCTCATATAAAGTTATAGTCTATAATGCTCATAATTTTGATGATGCCAGTAAGTCAACTTTAACTCATGAATTTTCTCATGCCTTTGCTATTCCTCCTTTATCCTATGGTAAAGTAGATTATAGCCAAAAAATCATAGAAGCTCTAAATGTTATTGTTAATAATGAATACTTTGGACACGATCCAGTATATGATTCTAGTTATAATAATGTTACTCCCTATGCTAGAATTTTAGCAGAAATTGTTGATCCTGAAATATTAAAACAAGCTTTCTTTAAAACGGATTTTTCAATAATTGAGAATTATTTAAAAAACATTATTAATGATGATGCATATGTTAAAGATTTATTTATGACAATTAATGCTAATTTTAGTATTAATGACGAACTCATACAAAATTACAATTTAGATGATAAAGAAAGACAAAATTTACTTGATTTAAGTCAACAAAATAATCAATTAATTCTTGATCATTTAAAACAACTTTATGAAACAAAAACTAATGACTCTATTATGAATAATGAAGAAATTATGTATTGGTATGATAAAAGTAGTCTATTAAAAGATATTGTCTCACCATATTTTAATAATGAGGTATTCAGAGATTTATCAATTAATAATTACACTAATATAAAAGTAAATAAAACTTATTTTAATGATACTTGTCCAAATAGTATAATTAACATCTGTAATAAGATTAATCCTACAAATTATCCTTTAGGTAATCTTGATAAAAAAATTTATATGCAAGATGGTGTAATTAAGGAAGAAAATGGCAAATATATTATAAATGAAGATTATAGAAATCAATTTATTATCAGTGGCAATCAAATTTATCAAAAAGGGTATGAACCTGCAGAATATACAGAGTATCAATTACAAAGTGTTAGTTTAAATTATAAAAAGTGATAAAAATTCTTCTATCACTTTTTTATTACATAACTATCTTTATTATTATTTTTACAATATACTAAAAGATTCCTGCATCATATAGTATATTGTACATATTATAAGTAATCACCATTTGCTTGTTGATCTACAATTGTCATATATCCACCTAATGGTCCATCTTTTGGAATTGCTGTAACAGTATAAAATTTTATAATATTTTCAAACTCAAAAAATTTACCTCCCAATAAATAACCACCAAAAGCCGCTAAAATTACAACTAAAATTAAAATTATGATAAAAATAACATCTTTTTCTTTTCTTTCATTTTTTTCTCCTAAAAAACATGAAAATTAGTTAAAGAAATAGCAAATTTTTGCAACGCTTCACGTCCAGAATCTCCAAAGGCATATATAAACCCATATTCTTCGGCAGCTTCTAGATCTCCAGCATGTAAGAAACTATCAACTTTTTCTCTATTTATATTTAACATATCACCTGTAGCATATGTAATAGCTTCTATAACATACCACAAATTATCAGTATAATCTTTAGGCGGTACCGCAACATTATTTACATAAGCTAAATAATTATTATCATATACAAATGTATAAGAATAATTATTAGTTCCACTATTATAATTACATTTTAATATCTTGTCATCCACATCAACTTTGATATTTTGATTATTTTTTTCTAAAATTTGTTTTAAATTTTGTAAAGTGGTAATAAATATAGTCTCATCATCTTTATTTTCGTTTTTTTCTTCTTTTTCCACTTCTTCAGTAGTAGAAGCTTGTTGTTTTTGAGTACTATTACTGCTTTCATTTGCATTTGTTTCCTTATACTTATCATAAAAAATATACGCACCTAAACCTATTAAAACTACAATACATATTATTAAACAAATTAATATTCCCTTATTATTATTTTTTTCCATTTTTAAAACCTCTTTCTAACAAAAACATTTTTTATAATTAATTAATTTTTTAATTTCAAAATTTTATTTTTTACTATATTTTTTTAAAATAATTTTTATGATTAATAAATATTAATGCTCCAATAGATAAACTCATAAATATTATTATACTTATTGTAGAAATAACCGATGTATCAGGATTGGTTGTTCCTTTTTCTTCTTGAACTTTATCTTGACTTAAAGATAATTTATAACAATCATCACCATATTTATTTCTATTATTATCTGTAGTATAACCATAAACTATTTTTGCGTCATCATTAAAATTATAAAAAGTATAATTACTACCAAATTTATTAGTTAATTTTGTTTCGTATGCCTCATAAAGTTTGTGATAACTTAAATTGGTTGGAGCTCTAAATTTGAGATTACCATTTGTAATAGAATTAATATCTTCTAAACTATCTATTTCATCAATATATTTTGGTAAAGTTCTTTTACCATTTATTAGTACAGCTTTAAAAGCTAAAAGAATTTCTGTATTATCAGTCGTTTTTTTTGTAAGAGTTCCAAACCGACCACTGTTAAGCACATAATTATATAAGCCTTCAGCTCCCGAGCCATATTTTCCCCCTGTAAGTTCAAATAAATTAGCCATTAAAGATGCTTCATTGGCAGCAGTTTCGACACTTCCACCTAAATTATATGCCACAATTGCTAGATCACTTAACTGCTCATCAGTTAAATCATAAGTAGGAAATGTTCCCTTATTATTACAAGTAGGATATTCGTTAACTTCTTGAGTATATACTAAATCGCCAATTCGAATAATTTTTCCTGCCCGCTTGTCACTTTTGGCAAACGCTGTTTTATCCACAGGTTCGCCACCAGAATTTTCCCAATTATTTTTTGAACCTGCATCATAAGCATAAATTGTACCCGAATCATTTCTAGCTACTATATACATATTACCATCGTTATTTCCATCATCACGTACTAAAATATCGCCTGCTTGTAGTTTAGAAGTAACATCTTCATTCTCACTAACTTCTATTTCTTCCCAGCCAAATTTTTCTTCCCAATCTGTTTCGTTAAAATATTCCGTCGTTCTTTGTACATTAAATTCCTCAGTAAAACCTAATTCATATAGAACCCACGATACATATGCGCTACAATCTATTTTTTTATTTGTTGGAGGTATAGAGGTACCTCCATATTCAAAATTCTCAGCATCGATTATTTGCCACAAGTCACTTGCGATATCCAATAATTGCGGATCTTTAGCATAAGCAATAGTTGGAATAATTAACAAAGAAATAAACACTAAACAAACTTTTTTCAATATACGCATACAACACCTCTATTCTACAAAATCATACTTTATTCAACAAAAAATGTCAACTATATGAACAAAATCATGTTAATCGTAAGTTAAAATGATACCATTAAACATTAGTTAAAATGATACCGAACAATACAATATAGTATAATTAG
>CANQQP010000033.1 GCA_947626055.1 uncultured Bacilli bacterium | reverse complement strand
TAATTATACTATATTGTATTGTTCGGTATCATTTTAACTAATGTTTAATGGTATCATTTTAACTTACGATTAACAAAATTACAAAATATATTGAAATTATTAGTTTTAAACGGTATAATTAATTTATCAAATGTGATGAATCAAACTGTAAGGTGCAAAACCCCTTTTGCAAACGCACCATAGAACTTTGAAATGGCTTCGAAAAGTTAGAAAAAGAATGTATAATAAAAATATATTCTATAACTTGGAAGGAGCTGTTTTTTAATGATAATATTTATAATATTAGATAGGTGGTACTTATGATGCATTTTTATTTATTAGATCATGAAGCAACATTTAAAGATTTAAAAAAATTTAATTTTCCTAATCAAAAAGTCGGAGTAATTGCTCATATAGAAAATTCTAATGGAGAAATACTTTTACAACAAAGAGGAGAAAAATCACGTGATGAGAATAGTTTGTTTGAAGATATTGGTGGAAAGGTTGATCCAGAAGATGTAAGTTTTAAATCAGCAATTATTCGTGAAATAAAAGAAGAAGTAGGAGAAGAAATTAATTTAGTGTTTAGTGATTCTATTGGAATTTTTCATTGCTTTAAAAATGATATTAATTGGATTTTTGTAATTTATTTTGCTAAATATATTGATGGTAATATTAAAGTAATGGAACCAACAAAATGCAAAAGTTATCATTTTTTTAAATATAAGGAAGCTATAAAATCAGATGAAGTAACCGATAGTTGTAAATATTTGATTAAAACTATTAATAAATATCATTTAAATAAATAATTATAAAAATAAAAGTTGGCATAATATACAAACATTATCTAGAATACTATAAAGGTTAAAAGTTGCTCCTTTGCGATTCCTCGAATATAGGTTCATAGCATTTGATGTTATGTTTTTTTATTTAACTAGAACTAATATGATATTTCAATTGAACCTAAATTTTTTTTTATGAAAATAATAGGTTTTACTTAAATAAAGTTATTGATTAACGATTGACTTAGTTATGAGAAAGTGTATAATAATTTTTACAAATGGGGGGTACCGATAGATGATAGAAGAAAATTGGCAAAAAGATAATGATTGTAAAGAGCAAGCATTTTTATTACAATTTGAGGGCGATGAAATAGATATTAGCCAGAAAATATTTCATTTACAATATTATAGAGAACCTGTTAGAGATATGATGCAAACAGGATTATTTGGGATATTAGATGCATTAATTGATCTGGGATTAACTAATAACGAAATTATAGATTTTTACATTCATGGTCATGTTGAGCCTTATGATGATCCATATGAATTCACTAAAGGTATCATAAAAATTGTATATGGAATGTCAAAGGCTGAAATTAAAAATCAATATGGGAGGTATTTTAGTGATGAACGAATAGCAAAACTTCCTAATTCAAATAACAATACTAAAATGCTTATGTCTTTTTGTTATGATAAAAATGATAGATATGTATTTATTCCTAATAAAGATGATTTATATTATAGGTTTTCACATAATTATGATAAACAATACCGTCATTGGAATGAATATGAAGAAGAAAAAGATTTTCAAACGATAGATGGTAAACTTTATAGAACTGTTCATTTTCTAGTTCGCCAAGGTTATGATTTTCCAGAATTAGATTGCTTATTTAACGAATCGATAAAGGATATTGTATTTAAACATACCAATAGTGAAAAGACATTTGTATTAAATAAAGCACTTGCTTGTGAAATGAGTAATAATTTGCTAAGTCTAGTATATTTTTTAAAAAGAAATAATTACAGAATTTTAAATCCTGCAAATATATTTGATTCAAAATGTGACAACATGACTTTAATTGATCCTAATGAAAAAGAAATTATTTTTAATCGTTGTTATTTAAGACTAGATATAAATAAATATGTTAATGTACTGGAAAACCTTAATATAGAAAATTTTGAAATTTCTGATATTACTGATCTTTGTGATAAAAGAGTAAATAACATTAGATTAAGATGTCTTGATAGTATTGATAGAGAACATAACTTAACAATTAAACATGATGTATTATTATCTATTTCTACCGAATGGTTTAGAGTTATTAAAAAAGGTTTGGATCTTGGTTTTTCTTTTCCGGATAGTGATAATTTATTTAATATTAAACAGGAATCTTTAAAAGTTATTGATCCTAGTGGTAAAGAACGATTTGTTGTACGCAAAGAATTTGCTAATATATTAGAAATGATTATTATATGTATGCAAAATGGCTATAGTTTTAAAGATTATAATAATTTATTTGATAAAAAACAACTTTATATTGTTTGTTATAATGAACAAAATCAAGAAAAACTTTTAAGTCGCAAACAAATATATAAATTCGTGAGACTTCTAGGATTATCTTATACAAGAAGAAAAGATTTATCAGATATTGAAAAAGATTTATTAATGATGCTAGATAATGATAGTATGAGAAAAAAATTGTTTGAATGGCTTCCTTATACTACCAAAAAATGGATTCCATCATCGGCAGTTATTAATAAAATACCAGCAGAGAAAAGTTACGAATATTTTTATAACAACAATCATAAACGTCTTAAAGTCTTAAAAGATGAATATCAAGCAAATAAGTATGAGGAAATGGAAGGAATAGTGGCTCTTGGTTATATTTTGGGACTATTTAATAGTAAAGAAACAACAAGTGAAAAAGCATTGCATTATATTATTGAATATTTTCTAAAAAAAGGAATAACTGTTAATGAACTTCATACTACTTATGGGGCAATAGATTTGAAGAAAGGCTATAATAAACAGTTTGCTGACTTTTTTATGCAACATTATGCAATAGATAGTCAAGCTTTTATTGAGCCTGATCTTGGTACTAATATGACAGGTGAACTGTTTGAAAGGTTTGATGAAGTTCTTGAAAAGAGACCAGAAAAGAGAATAAAAACAAGAACAAGAAATAAATTATTAACTCCAATAGATGCAATGGCATCAATTACAGATGTTAAAATCGATAAAGAAAGGTTTGGTGAAAAAGTAGAAGATGAACGCTACTTTCGCCTTCTTCAATTATTGATGAAATTTGGTGCTAGTGAAGATGAGCTTAGATGGGCTATAAGACTTTATGAACAAGCTCTTTTAATTGATGAACAAAAAGTAATTATTCCCAATATTGAAGATTTAAAAACTAGTTTAATGAAGTTTAATTCTCATTTAAAAAGTGATCCACAAGCTTTTCTTAGTGGTAGAAAAACAAATTGTTGTTCAAGATATGGTGGGTTAGCAGAGGATCGTTTAACACATGTTATCACTGACTTAAATTGGCGATATATCACTTTTACATCTGCTAATAGAACATTTTTTGATGGATTAGTTTGGTACGATAAGGAAGAAAAAGTTGTATGTATTGATAATGTTGAAGGACAATTTAGCAAGATTGATAAAAATAATACGGAATCTATTCCAATGATGGCTGATACAATTATTCGTTATGCGGATGGGATTTACGATACAATGAATAAGCTAAATATTCCTTGTATCAAAGTTAATGTTGGAAAAGACCCTGGAACTGCATCATGGGAAATATTTAAGTATGCTCAACAACAAAATTTAATTTATGATGATCAAAACCCCTGCAATTATCCAGCAAGAAATAATATTTCATCAGATGCAAATGATCAATTTACATTAACTGATGAAACAATTTTAAGACTTAGGAGAACTTTAAATAAGTAATAATTATCCTATGTATTTATCAGTCCTATTTGCAAAGTAGCTGAAAACAATCGACAAGATTACTGTAAAAAGACAGTAGTCTTTTATTTTGATATAATACAATTATAAATAGTTGTGGCAATAGAAATGTGCTATCAAATCTAAGCGCAACTAAAAGTTGATAGTTTAAAATTACTTTTGCATTTATAATTTATTGTGAAACGGAGGTATTCTAAATGAAATTTGGCGATAATTTGAAAAAAATAAGAATTTTGAAAAAACTATCACAGGAAGATTTAGCTGAAAAAGTCAATGTCTCTAGACAATCCATAAGTAAATGGGAAACGGGAGATGCTTATCCCACCATGAACAATTTATTAAACTTGTGTAAAATTTTCCATTGTAAAATCAATGATTTAGTAAACGATAACATAATTGATATTGACTTGCTTGGAGATGAGGTTAAAACTAAAGTTGTAAGTTTAAAAACAGAAGAACAAAAGAAAATGAAAGTTTTAAGTAAAATTATTTCTGTAATATCTAAAATAGGAAGAATTTTTTGTTATATTGCTATTCCCTTTATTTGTCTAATTTTAATTGCTTCCCCGTATTTAATTTACAAAGTTGTAATCAAAGATAATAATTTAACGTTAAATTTGAGAAATCATAATATCAATATTTTAGAAAAAAACGACAAAGTGGTCTTAAAAGTTGGAGCATTTGTTTTAGCGGATGCTGATAAAGAATTTTTAAATACCAAAGTAATGTCTGTATTTGAAAATAATAGTGAGACTAAAATAATCGGCTATGTGGAAACAGGATTTGCGGTTTTTTTAGTAATCATTATTTTGACATCTAGAATCTTTAAACATTTAGAAACTTTATTTGATAATATTAATAAGGGAGAAACTCCATTTACTTTAGAGAATGTTAGTTTAATAAAGAAAATTGCTTGGAAAATGATTGTTATAATCATAATGAGTAATGTTGGTGGTGGGATGTTTGAATTATTATTAAACACCGATCTAAATATGGAATTTGAAATTTATGATTTAGTCGAAATATTATTCTTATTTAGTCTAGCATATATATTTGAATATGGAAGATTATTAGGGCTTGAAACTAAATGGAAAATATATGGCGATAGTAATGAATAAAGGACTAGATATACATAAAAAATATGCTAGAATATATATGGGAGGCTATATGACAAGACATAACACAGAAATTGTAGAACAATTACCTGATGGAAAAGCAATTTTGGAAATTAAAAGAGAAATTGTGATTCAAGATAAGCCAAAAATAATAACAAAATATGCTATTACTGATAAAAATGGTATTGTAAATATTTTAGATCAAAACGGGGAAATGACAGGTATACAGTTCTTTGATAATTATAAAATAATGAAATGGGGGACATTATTATTGGAATAAAAAAAGATGGAGATGAATACTATAACAGAGTTTTATCACGATTTGATTTAAGCGATACAAAAGTTAAGGTTACTGAAGTTTCAGGTGGTCCATTTAATATCGGACCTTATGCCAAACCATATTATGACTATGAAATGCTTACTAAAACAATTGAAGATATAATTCCTCAAAGTTATAGTTTTAATTATGGATTAATTAGTAGAAATGGAGTGTTAGTTATTTATCCAGCATATGATGAAGTTTATTTTGGGACTGAAAATACTTGTATATTAGGGGTGCTAAATAGTATGACTGATTTAAAATATGGTTATAATGACCTGATAAGTGGAAATCCAATTACTCCAATTTGTTTAGTAAAGCAAGGGATTTTAGTAACGCAAGAGCGTTAGTTATGTATAATCGTAAATATGGATATGTAGATAGAAACAAAGTTATGACTAATCCAGAAAATTTAGAAGAATTTGCTGATAATTTAGCCCCCAAATTTTTTAAAGCTACTTCTTTTCAAGATGGTGTGGCTAATGTTATCATTACTCCAAGTAACCATTTTGAATCTTCAAGTCGTGTAAAAATAGATATAACAGGAAATATTATTGAAGTTGAATTTATTTCACCAACTAGAATCTTAAAGATAAAGTGACTTAAAAAATTTGAATATTCATTATATAAACTTGCACTTAATATTTTTGACTTTAAATATAATGACTTTTCGTTAGCAATTTGGTATAGTAGATGGGTAAGATTTATATTTTAAAAAAAGATAATATTAATTTAAAAGGTAGCAATAAAAATTTTAGGAGGTTTTAATGGAAAGGAATTATTTGAATATTAGAATTGATTACTATAATATTCCCCTTGCGGAAAGGGAAATGATAAAGAAATTTATGCGTGGTAAAACTTGTTTAAATTGTCAAAATGGCTGTTGTCGTGTTGAGTATTATAATAAAGTGTATGAGCAAGAATGCCGATGTTTAGGGTGGGTTAATTATCGAATGATTGTAGAACAATATAATAATCAAAAACAAAATAATTATACTAGAAAAAGAAAATATTAGTTTTGAGCACACTAATATTTTTTTATTGTGTAATAAGATATAGTAGGGGATTCAAATGAAAATTACTGATATTTTTTTATCTCTAATATCCCAATTTTTTGGTAAATTAGATATGCCTTTTAAAACTCTGCTAATGGTAATTGTTTTAGATGTAATTACGGGTCTTATTAAAGCTTTCAAAAATAAAAATTTAGATAGTATTATTGGTATAAAAGGAATATTAAAAAAAATAGGGTATCTAATTATTGTTTCTTTGTCTGTCATAGTAGATAAAATTATGGGCGCAACGGGAACAATTAGAAATGTCGTAATATACTTTTTTGTGGCTAATGAAGGGCTCTCTATTTTAGAAAATTGGCAGATATTAGGTTTACCTCTACCAAATAAATTATATAACCTTTTAAGGCAATTTAAAGAAAAAGAAGATAATTAGATTTAAACCATCATATCTTCTTTTTCAATTTGTTCTTTATATTTTTTTGAAAGTAAAAAAATATCTTTTTTATTATCTAAAGTAAAGCAACCGTCTTTCCATTTAAATAATGTGATATGCTCTTTGTTGGCAATACAGGAACGATGAGTTTGAATAAATCTTTGATCCAATTCTTTTAACATATCAGAAATATTTTTATTGATAATAAAACGGTTATTAGTTGTTACAATTACCAGTTTTCGTTCTACCGTATCACGATAAATGTATAAAATATCCTTTAAATATACTTGTAAATCTACTTGACGATTTTGATATTTAAACATCTTAACATCATATTTTTGATTTATAATTTTTTTGATATCTTTAATAAGACGTTCTTCCATATTGTCATATTTTTCAATAAAATCGAAAACTTTGCAAATACTTCGATAAACTTTTTCAAAAAAGTTACTATGTGAAGTTAAAAAAATAATTTCACTATCCCAATCATTTTCTCTAATTTTTAAAGCAATGTTAATTCCTGATATTTCGGTTTCTAAATCAATGTCGAGTAAATAGACTTTTCTTTGGGATTTATCATTAATTTCTTGTTGTAAATCAGCATTGTATTTTTTATAACAATTAATTTTGATTTTTTTATCATTATTAAAAATAGTTTTTCTAATAATTTTTTTAAGTTTATTTTGAAATTCGATTTTATCATCTACAATTATGAATTTAATCATAGAAGCACCTTCTATTCTGTAACACTTTTTGATTATATCATATATATTCTCTAATAGCAAAAAATTATACTAAGCCTATTTCATCATCAAAAACACTATTATTTTGAATAAAAATATTTATACCGCCAGCAATTAAAAATAAAACGGCCGTTATTAAGGTTAGATTAGTTAAGAAAACTTTTTTATCCGAAGCATTTGCTTTTAAATTACGAACAGAGCCATAACTTTGGTATACAAAATATAGATATATGAAAAAAGCAATTATTAAAACATATTTATTGATTTGTCTAAATAAATCTCGACTTCGCAGATTATGATTTTTAATGTAGTCTCTTTCTAAATAGTTCGAATATAGGTTGGCTCCAATAATAAAAAGATATACAAGCCAAATTATATCTTCAATAGCGGTTTCTTTTAATTTTTCAGCGATAGTTCTATTCATAGTAATATATATGAATAAATAAATTTATAAATTAAAAAATCCTTAGAAGGATTTTATTTTTGCTTTAAAGCATAATTATTTAGTTGTTTATTTTTAGTTTTAATACTACTTGTGATAAAGATAATGGAAATGATTAATAGAAGAGTAGCAGCGATGAAATCAAATATATCTTTTTTATTAAAAATGGCGACGATAAATTCCATAATAGAAAAACCAACTCCTATTAAGCCAATAATTAATAGTCTGTTTAAACGATACAATAAATTTTTACCATATTCTGTCTTCTTGAATTTTTGCTCTAGAGCTTTTTTTTCTGGTTTAGTCATTCTTTGATACTTATTTTTCATGTTTATTTCCTTCCACTACAAATATTATATAAATTTTTTAGATATTAAAATTACCCTTTTTAAATAATAAGATCTTTCCTTCTTTAGTTTGAGCTTCAATTTCTAAATCATCTGTACCAATCATAAAATCAACATGATTTTTGGACTGATTGATACCTTTTTCTAATAATTGGTCTTTATTCATATTTAGACCATTTTCAATACATTCTCCAAAACCTTCTCCTAATGCTAAATGGCAAGAGGCATTTTCGTCAATCAAAGTACTATTAAATACTAATCCAGTGTTGGAAACAGGGGAGTTATAATTGACTAAAGCTACTTCTCCTAAAAAAGAGGCATTTGGGTCACTTTCGATAATTCCTTTTAAAATGTCTTTACCTACTTGAGCATCGTAATCTACTACTTTTCCATTTTCAAAACGCAGATAAAATTGATCAATTAGGGCTCCGGCAAAGATTAATGGCCGCGAACTATAAACAATTCCATTCGTTTTTTGATAATTTGGAGAACTAAAGATTTCATAACTAGGCATATTTACTATCATATCATATTTTATTGCCATATCAGCAATACTAGTCCAAATGACTTTATCAGGCATTTCTATATATAAATCAGTTCCTAATTTATTTTTATAGTGCATTTTTTTAATTTGCAATTGATTAAGTTTAGTAGTAAGTTCTTTAGTTTTTTCTAAATATTTATTCCAACTTTCAATTGGATTTTTAGTATCAACCATACATATTTGCATTAATAAATTAAATAATTTTTCATAAGCTTTTTCATGTTTGCCAAATAATTCATAAGCCCATAATTCATTAGGTAAGACCGCAATACACCATGGTATTTGATAGGTGGTTTCTTTTTCTCGAAATATTTCTCTTGTACTTCTGTTTATTTTATTAGCCATTGTAATTTTTTCAGCTGGTACACCATCAAAAGCGTGTGGAACTAAGGTTTCTAGCATTAAGAAACTTGCATCTTTTTGAGCATAATCATTCCATAAATTTTTGTTAAAAAAAGGATCACTGTGCATATCTTCAGTAGCAGTATTTAATAATTTTTCTTTTAAAATATCATTATCAATACAATCAATAGCAATATCATTTATCCCCATTTTTTGAGCTTCCGCAATCACTTTATCTACAAATCTTTGATTGATTTTATTATATTCAATAAATAAAGATTTGCTCTTTTTGAAATTAAGACATTCTTTTAATAATAATTCGATATATTTATTTTCTAATTCTTCCATTTTTCAATCTCCTTGCCGTATATTTTAACATATTTTTGCTAAAAAATAAAAGCCTTATATGAATATAAGACTTAAATAGCAATACCTGGTGACCAGTACGGGATTTGAACCCGTGAATGCATGCGTGAAAGGCATGTGTGTTAACCGCTTCACCAACTGGCCAAAACAAAATGGTGGGCCTGGGGGGACTTGAACCTCCGACCTCACGCTTATCAGGCGTGCGCTCTAACCAGCTGAGC
>CANQQP010000032.1 GCA_947626055.1 uncultured Bacilli bacterium | reverse complement strand
ATACACATAAAAAAAGAAGCACCGAATGCCACAGGGGGTCAAACGGTGCTTTCCACAAATAAAGGAAAGCACTTGCCTTAATAGGCTTTGTGTATCCACTTAAATTGTAATATAATTTTTTATTTAAAGTCAAGATAAATTATTTTTTAACTTTGACAGCTACGGCGTTATTATAAATCCCATCTAGATATTTATCAGGATAATATTTATCTAATATTACTTCAATATGATTACTTGGTTTAATATTATCTTTCCTTTCTTTTTGTCTGTAAGTAGCAGCAAAAGAAATAGTACAATCTAACATAACTAATATAGAACAAACAATAGTAATTATATGAAGTGATTTATTATTAATTATATGTTCAT
Organism: uncultured Bacilli bacterium; assembly: GCA_947626055.1. GTDB lineage: Bacteria > Bacillota_I > Bacilli_A > RF39 > UBA660 > HGM10766. Next base: position 9,490 of record CANQQP010000032.1, on the reverse strand, counting down.
TATGTTTCCTTAAGTGTGGAAAAACGTATAAACTAAAAATTACAAAGCCTAAACCCCATAATATGGCAATTGGTATACTAGTTCTGCCGTTAATATTTAAAGGTTTATTAACATAATTCCAAGAGATAGTTCCCCATATTTCTTCTTGCAGATAAGAAAAGATATATTCGACTAATCCGCCTAAAAAAGAGGCGACTAAAAATATTTTAAGTAAAGTCAATTTATTAACTTGTTTATCAATATTTTGTTTTTTGGCAATAATATAGAAAACTAATAGGCCAACACCATAAACTGGAATAAATGGACCATAAATTAACCCTTGTCTTAAATGCCAATTTCCACGCGACCACATTAATAAATTTTCGTAAACGAAGCCCACAACACTTCCTAGTAAAAATATCCAAAAGTATTCAACAAATTTTAAAAACACTTTCTTTTTCACAATAATATTCCCCCAAATTACTTCTTTGTTGTGAAAATTCCCCTTTGACTAGCGATATTGTAGCATATTTCTACAAATTTTGCAAATTTTCGGACATTTTTGTGGTATCATTAAAATGATATATAAAATATTATTTAGTTATGAGGAATGTTGTTGAAAAAGGTTATAAAAATAATGCTACTTATTGTAGGAATTTTAGTAATAGTAATTATTCTGGATACACTGCAAGCAAGATTATTTAAAAATAGTCCTATTATTCATTGGAAACAAAGTTTAGATGGAAATAGTTATGTAGATAGAGGAATTTTAGTAGATACTTATTATTGTGGAGGCAAAGCAGATATCAGCTGGCATTATAAAACAGCTAAATTTACTTGCCCAGTAAATACTATCAAAAAAGAATTATATACTAAATTAAAAGGAACATGGATTGCTGATGGTACACAAGCTAAATATATAGTAAGTATGGCAGACGGTAAACCAATATATGCTGATGATTATAATGTTTCTTATAAACTAACTTTTGATAGTTTAGGAAATTATAAAATTGTTACAGCTCAAAATGAATATATCGGTAAATATGAGTTTAATGGTAAAAATCTAACCTTGTTTGATGAGGAAGAGTTAATAAAAGATAGATGTGAGTTAAAAACAGCGAACGAATTAACTTGTGAAAGATATGCTGCTAAGTTTGTTAAATAAAAGCCAAATTATTTTTTCTTAAACATGTTTATAGGCGCACCACAAATCGGACATACATAATCTTCTGGTAGTTCATCCATTTGTACCTCATAACCGCAAATGGTGCAACACCAGACATTCTCTTTTGACTCTTCTTCCATATAGGTTGGAGCTTTTTGAGGACTTTTGCCTTTTAGAACTTCTTGATAATATTTATAAGTCATGGGATTAGTTTGTTTAAAATTAACCATATCTTCTATTTGGGCAATAAAGATGGTATGGGTACTTGTTTCTACCATATTTTCTACAGTGCAAAGAAGATTACCACACGTATCTAAAAGAATTGGTAAATTATCTTTTTCTTCGTACTTAAAATTAGCAAATTTATCTATGTCCTTACTAGATTTATATCCAAAAGTACCAATGATTTCAAGATTGGTATCCTCTGATAAAATAGAAACACTAAATTTTTTAGTTTTTTTAATAATTTCATTAGTATAATTATCATGATTAATACTTACAGCTATCATTAAAGGGGAAGAAGTAATTTGAAAAACAGTATTTACTATACAACCCACATTTTTGGTATCTTTAGCCCCAATCACATATAAACCATAGCTGAGATTTTTTAATACATTCTTTTCCATAAAGACCTCCTAATTATTTTTAGTATTTTCAAATTGTTCTTTATATTGTTTAAAAAAATTATAATATATTTGCATATTAGCTAGATTAGTCCATTTTTCTACTTTTACCGGGATTTGATCTAAATTATATATTTTGGCACCTTTAAGGCTCAGTAAGAAAGGACTATGGGTGGAAATAATAAATTGACAATTATAAAAACGGGCAGAATCTTCAATAAATTGTTTAAGTTTTATTTGATTTTCAGCCGCTAATGAATTTTCTGGCTCATCTAATATATAAAGGGCGGTATCTTTTATTTCTTGTTCCCAAAACATTAAGGCCGACTCTCCATTTGATTGTTCCACTAGATTATTGTTCACAAGTCTTTGCCTAATATATTTGGACATATTTTGGGTTTTAGCATCGGTAACATCAATTAACATTTCCATGCTTTCATAAGCACCTCGTACTGTCCTTTGACGATTGGTCAGAAATTCCTGACTTAATAGTTCTTTTTTTCGATTAATATTATTATTAATGGCATGAATATTAAGTAAATAATCAAAAACATCATCGCTGGAAATTTTTTTAACTTCATTAGGTTTTTGCGACATTTCATAATTACACAAATCTACATAATGATTAAAATAAGAACCCTTATCTAAAACATCTTGGCGTTGGGCGTTTAGTTTTTTGGCAATAATATTTAAAAGGGTTGTTTTTCCACTGCCATTACTACCATAAAAAATAGTGATGTTATCAAAATCAATCTTTGTAAATTCCCGAGCCGCAAAAAGATGCAAAGGATAATAATTATTGTAAATATTTCGGCTATCGATATCTAAAATCATTCCTTCTTGTCTTTCGGTTAATAAATCAAATTGTTTTAAATAAATCATGCTTATCACCTATAAATTGTTTTTTATTTTAATTTTGTCATCAGATATATAAATATCTGGATTAATAACAAGAAGTAAATTTACCATTTCTCGCGGATTTTCAACCCCTAGTAATTCCATTTTATTTTGCTTAGGAAATACACTACTTGATATGTTACCAAAATTAATATTTAAAAAGATTAAATCACCATAATTATTTTTCTCGCGACATATTTGGACACTGTTGAAGCTAGCTATTTCTTCATTTCGAATGATTATATTGTCTTTAGCGACGATAAGATGTTTTTCGGTTAATAAATATAAGTAATTTTTGCTTTTCCTATCATGAATAAATAAATTATAAATAAGACCGTATAAGGCTATAATAAACAAGGTAATAAACGTAAGAAGAATTAAAACATTTAATAATCCCGTTATTGGCCATAAAGTATAAAAATAATACAATAAACCTAAAGTAAACATTACTAAAAGCCATCGTCCTATTTGTTTGCTGCTATTTTGAGGTTTAGCAAATGTTTTAAAAATAATTTTTTCGTTAATATTATCTATTGTCATAATTTTCACCTTAGAATAAATAGAATATTTTAGGGACAAATATCCATAAGCCAATTATTGCTGAGCCAATGGCTGCTAATAAGACTGCTCCTGCTGCACAATCTTTAGCTAATTTTGCTTTTTTATTAATAGTTGGACTGCAAATATCAACTACGGTTTCAATAGCGGTATTTACTAGTTCTAAACTCATAACTAAAACAAATAGAATTAAACATGTAATCCATTCGCTTTTGGAAATATCTAGAACAAATCCCATGATAATAACGGCAATCATAAAACAAAAGTGAATAGTCATATTTCTTTCGGTGACTAGGCACTCTTTAATACCTTCCCAAGCGTGATAAAAACTTTTCCATAAAGGATGGTTTGTTTCTTTTTTAAATTTAGCTTTAAACATAACATTACCTCTATCTAAATTTTAACATAATATTTTTAAAAGCACTAGCTTTTGTATTTCTTAAGTGGTTATAGTATAATGAAGTATATAAAGTAATTTAATAAATTAAAAGGAAAGGGAGCTTTTATGTTAGAACTAAAAAAAATCAAAAAAATTTATAAAACAGCTGATGAAAGTGTGACAGCTTTAAAAGGGATAAATATTAAATTTAGACAAAGTGAATTTGTTTCGATTTTGGGTCAAAGTGGTTGTGGTAAAACGACTCTTTTAAATATTATTGGTGGTTTAGACGATTATACGAGCGGGGATTTAATAATAAACGGAACATCGACTAAAAAATATAAAGATCATGATTGGGATACTTATCGTAATCATAAAGTCGGTTTTGTTTTTCAAAGTTATAATCTTATTCCTCATCAAACTGTTTTAGCTAATGTTGAACTAGCTCTTACTCTATCTGGTGTTAATAAAAAAGAACGAAGAAAAAAAGCAAAAGATATTTTAAAAAAAGTTGGTCTTAAAGATCAAATGCATAAAAAACCGAATCAAATGTCGGGTGGGCAAATGCAAAGAGTAGCTATTGCTAGAGCTTTAGTTAATGATCCCGATATTTTACTAGCTGATGAGCCAACTGGAGCCTTAGATTCAAAGACTAGTTTGCAAATTATGGATTTATTAAAAGAAATTGCCCAAGATAAACTAGTTATCATGGTCACGCATAATCCGGAATTAGCAGAAAAATATTCGACGCGTATTGTTAAACTTTTAGATGGGGAAATTATTGATGATTCGCATCCTTTTACGGAGGAATATCAAGAAACTCTAAACGAAGACTCGAAAAAAACCTTTATGTCTTTTCCTACGGCTTTATCTTTAAGTTTAAATAATTTGATGACTAAAAAAGGGCGTACTTTCCTAACTGCTTTTGCAGGTAGTATAGGGATAATTGGAATTGCCTTAATTATGTCGTTATCTAATGGAGTCCAAAGATACATTGATAAAGTAGAAGAAGATACTTTGTCATCTTATCCTATAACAGTTGAAGAAAATTCTTTAGACATGTCGGTAATGATGGAAGCGATGGCTAATCTAAATAATCAAGAGAAAAAAGATTATAAAGATGGGAAAATCCATTCTCAAGCTTTAATGAATGATATTTTAGATACTATGTCTTCGAAATTAGAATCAAATAATTTAACCGAGTTTAAAAAATATTTAGAAGAAAATAAAGATCAATTAGAAGATAGCGTTAATGCGATATCTTACGGTTATAATTTAACAATCAATATTTTTAATGAAAATAGTGAGACAGGGTTAGTTAAAATAAATCCTTCCCAAGTTCTTAATAAAATTGGCATGCAAAGTGACGAGGCCACAACTGCTAATATGATGATGAATAATAATGTCTTTAGTGAAATGTTAGATAATGAAGAACTAATGAAGAGCCAATATGACGTTGTCGCCGGAACTTGGCCCAAAAATTATAATGAAATTGTCGTGGTAGTTTCTGAAAATAATGAAATTAGTGATTATACTTTATATTCCTTAGGACTTATGAGCCAAGATGAATTAGCAGATAATTTTAATGCTTTAATTAAAGGTGAGAAAATCAAAAAAGCTCAGGAACATACTTATACATATGAGGAGTTATTAAATACTAAATTTAAATTTGTTTTAAATTCCGATTATTATGAAAAAAATGGCAAGATATGGGTAGATAAAACTAATGATGAAAATTATTTGCAAAAAATGGTTAATAAAGCGGAAGATTTAAAAATTGTGGGAATAATTAAGCCAAATGATGATAGTATTATTGAAGATAATTATGGACGCATTTTCTATACGAAAGCTTTAAAAGAATATGTTATAAATAAAGCTAATGAATCAGAGATTGTCAAAGAACAAAAAGAAAATCCTAACATAAATATCTTAACAGGATTAGAATTTAAGAAGACCAATGAAAAATTTAGTTATGATAATTTAACGCCTGAACAAAAAAGGTATTTTGCTTCTTTATCTCAAGAAGAACTTGCTAATGTTATGCAAAGCTATGAAGAAAATTACAATACAACATATGATACGATATTAGAAAAATTGGGAGCAATCGATTTAGATAATCCAAAAAGCATAGGTTTATATCCTAAAGATTTTGATTCTAAAGATAATATTACCAAATTTATTAATGATTATAATGAAAAACAAAAAAAGGATAAAAAAGACGAAAATGTTATAAGCTATAATGATTTAGTAGGAGCAATGATGTCTTCGGTTAGTTCAATAGTTAATATCATTAGTTATGTGTTAATGGCCTTTGTCAGTGTATCATTGATTGTTTCATCAATCATGATTGGTATCATTACTTATATTTCGGTATTAGAAAGAACGAAAGAAATTGGTATTTTAAGAAGTATTGGTGCTAGCAAAAAGGATATATCACGCGTATTTAATGCCGAGACTTTAATTATTGGTAGTGTAGCTGGTTTAATTGGCGTAATTGTTACAATCCTTTTAAATATTCCGATTAATATCGTCTTAAAAGGCTTATTGGATGTTACCAACATTTCCTCTTTACCAATAGTAGGAGCCATTATCTTGGTGGTAATTAGTATTTGTTTAACTTTGATTGGAGGACTAATCCCTGCCAAAGTAGCTTCTAAAAAAGATCCAGTTGAAGCTTTAAGAAGTGAATAAACTGCTAAAACAGCAGTTTTATTTTGGCTTTATCTAAAAGCAACTTTTTGTCAATTAATAAATATTTTTTTAAATCTTAAATAAATAATTTAGCGAGCATGATATAATAATAAGTGTAGGTGAGAATTTTGAAAGATTACAATTTAGATATTAAAGAAGTGCTAAAAAAATATAAAACAACCGAAAAAGGACTGACAACAGAAGAAGCTGAAGAATGTATTAATAAGTATGGTCAAAACATTTTAGAGGATAGACAAACAAAAAGTAAACTTAAGATGTTTTTAAATCAATTTAAAGATATAATGATAATCATGCTTTTATTAGTAGGTATTCTTTCCTTTTTCTATGCTTTTTATACTAATGGTGATTATGTAGATACAATTGTTATCTTAGTATCGGTAGTTATTAATGCTTTTATGGGCTATTTTCAAGAATCAAAAGCTGCAAAGGTAGTCGAATCTTTAAAAGAATATTCGGAAACTCGTGTTACGACCAAAAGAGATAATGCTTTGTTTAAAGTAGATTCTAAATTTTTAGTGCCAGGAGACATTATTATTTTAGAATCCGGAGATAAAGTTCCCGCTGATGCGCGCATTATAGACGCTATGTATGCTAAAGTTGATGAATCAGTTTTAACGGGAGAAAGTTTACCTGTTAATAAGAGTGAAGAAGTGGTGAAAGGTAATGCTTTAATTCAGGATAGAACTAATATGATTTTTTCCGGAACGAGTTTAACTAACGGTAAAATTGTCGCCGTAGTTACAAATACAGCGATGGATACGGAAATAGGTAAGATAGCTACTTCGATTGAAAAAAGTGAAGATGTTCCAACGCCATTACAAATTAAAGTGGAAAGGGTAAGTCGTTTTTTAACTTTTGTAGCGGCTATTTTAGTTACTTTTGTTTTGGTCGTTGGAATTATTAGAGGCGATACAGTTTTAAACATTGTTATGCTTTGCATTAGTATGGTAATAGCTTCGGTTCCTGAGTGCTTGCCTATTGCTATTACAACTACTTTAACTATCGGAGTTAAACAAATGAGTCGTAAAAAGGCCATTGTTAAAGAACTTAAGGCTATTGAGACTTTAGGAGCGACGGAAGTTATTTGCTCTGATAAAACAGGAACACTTACTACTAATAAATTAACTGTTGTTGATGTTATTGTTAATAATAAAAAGACAAAAAAGATAGCATCTACAAATAATAAAATGTTTATCAATGTAATGGCTTTATGTAATAATGCCGAAAAAACTAATGGAAAAGATGAATATTTTGGGGATTCAGTTGAAATAGCTTTATGTGATTATTTAAAAACTTTAGATGAAGATAAAGATATCATTGAAGATAAATATGAACGAATTTTTGAAATCCCTTTTGATTCGGAACGCAAAATGATGAGTACGGTTAATAAAATTGATAATGAAATATATATGTGTACTAAAGGTAGTTTGACCTCTGTATTAAATAATTCCCGTTATTATTTATTAGATGGGGAAGTAAAAAGGATAAATAAAGAAGTTAAAGAAAAGATTTTAGCTGAAGAAACAAAGATGTCTAAAGATGCTCTAAAGGTAATTGCTTTTGCTTATAAAAAAACGAGTATTAAAAAAGACGAAAATTATTTAGATGACGAAAATAATCTTGTCTTTGTAGGTTTAGTTGGCCTTATGGATCCACCACGTGATGACGTTAAAGAAGCCATTAAACTTTGTAAAAGTGCTCATATTCGTCCTATTATGATCACAGGAGATAGTTTAAATACAGCTACAGCTGTTGCCAAGAAAATTGGTATTATTGCTTCTGATAAAGAAGGAATTGAGGGTAAAGAATTAGAAGAACTTACGGATAGTGAACTAATTAGTGCGGTAAAAAAATATAGTGTTTATGCCCGAGTTACACCTGATCATAAAGTACGTATTGTCAGGGCCCTTCAAGCGGCCCGCAAAGTAGTAGCTATGACAGGTGATGGAGTTAATGATGCCCCTGCGATTAAACTTGCTCATGTGGGAATTGGTATGGGTAATGCTGGCACAGATGTGACTAAAAATGTGGCAGATGTGTTACTTTTAGATGATAGTTTTAGCACAATTGTTACAGCAGTTAAAGAAGGAAGAAGAATTTATAATAATGTTATAAATAATATTATTTATAATTTGTCTTCGAATTTTACCGAAATTATCATTATAATTTTAGGTATGTTTTTATCAAAAAGTTTAATTTTACCATTACATATTTTATATATAGATTTAGTGGCTGATACTTTGCCATCAATAGCTTTAGCTTTTGAAGACAGTGATAAAAACAGTATGAAGAAAAAACCGCATGGTTTAAATCAAAAAGTATTTACACCTTTTAATGTGGCCTCTCTATTTATTTCCGTTATTATCGAAGTATTTATTTCCGTCTTGATATTCTTCTATGCAAAAATGACTTTTGGAATCGAAGTAGCGCAAACTTTAACCCTTTTAAGTATTGTTTTCCAAGAATTTATCTATGCTTATAATTGTCGTTCTTTAAAAACGCAAATTAAAGAAAAAGGAATTTTTTCCAATAAATACATGAATCTATTTATTGGTATATTAATGCTTATTCAAGTTATCGTTTTCTTTAGTCCCATTGGGCGCGTATTTAGTTTAGTACCAATAAGTATTGGTCAATTTGTTTTCTGTTTCATTTTAAATTTAAGTGGCTTTTTCATTCTAGAGGTTTTAAAACCTACCTTAGTAAAACATTTTAGTGATAATTAAAATAAAGAGCGCATAACTCTTTATTTTAAAATTCTTCTTTTTATTGGTATCTTTTCTTGGGCTGGCAATTCTCTTTTTAAACTTCTTTGAATATATTTTTCTTTTTCGGTGTCTGTATAAAATAATCCTTTTCTTTGTCTATATGGTAAACCTTTAGGGTTATTTATGGCTTTTTCGCGGGTATGTTCTGTTATTTCTAATTTTTGCGGAAAATCTCTAAATAAAAAATCTTTATTTTTAATTTTATTAAGTATAATTATCACTTCCTATTTCTATTTTAACAAAGAAGTCTTATAAAATCTATCTAAAAAATTATTTTGATGTATCAAAATAATTCTCTGTTTTTAAAAGTTATTTTGATGTATCAAAATAACTTTCAGACTGTTGACAAACGAAAAATTTGAAAACAGTCTTTTTAAAATAAAAAAAATATAATATAATGAATGAGTAA
>CANQQP010000031.1 GCA_947626055.1 uncultured Bacilli bacterium | reverse complement strand
TTTACCATTATCTAACCAATAAGTATCTTGCATATCTCGAGCGGGATGACTTTCAGGTATATTTAAAGCTTCAAAGTTAAAGTATTCAGTCTCCATTTCGGGTCCACTTACCACACTAAAGCCCATTTTCTTTAATATATCAGTTACTTCTTTAGTGACAATAGTAACAGGGTGCAATGAACCTAAATGCGGTTTAACAGGAAGCGTTTCATCAAAGGAAATATCAGCACTTACATTAACTTCCGTTATTCTTTCACTAATTTTATTTTCTAAGTCCTTTTTAATTTTATTAAATAAAGCCCCATATTGTTTTTTATCCTCAATACTCATATTTTTAAGGCCACTCATTAGTTCAGCTATTTTGCTTTTTTTGCCTAAATATTTAGCTTTAATATTTAAAAGTTCACTTTCTTTTAAAGCTCCTTTAATATCACTTAAAGCATTTGATACTAATTTTTTTAATTCTTCTTGCATACATTTCCCTCCAATAAAAAAATTCTAAAACAAAGGGACGCTCAAACGCGCGGTACCACCCTTATTCTAGAAATCTAGCTCTTTTTAAGATTAACGCTCTTATAACGACAAAGCTCCTCTGTTTGAATTTCTCTAACTAGTTTATCTTTAAGTAATCTCAGCTTTTTACTTAATCTCTTTAGAAGAACTCTAGTTAAATACTTAATAACATTCTCTTCGCTTTTTACATACCTTATTCTATCATAATTTTAAGGTTTTAGTAAATACTTAATTTCTTCTATTTCATATAAAGGTTTATTAACCATAATTTCTCTATACCATTTAAAATAAAATTTTTCAAAATTAAATAATTGTTCTTGATTTTTGATTTTTTGATTTATTCTAAAAAACATTTCTTTTACTTGAGCAATTAAAACTTCTTGAAATGATTTATTAGAATAATATTCTAATAATTGTTTTAACACGGTATTATAATCTAACCAAGAAAAATCATTAATATAATGTTGGCGACAAGGTCCTCCTACTTGGCGTGGCTCTACAGTTAATCCTAAAGTTGGACGTTTATGTATATCAGCAATAGAACATCCACTATCTGTTAAGTTTATGCACGGTCCACCCTTTGAAAATAAATCGACAATTGGACTATTAATATTTCTTGCTCTTAAATATAAAAGATATGACCAGTCATCACTACAAAAACCATTAAATGGCTGACCAGAAATCGATATTTTTCCTTGATCTAAAAGATTCTTTAAATAATCAAATTCTAAACATTCAAAATCACTAGGAAGATATACACAACCCATTTCTTTACAGCAAGCACCTTTACAACGAGTACACATATCTTTATTAAAATATTTTTTCATACTATCACCTGTTTTGCCATTTATTCTATCATAAAAGCATAAATAAAAAAAGTTCTCTAAGAACTTTTAATAATTTTCAGCTTTTAATTCCATGAAACTTTCTGGATGTTTACAAACAGGGCAAACTTTTAGAGCCTCTTTACCATAATAAACATGGCCACAATTACGGCAGATCCATACAGTTTCTTCATCTTTTTTAAATACCAAATTATTTTCTATATTAGCTACTAGTTTTAAATATCTTTCCTCATGGTGTTTTTCAATTGCTCCAACACTTTCAAAAAGATAAGCTATTTCATCAAAGCCTTCTTCTTTGGCAGTTTTAGCAAATTCGGCATACATATCGGTCCATTCGTAATTTTCTCCTTCAGCTGCAGCTTTTAAATTATCTAATGTGGAAGGAATATCTCCACCATTTAATTGTTTAAACCATAATTTAGCATGTTCTTTCTCATTATTTGCTGTTTCTTCAAATATAGCGGCAATTTGCTCATATCCTTCTTTTCTTGCTTTTGAAGCAAAGTAAGTATATTTATTACGAGCTTGACTTTCTCCAGCGAAAGCCGCCATTAAATTACTTTCTGTTTTACTTCCTTTTAATTCCATTTTTTATCATCTCCTTCTTTAAAATTATACAAAATTATGATGATTTAAGCAATAAGAAAAGGATATTAACCTTCTAATATCCTCATCAAGATTTCAATTAATTCTGGATCAACTACATTACGAATAAATAATTCATTATTTTCCAATATTTCTTCCATGATTACTTTATCGTTTGTATTTTCTTTATGGGCTAAGGCATATTTCACGCCTCCATAAAAAGTAATATTTTCAATAATGTACTTCTCATTATTTTCTAATGTTACAACAGTATCCTTTGTAATTTCCATACCCTTTTTATTCCCTTTCTTTTTTACATTGCTTTAACCAATGCTGGTTCTTGCTCACTAAATGGACTTATAAAAGCTATTCCATTATATACATGTTCATCTGGCTTTGCATTTTCAACTTGTTTTTTTAATGGTTCAACTTTTACAACTTTCATTCTTTGAATATATGGTTCAACACTTATTACTTTGATTTTTTCATTAGGTTTTTCAACCTTTGTTGGTATTGGTTTAACAGATTCTGTTGGTTGGGCAAGTTCTTCTTGTGGAGCTACCCTTTTAGATAATTCTTTCAAATCCAAAGCATTTTCTAATACTGGCTCTAGTTTTGGTAATTTGATAACAGATTCAGTTTCACCCTTTTTACTTTCGATATCTTTAATAGTTTCCTCAATATTGAAGTTAAGATCTATGTCTTCTGATTGAGCAAGTTCCGGTTGACTTGGAACTAAGTCTAACTTATCTAGTAAATCACCAATAGCAGCAAATGAATTAACTTCCTCTTTAACATCTTCTTTAGAAACTGGTTCATTCAACGGCGTAATTTCAATTGTTTGTTCTTCTAAAGAAGGTTTACTAGCTACAGCTTTAGCTTTCTTTTCCTTTTCTTTTTCTTTTTTAATTTCATCAGCATATAAGACTTTTAGACCATCTAGTATTTCATTTTTTAATTGCGTTATATTAAAGTTACGATATTGCATTCTTTTGCTTAAATAATTTAGTTCACTTTGTAACTCGGCTAATTCTTGTTCATGAGCAGCACGTTCAATATAATTTTTAATTGGCTTACGATGTTTTTTATGACTTAAAATAGTTTTCATTTCGTCTTTATAAGCTTCTATTTCTTTTTCATAACTAGCTATCATTTCATTTAATTCTTTGTTAGTATTTAGAATATTTTGAACGTCATTTGGATATGAAGCGATAATTTCTTTTTGCTCAGCTAAGACCTTTTGATGACGAGTATAATCGGCTTTCATCGTTATTTTTGTAATATTATCAAGACTTTCACTTTGTTTTATATAATTTTCAGATTGCTCTATTTCTTTATTATAATAACTTTGTAAATCACGATGTTGACGTAATAATATTAAAATTATATTGTCATTATTAGCAATTAATTCCTTTAGGATTGCAATTTGATTATTTTTACTATTGATTAATTTTTCCAAATCCGATAAGCGATTTTCTTCAGCCGGAATATTTTTTAAAATATAATCAGATTTAGCTATTTTCGCTTTTAAATTTTTATAATTTTGATCTAAGGCCACATATTTTTCTTGCAAGGCATTTATATCTCCATTACGAATCACCGTAGACATATATGGTTTAGAACGTACTATTTCATATAATTTGAATACTTTTTCTTTTATTTGTTTGTAGCTACTTCCTGAAGCTATAAGTTCATTTATTGCATGGGCAATATATTCAGGGGAGTCATTTATTGCTTGCTTACGATCTACCAATTTTTGTAAGTTCTCTTGCAGAATAGTTAAACGAGCTTGTTTTTCTTTTAAGGTTGGGGAGTTTTCTAATTCTTTATTGGACGCTAAAAGTAATTCTAATCTTTGAGCTTCCTCTTCGCAACTGGCAATGTTTTTTTGAACATCATTTTTTTCTTCTACTAATAAATCAATCGAATTTTGAATATGAGTTTTGCGGTTTTGAGCTTCTTCTAATTTCTTGGCTGATTGGCTAGCTAAAGCCTCATTGTCTTCGGCATAAGCTTTAAATTCGCGACGTTTTTTATAATCCTCCAATACTCCTACAAACCCATCTAAATGAGGTTTCTCAGCTGTTATTTCATCAATTTCATCCATTACTTTTTGTAATTTTTCATTTTCGCTCTCTAAATGGCCATTAATTTCTTCTAAACGCGTTTGATGTCTATTTAATTCGGCTTGACGAGCCGCTAAAGATACTTGATAAGGACTTTTGGCTTCATTGTAATCAGCCTCATTTGGAGTAATATTGGCAATTTCTAATTCTAAGGCTTGAATTTGAACATCTAGCTCAGCTTCTTCAATTAATAACGATTCAATGTTTAATTTATCATCAGAAGCCATATTCATTAAATAGTTAACTCGCGTGTTAATTGCTCGCTTAGTGTTGTTCTTCATAAAGCACTCCCTTATTCTATACTACTAAAATAATAACATATTCTCAAAGTTAATGCAATAATATTAATCGCGCGAAAATATAATTAATATGAGGCGAGGTTATGCACAAATTTCCCCCTAATACTAATCCCGAACTTTTTAGTGCTATAGGCTGTATTGTCGGGCTTATTATCGAAGATGATTTTAACGCCAATGAATTAAACTCCATCGGAAATTGGCTTATTTTAGTCGGCCAAGTGCTTTTAACCACCGCTGCCCAACAACAACTTATCAATGCCCGTTATGCTAATAATGAAGGTAGTAATATTAAAAGTGATGCGAATGATCACTTCAAAAAAAATCAAGAAAAAGCCAACAAGTCTGATGTTGATCGGCTAAGAAGAACGGTACAAATTATGAGTGAAGAATTAGATAAAATTAAAGAGAAGTAAATTTACTTCTCTAAATATTTTCATTGATAACTTTATTTATTTTGGTTTGGGCAGAGGCCACGGACGCAATATCCGGAACCATAACATAAGCACGCGTTTTGGTGGAATATGTTTGCATTGAGGCCCCTTGTCCATCTAAATAATTAGCTTCTATCGTCCAGGCAATTTTTTTATCTAATTGCATTTTTATTAATTTAGATATTTCTTCAGCCGAAACATTAGTTTCAAAAGTGCCTTCTACTGTATCTAATAAATTATTAAACTTGGTAATAGAAGAAAAAGTCATTAATTTATCCATCATTCCTTCTATTACATACATTTGGTCTTTTCCTCTTTGAATATCACCTTGAGTAAAAGAATGCCTTTCTCGGGCAAATGACAAGGCCTTTTTACCATTTAAAATATTGTCACCCTTAACATATTTATAACCATCTTGCGAAATAAAATTGTAGTCAGAATGGACAGTAATACCTCCTAATTCATCTACGATTTTTTCAACTGAAGAAAAATTAACTTTAACATAGTAATTGATATTTATATCTAATAAATCCTCAATTGTTTTAACTGAAGTCTCTACACCATATATACCCGCATGAGTTAACTTATCTTTGGCATTCTTTCCAGCCAGTTCCACATAATAATCACGCGGAATTGAAGTCAGTAATACTTTTCCAGTTTGGGGATTTATCGTAGCAATAATATTTACATCACTTCTGGCAACACTGGTAATTTTGCCATAGGTATCTATACCAGTTAAATAAATATTAAATGACTCAGTAGTTACATCAACTTTTTTCGAAGTTTTTTGCTCGGGAACTTGAACATTTAAAGTATATAATATTTCGGTATTATCTTTAAAATCACGAGATTCTTCATCCAAGATATCTTTAAAAGATTCTTCAACTAAAATAGCTTTTACCTTTTCATCTAAAAGGTCATCAGATAATTTTTTAACATCATCATAATCGTCATCTTGATAAGCAATTTTTTTCTCTAATTTGGCTAAGGCCTTATTAATTCCTTGGGATCCATTATCTAAAAAACCTATATCTTGATTATCTAAATCAGCAACGTCTCCATATGCTCCCGATAAAACTACTAAAGAATAATTTTCCGTTTTATAATCAACTTTTTTAGTTATCTTATTTAAAACTTCTTTAGTATTAAAGCTAAAATTACTTACCACAGCCATGCCTATAATCAAAGTAACGGAAATGAAGCTAAAGAAAACTTTAATGCCCTTCTTCACTCTTCTATTAAGTAAAATTAAACCAAAAAAACTAATTAAAATAACAACTCCTGTGATTAACATTAAAAAGTATTGTAAAGGTAATATATCTAAATTATAAATACCTAAACTAAAGATTATTACTATTAATAATAATAGGAAGTAAATAAATTGAAAAAATACAGGATTTTTCTTTTTAGTTGGTTTTTTGGTCATGCTTTACCTCCTAAATAGTTTCTAACTTCTTTATTATAACATGTGGAAGATAAGAGATTGGGAATTTTCCATGCTTCGACTAAATATTTGACAGAAAATGTAAACATTTGAAAAGAAATAGATTTTATATCTATTTTCCTCGCACTACTAAACTCATGTTTCTTTTAAATAAATCCCATAGATTAGCTTTTTGAACATCTCTATCAATTGTTATATCGGCAGTTTTAACGACTTTATTTTTATATTTAACTTGCAAAGTACCAACCTTTTTCCCTTCTTTAATCGGAGCTGTTACATTATTAATATCGGTTTGAAAAGTATATTTTTTATTTTTTTCATTAATGTTTAACAGTTCGGTTACGGAATCCTTTACTCTTAAATTGGCATATTCTTTTTGACCTTTATTAATTTTTACTTGACCAAGATTTTTATCTTTAGAAACAATTGTATTTAATTTGTAACTATTAAAACCATAATTTAAAAGGGCGACGGTATCAGTACTACGATTAGCCGAAGAATCTTCCCCCATTACGACACTAATAAGACGCATGCCATTTTTTAAAGCTGTGGCGGTAAGGCAATAACCAGCTGTAGCGGTATAACCCGTTTTTAAGCCATCCACACCTTCATAAAACTTAACTAATTTATTAGTATTTACCATCCATAATTCCGTGCCATCACTTTTTGTTAAATATTCTTCATAAACACTAGTATAATTTAAAATAGTTTCATGCTTTACAAGTTCTTTAGCCATCATAGCCATATCATAGCTCGATGAATAATGGTCTTGGGTATCTAAGCCATGGGGATTTTTAAATTGGGTATTTTTTAGGCCTAGCTCTTGGGCTTTTTTGTTCATCATTTCCACAAATTTTTCTTCGGTTCCCCCGATCTTTTCCGCCATAGCCACAACGGCATCATTGCCCGAAGCAATAGCAATTCCTTTTAACAAGTCTTCCACTTTGGCTGTTTGGTTAGGTTGCAAAAAAAGTTGACTTCCTCCCATAGAGGCAGCATTTTGGCTAATAAGAACCTTATCGTCTAAACTAATTTGGCCTTTTTCGATAGCTTCCATAATTAAAAGCATACTCATAATCTTCGTCATTGAAGCTGGAGCTAACCTTTCGTTCGCATTTTTATTATATAGTATTTTACCAGTAGAAGCTTCAATTAAAATTGCGCTTTTGGCTGTAGGAGCCATATCATTCTCCGCTTTAACAATTGGTACAAAAAGAAATGAAAACATTAGAAGTATAATTAATCCCTTTTTCAAACAACTCACCTCTAATAAACTATATTTTAAGTAAAAAAAAATAGACCTAAATATCATTTAAGTCTACTTGTTCATCTCTGATCATATCGGCAAATTCAATTTTAAAACGTTCTATTTCTTTTCTTTTGGCATCCTCATAAATATTTTTAGCATTACAAATAGCTTTATATATATGTTTTAATTTAACAACTTTCTCATTATCAAATACTGCATAGGAATATGCATTAGCTAGAATGGTTAAACAAATATCCGGATAACGCGAAGCTACTTCATACACTCTTTTATATTCATCGGTCATTTCGACAATGAAACGCATAATTCTTTCTTTAATAAAATCGGTATACTCCATTTTCGCCCCAATTTGTTTTTCAATTTTAGGATATGTTCCCATTAAAATTTTAACCGTCGTATCTTTATCGGCTTCGGCAACATCAATCTTTTGAAAACGTCTTAAAAAGGCGCGATCACGAATGATATATTGCTCATATTCCTCGGTAGTTGTTGCTCCAATCATTTTAATTGTTCCGCGATCTAGACCGGGTTTTAACATATTAGCAAAGTCTAAATTATTATTTTGACTCTTGTTAGTTAATAAATGGGTTTCATCAATAAATAAAATAGTCTGTTTTTTCGTTTTTAATTCTTCTATTAAAAGCTCTAATCGATTTTCGGTAGCTCCTTCACTAACACTTTCTCCAAGCAAACTAGTGATATTAATTTTTATTAATTGCCAATTTTTTAAAGCATCGGGAACCATATTATTTTGAATGCGATAAGCTAGGCCTTCCACTATTGCTGTTTTACCGATACCAGGTTTACCAACTAATAAGGCACTTTTTTCGGGAGTAAGTAAACATAGGATTGTTTGTTTAATTTCTTCTTCTCGAGCTATCGCCGGATCGGTAATATATTCCCGAGCAGTTAAGTCTTCCCCATATTTTTCAATCATGCTAAATTTTTTAGAAGTTCCCTCTAAATCGAGCGTTTCTATATTATCGTCCATCTAATCATCCTCCGCTTCGTTCCTTCTTTTAATTATACCTTAGAAATAAACTTTTTTAAATGTTAGTTTTTTATTCTTTGCTGTAATTTGTCATATTGTTTATATAAGTATTGCACGCCATTTTCCAAACGGAAATAGTGAATAACATAACATAAAACAAAAATCAATAAAATTAAACCGATTAGGAAAAAACCAATAAATATGGTGCCAAGTCCCATAAAGATCAACATAAAAACCCAGTAAAAGAGCGTCACTAGTAAGTGGATTAATCTTTCATGTTGAAAAAATTGAATTTTAGTTAAATGTTCTTCTACTATCTTTTTCGTAACTGATGCTTTACTATTTATTAATTTATCAATTGAAGCTATATAATCGTATAAATATTTTTTCATACCTTACTCCTTTAATTTACTAGCGCCATTGGTATAATCAATAGCAATACCGTCTTGCACATTATAAACATATATATTAAACTTTATTCCCCGACCGCCATCTTCTAATGATAGGCCTTCCATTTGCACCCCACTAGCTAATAGATTGTTTCCTTCATATATCGGAGTTACGCGATATAAAACATGATTATTAGTTTTTTTGATATATTCGGCCACTTTATTTTCATAATCAAGCATAGCACCTGTATTCATTTGCCTAGTACAAGTAATTAAATTTTGGGCATTGGCATTTTCACCGGTTAATTGAAAACCAATTAAATGACAGCGATTATAGAGGTATTTGCCATCGATATTATCATACTTTACGGTATGCCATCCTGACGGTTTAATCATGCCAATACTTCCTCTTTTATCTGTAGACATTAATTCCTTAGATATATTGGCAAAAGCTACTCGGCTTCTTCCTAAGAAATCTTGATTACTATAATTTTCAAAAGTCGGTCTTTGATAATCTTCTTCGGTAAAATTAGGCTCATTATCATTAATCAAAACATAGGGTTTACCCGTATAATTTGGTACTTCTTCTAAAGAATAAGACTCATTAAACAAATTATTAAGATTACCAATTAAATCAAGATGAAAGTATCCCACAATAAGTTCTGTTAATAAAACAACTATTACTACAATTTTTAATACTAATTTAACATTTTTCTTTTTCATCCTTATCGCCCACTACTATATTAGTATAACACGTTTTAAAAGCTTCTTATAAACAATTTTAAATATTGGTAACTAATTGTTTGATTTCTAATATTTGTTTTTGAGTAAGAGGATTTTGATAATCTATCCTATCAATAATTTGCGTCATTAAATCATTTTTACGAATATAATCAAGGCTAACTTTAAAGTTAATATCAAAAATATAGGCAATACCCGATAGCCAAAAATCTAAAGGGGTTTTAATTGTGCTATAGTCAATAGTCTGTCTTTGCATTATTTGGTCATACACCTCTTTAGAAATTGTGCTATTTGCTAATTGAGTTTTAGTATAATTACTTATATATTTAAAATCTTCATTTATTAAAACGTTAAAGTTATCAAGCTTATCAGCATCTCTAATTATTTTAGCGTGTAAAAGCTCTCTATCAGTTAGGTTATCTTCTATTTTTAATTTATTGTGATTTAATATAGCTTTTTTTATAAGCTCATCAAAATTATTATTTTCAATGAATGCTCTAATAAAATGATCTTGTATTAAAATCATTACTCCTAACTGCGCGTGATCTAGGTTTTGACAGTCATTATAATCACTATACTTTTTTGCTTGTTCAAATCTACCAATATCATGAAGTAATGCAATTATTTTAGCTAAGTAAATATCTTCATCCGATAATTGCAATTGCTGGGCAATATACTCACTTTTTGCTACTACTCCATATGTATGCTTTATTTTCTGATCAATCATAGGATTACTTACATCAAAATTATTTAAATATTTTTTAAAATTAATTAAAGCTATATTAAAATCCATTAATTTTTCCTTTCACTAATCTGTTATTAATTTCTTAGAAATTTTTAAGAGAATATAATTGACAAATATCTAAATTCATTATATCATGAATATAGCATGATACAACATCATGCTGGTCACTCTTACGATTTTAATATATGAGAGTGTATCAACCAAAACCCCCTGAAGGAGCGCAATAGCGCTCCATTTTTGTTGAAACCCTTTATTTATAAGGGTTTGTGAGACAACCAAGTTTTAAAAACCAATTTTAGGTGGCATTTAGGTGGCATTTTTATAATTTTTTCGTATTTTAAGACATAAAAAAACAATGGAGCTTGAGAAATCAAACTCCATTATTTTATATATTACATACTTATTTCAAA
>CANQQP010000030.1 GCA_947626055.1 uncultured Bacilli bacterium | reverse complement strand
CATAAAGTTTCTTGTCTGCTGGGGTAAGGTCTCCAGTTTGTCCCACAATAGCCATTTTGTATTCATTCACATTACTCATGAATTTTCCCATGGAAAGTTCAATGTTAAAACCTGTAATACTCTCTAGCTTATCAATGGTACCACCAGTGTGACCTAATCCTCGTCCACTCATTTTCGGCATTTTTAAACCGCACGCCGCTACAATAGGACCAATTACTAATGTTGTTTTATCGCCAACCCCACCGGTCGAATGTTTATCGACACAAACTCCATCAATCTTAGTTAAATCTCTAACTTCGCCACTTTTAATAAAAATATCTGTTAAAGCAAATATCTCTTTTTCATTAAGTTCATTAAGACAAATAGCCATCAAAAGAGCACTCATCTGATAATCCGGTATTTGCTTATGCAAAAATCCCATAAAAGCATATTCTAACTCGGCATAAGAAAGTTCTTGTTTATTTTTCTTTTTTGTAATAATTTCTAATATATTCATAATTTCTTACTCCGTACATTCTATACCAGCTGTCGTAACAGAAGCCGCATTATTTTCCCATTTTATAGTTAAGGTGGCATTATCACTAAAATTACATTTGGTTTCAATTTCGGCAAAATAATCATCTAAGGCATCAACTATTGGTCCTTGCCCCTTAAAAACACAAGAAGATTCACAGTAATCATGATCTAAAGCATAAGTATTTGAAGCATCTTCTATTTGGGACAAAGTGAATTTTCCCACTTTTTCTTTATTATCATTCATAACTTTAATAACTCCTACAGTCGCTAAAGTAATTAAAGTTCCCAATATTACAATCACTGCTAAGAGCTCTATTAAAGTAAATCCCTTTTTATTTTTCATACTATCACCATTATTATTGTACTAAATTTCTAGACAATATAAAATATTTTTTGTATAATTAACTTAATCAATTAACTTTATTTTTATTGAAAGAAGGAATTATAATTATGAAAACAGATAACTATACATCTGTGGTTGCTTTAGGTGGCTTAGGTGAAGTTGGAAAAAATATGTATGTTATTACCCACAAAAGTGAAATAATTATCATTGATGCTGGCGTAATGTTTCCCGAAGACGAACTTTTAGGAGTTGACTATGTAATCCAAGATGTTACTTATTTAAAGCAAAATGAAAGTAAAATAAAAGGATTATTTATTACGCATGGTCATGAAGATCATATTGGTGGAATATCTTTTCTACTGCAAAATGTCCGTATTCCTAAAATTTATGCTCCCAAAATGGCTGTTGATTTAATTTATAAAAAATTGGAAGATCGTAGTGTTGCTTATAATGATATTGAAACAATTAATAAAGATAGCTTTATTAAAACCAAATATTTTAATATTGAATTTGTAACAACTACTCACTCTATCCCCGATTCATTTGCAGTTGTTGTCCATACCCCTAATGGGACAATTTTCTCAACGGGTGATTTTAAATTTGACTTAAATCCGATTGGGCCAATGGCTGATTTACATAAAATGGCTAGACTTTCCGATCAAGGTATTAAATTGCTTTTAAGTGATAGTACTAATGCTTTAACCGAAGGATACTCGAAAAGCGAAAGTTCGGTAGATGAAGCCTTAAGTGGGATTTTTGCCAAACATTATGGTCGTTTAATAATTGCCACCTTTGCTTCCAATGTTTTCCGAATTAAACATATTGTCGAAACTTGTAAAAAACATAATCGTAAAATTGTGGTCTTTGGGCGAAGTATGGAAACTAATATCAATCTTGCTTTAGATAACGGTCTTTTAAATGATCGAAGTATGTTTATCGATTCCAATGCTGCCAAGGCTTTAAAGAAAAATGAAGTTTGTATCTTATGTACCGGTTCGCAAGGAGAACCCTTAGCCGCTTTATCGCGCATTGCCAATGGAACTCATAAACAAATATCTTTAATGAGTGATGATTTAGTCGTATTTTCTTCCTCACCTATTCCGGGAAATGCTGCTAGTATCAATCGCATTATAAATAAACTATATTTAAAAGGCGTTAAAGTTTATACAAATTCTGAATTTAGTGATATCCATACTTCTGGACATGCTAAAGCTGAAGAACTAAAATTAATGTTACGTTTAATTCGTCCAGAATTCTTTATGCCTATGCATGGAGAATATCGTATGCTTATGCAACATAAAGAACTAGCTATTTCCTGTGGATTAGATCCTGATAAAGTATTTGTAATGCAAAATGGTGAAGAGTTAATCCTCGATGATAATGGTGTTCATAAAGGAGGAAAAGTTACATCTGGAGATGTGTATGTAGATGGTTCTAGGATTGGTGATGTCGGTAGTGTTGTTATTAAAGATCGTAAACTTATGAGTAAAGATGGAATTTTAGTGACAATTTTAAATATTGACATTAAAGCGAAAGAATTACTCATTAAGCCAAATGTGACAACTCGGGGATTCGTACTTGTTAATGAAAATGCCGAACTAATTTCTAAGATTGAAAATAAAATAAGTGAAATTGTCAAAAATATTCTTTCTTCCAGTCCATACAATTATTTAGATCTTAAAAATCAAATTATTTTGGAATTAAGCCCCTATATCAATAATTTAACGGGGCGAAGACCCATAATTTTACCAGTTATAATGGAAGTAAAATAAAAAATCTCTATTTTGAGATTTTTTTTGTTAATGTATAACTTTGTTGTTTTAAAAGAAATTCATCTTTAACTTTTTGCATTTCTTCAATACTTAATTCAGAAGTATTTAATACAAGTTTTCGATTAATTAATGCTTTCATAAATTCATTAAAGATATAATTTTCATCAGTACTAAATAATTTATGAACATCATATTCAAATTTTTTAGGAAAAGGATAGTTTAATTTATCAGCTGTTAATTTTTGAGAAAATATTACTATTAAGTCTCCTTGCTCTTGTAATTTTAATAATTCTTCATCTGATAAAGAATCTTGCTTAAAATCTTCGTTAATTAAAGCTATTTTTCTCGTATATAGATTTTTTTCTCTAGAAAATAATTTATTAGGAATATATAAAGATTCTTCTTCTAAACTAGATAGATATATTGCTTGATAATTCTTTCCATTTAATTGACTATAAATATCTCTCATAAGTGGAATTATCACTGCAAAATTAAAAGTGGCTGCTTTTTTTAAGTCAGCAATAATAGCTTCATTGGAAATATTAGCTATATCATATATATCAAGTTTTTGCGCATCACTATTTGGAAATGTTCGACTTTGTATTAATTCTTCATTGCTTTTAAATGTATTTATTTTTTCGTCTAATAGATTCATATAAACCTCCAACATAGTGGCTATAATAACACATATTTACGAGATTTTCAAGATTTTATGTTTATAACGCTAATTAGTTATATTACTTAATTTTTGAATAAATTACATTTCGATTATTGCCATTATAATATCAATAATTTCTTCTAACTCTTCTCTTTTTATTTTTTCCACAAACGATAATTTTCGAGCTTTAAAATCTACACTTCTAATATGTTCGCATAAAACAGAACCTTTAATTCTTTTAGTATTTAAGAGTTCATAATGAGTGGGAAAATTTTTAGTATTGGTAGTAATTGGACATAAAACTGCTAATCCCGTATATTTATTATAATTATCTTTACTAATAATAATTGCCGGGCGCTTTCCTGTCTGTTCATGTCCTTTAGTAGGTGCGAAATCCATATAACATATATCGCCTTGTTTAGGAATATACATTAATTAAATTTTTCCTTTCCTAAATCTTCTCCCCAATCATAATCTTCAATTATTCCTTTATCTTCCTTAGGTAATTTTTCAAATATTGCAAATCTCTCTTCTAAAGTTTTATGCTTTTTCTTTGGTTTTGATATAATTATTTTATCTTTTTCTTGAATTAAATCAACTTTATCATTAGTCTTTAAATTAAGCGATTTTAAAATACTCCTAGGAATTCTAATGCCATCAGAATTTCCCCATTTTTGAAGTTTGGCTTCCATATAAAATCATCTCCATCTATTTATAGTATATACAAAGTTTATACATTAGTCAATTATATTTTTATCATAAAGAAAAAATCTCCAATGGAGATTTTTAGAAACAACATTTATTATCGTAAACATTTGCCACTTCATTTTCTTCACAACAAGTATATGCTGGTGTATAAGTGTGGCGATAAATATGATGATTAATTATTTTAGTTTCTACTGGTATAATATGTGGTACTTCATGAAATATTTCACGATGACAACATCTTACTTGAGGACATTCGTAAATTGGTGGACAAGTCACCCCTGGAAATTGATTTTCACAACAAGGATTTGCTCCCATACCCATATTCATAGTACTATAATCTCCAGTTGTAGCGTAATCCATTTGTTCACTCTTATCCATACAACGCTTATTTAATAACATTAAAATACACTATCCTTTCTAGTGTATCTTATGAATATTTTTAATATCCTGTATAGGCAAAACGAGTTAAAATAAACCTTTTATACCATCATCTGTTATATCCATGTTCAAATAATTGGCTTTTTGAGCTAAACCGGGCATACGCAAGATACTTCCCATACTAACGACAATAAATCCCGCGCCATTGGCTACTTCAATATCACTAATTGTCATAATATGATTTTTAGGATATCCTAATAAATTCTTATTATCACTAATTGAATACTGAGTTTTGGCAATACAGATAGGTAAATTTGGGAAATTTTGAGCTATTAAAGCAAATTTATCTTTAATATTATCAGAAATAACTACATCTTTAGCAGCTAAATAATTAGTACATACTTTTTTTATTTTGGTAAATAGATCATCTTCAGGATCGTATGGTAAAGTAATCTCTTTAACTTCTTTTGAAGCTAAATCAATTATTTTAGAGGCTACATCCAAACAGCCTTCTCCACCTTTACTAAATGCTTGACTAATAGCAAATGCTACTTTAAGTTTTTGGCATCTTTCTTTTAATAAAGCTATTTCCTCTTTAGTATCGGTAGTAAATTCATTTAAAACGACAATAATATTTCCACTCAATTTTTGCATATTTTGGACATGATAATCTAAATTAGCCAGTCCTTCACTTAAATTATCATGGCCATTATATTTTAAGCCTTTAATAGTTGTATTAATGACAACTACTTGGGGATTTAAATTAAAGGTACGTTTAATCAAATCAAAATATTTAAACCCTCCCATGTCACTGCCGAAACCGGCTTCACACACGACATAATCCGCCAAAGATAAAGCTAAATTAGTAGAAATAATAGAATTAGTTCCGTGGGCAATATTAGCAAAAGGGCCGCCATGAACAAGAGCTAAATTATTTTCTAAAGTTTGAACTAAATTGGGTTTTAAAGCATCTTTAAGTAAGATAGCTAACGCTCCTACACAATCTAAATCTTTAGCAAATACTTTTTTATTATCTTTAGTAAAACCAATAAATATTTCCCCTAAGCGTTTTTTTAAATCTTCCATATTTTGTGATAAACATAAAATAGCCATTATTTCGGAAGCAGTTGATATATTAAAAGATTCTTCTCGATTAGCAAGCTTAATATTTCTTAAAGCACGGTCATTAATATCTAAGCATCTTTTAAAAGCAATTTTCTGTTCATCTAAATTTAATTTATTGCCCCAATATAAGTGATTATCAATAATCGAAGCCAATAAATTATTGCAGGCCGTCACAGCATGAATATCCCCTGTAAAATGCAAATTAATGTCATCCATAGGTGCTACTTGAGCATAGCCTCCGCCACATGCTCCTCCTTTAATGCCAAAGACAGGACCTAAAGAAGGTTCTCTTAAAGCCACAATACTTTTTTGGCCTAGTTTATTTAAGGAATCATTAATGCCAATAGCTAAAGTAGTCTTGCCTTCTCCACTTGGGGTTGGGGAAGTAGATGTAACCAATATTAATTTGCCTTTCTTATTATTAGCAATCTTAGTATAATCAATTTTCGCTTTATACTTCCCGTATTCTTCAATTAAGTCTTCCGAAATATTATATTTTTTTATTAATTCTTTAATTGGTTTTAAATTGGACTTTCTGGCTATTTCATAATCATTCACAAAAATCTTTTCTCCTTTATCTAATATTATATTTTAAAACAACTTCACTCCAAGGCACATATCTTAAAGATTTTAGATTTTTTCTTCATATTTACGTAGATTTGTAACAAATGCTTCCCTATTATAACTAGGAATATCTTGTAAAGGTTCATCATAATCAGCAGCATAATAAAGGTCTCCAACTTTTTTTAATAAACTATCAGTTCTTAACTCTTTATAAACAATTTGGCCATCAATATTAGAACATGCTAGAATATCACCAAAATATAAATCACTAACTTTAACGGCTTCTTTAAGATATCTTTGAAAATATCTGCGAATAGTAATTTTTAAAGCCGAACCTTTAGATTGTAATTTTTGATAATTAAATAACTTTAAATCATCAACATAAAGAATATTAGCCTCATTAACTGTATCTTTTATTACTCGATACATTTTCGGACTGTAATAGCCATGGGGTCCTAATTGATACAATAGCGCATTATCATCTAAAATTTGGTCATTTTTCTTAATTGTTCCGGTGAACACTAAGTTTGCATTAATTTCTATCTCCTTTTAATGTTCTTGTTATCCCTTTTTCTTCTACTAAAAAATAGTTCGAATATTACCTACATAGCTTTCATTTTCTTCTAAAGCATGGTTTCAAAAACCTTCTTGTAATTCAATACAAAAATAAATACCTTTATTCATAAGCATTTCCTCTTAATGCATTTGCCTTTTATAAAGCAAAGTTGCTTCCAAACGAGATAAATAAACATCATCGGTTTTTATTATATTTTGAAAAGGTCGAAGATTTCTTATATACTCATGCTTATAATCAGTTGGATATGTTTTATAAAATGTATGATAATAAAAATAACTATCATTATATTTTTCGACTAAAATATCCCGATATATAATAGAATAATTGGGAACTAACATTCCATATTCTGTATGTCCTAAAATAAAATCACCAACATATCTTTTCTCTTGATAATCTTTTTCATTAGTAAATTGCGAAGCTGTAGCTAAATCTGCAATATATAAATTTTGAATATTAATTAAATCATTACGATATTGCTTATATAATCTTTTTATTCTAAATTTACTTAAATGTTCTTTATCTTGAATAACTTGAAAAGGTATTACGTTTTCTAGCTCTTTACAACTTGCGTCTATTACCCTATTTAACATCGGCGCATAATAGCTTGTATCATTAACTTTATATAATAATACACGCGCTTGTTTTAAATTTTTTTCGGCCTCTTCTATTTGATAAATATCACCTACAAATACTTTATCTGTTTTCATATAAATCCTCCCTTATTTATTAAAATGGCATTTTAAAATTTCCACTACTCATTTGTTTCATCATTTGCTTCATTTGATCAAATTGTTTTAATAAACGATTTACTTCTTCCACAGTACGACCACTACCTTTCGCGATTCTTTGTTTACGAGTAGCCTTTAAAATTTCCGGATGACGACGCTCTTCTTTCGTCATAGATAGTACTATGGCCTCTACATGAGCCATATCTTTAGGATCTATATTAATATTATTAAGGCCCATTTTACGAGCACCCGGTAGCATTTTAATAATATTTTCAAGAGGGCCTAGTTTTTTTATTTGTTTTAAATTAGCTAGAAAATCTTCTAAATCATATTTACCTTGACGCATTTTCTTGGCTTGCATTTTTGCTTCATCCTCGGATATTACGCCTTCAACCTTTTCGGCAATTGATAAGATATCTCCCATACCTAAAATACGCTCGGCCATACGTACTGGAACAAATTCGGAAAGGCCATCCATTTTTTCGGAATCACCAATAAATTTAATAGGAACATTAGTTAAATGTCTTACTGATAAAGCAACACCACCTTTGGTATCACCATCTAGTTTAGTTAAAATACAACCGGTTAAGGATAAAGCTTCATTAAAGCCCGTTATAACATTAATGGCGTCTTGACCCATCATGGCATCAATAACTAAAATAATCTCTTCAGGCTGAGCAACTTCACAAATGTTTTTAAGCTCAGCCATTAAAGCTTCATCAACATGTAAACGACCCGCAGTATCAATAATAATATAATCAAAACCATTGTCTTTGGCATAAACTAAAGCATTTTGGACAATTTCAACAGGGTCTTTTTTACCTTCTGTATAAACTTCAATATTAAGCTGTCTACCAATATCTTTTAATTGATCAATTGCCGCTGGACGATAAACATCACAAGCAACTAGTAAAGGTTTTTTATTATGTTTTTTTCTTAGCATATTAGCTAACTTACCACTAGTCGTTGTTTTTCCTGATCCTTGTAAACCTGCAAGCATTAAAATAGTTGGCTTTTTATTTACTTCTAAAGGTACGTAATCTTCTCCTAATAAGCTTACTAGCTCATCTTTGACAATCTTAATAAATAATTCCTCTGGTTTTAAGGACTTTGCTACTTCTTCACCTAAAGCTTTTTCTTTAACTTTATTGGTAAATTCTTTTACTACTTGATAGTTAACATCAGCTTCTAGTAAAGCCATCCGAATTTCGCGCATAGCATCTGTTATATTTTGTTCTGTAATTTTTCCCATGCCCTTAATATTTTTTATAGCTTCACTTAATCTGTCACCCATATATTCAAACATTTATATCACCAGTAATTATTATATAATAAATAATATGCAAAAACAAACGAATAAAGAAAAAATGGAAGCATATAATCTTCCATTTATTTTTTTCTTTGCCTTCTTAACACTGCTGGTTTTCCACCAGGTAATGGCATAGCTAATATTTCATCACTTCTTTTTTGGAACATTTTTGTAGTATAAATTTTTCCCATTGCCACTTTAACAGGCACATTTTGATATAATTGAGGATATTTTTGGATATTTTTTATAGTTTTTTCAGTGATATTTAGCTCTGGATATTCTTTTTCTAAAATATTGCTCATAAGGTCTTCTCCTTATTTCTTTGTCGTTTTAAAACAGCAGGGTCTTCTTTCTTTTTAGGATATAAAAAGGCATCATTTTTATTTTGAATCTTCGCAAGTAAAATATTCAGTTCTTCTGGCGTCAAACTACCTTGAATATTAACTAAATTATATAGAATACTATCTTTTACCAAGTGCAAAGTTGCTTTAACTTGAAGCGTTCCTACTTCTAAAACAACATAATTATTTAAATCCTTATCATGAAATTGAGGATCTAATGACAATTGTTTTACTAATATACTGTTTGGTCCTAAATAAATAAAATCCTTAAATTCCAATATATCTTTACCTTCTATATTTTCATCCATATTATTACTCCTTCTCCTTTAAAATATATCTGCTATTATAACATACAAATTTTATTTTGCAAAGTTTACTTTTTATTACTTTTTATTTAGAAAATATTGAATAATTTCGTCTTTTAAAACTTTGGTAATTTGCCCATCTTTTGTATCTTCAACTTCATATTCGGCATCATTAAATTTATTACCTAAAACAATCATCGTTGGCGTTCCTAAAACGTATACGTCATTAATTCTATTACCAATGTTTAAATTTTCACGGTCATCCAGAATAGCTTTGACTCCACTAGCCATTAATTGTTGATATAAATCTTCGGCTTTTTCTTTATTTTGTTCATTATAAATAATTTGCACTTTATAGTAAGCAATATTATATGGTAAAGAAAATCCTTTAACTTTTTCGTTTTTAAAAATAATATTATTTTCAATTAAACAAGCAATAATACGTCCTAAACCAATACCATAACATCCCATATAGTAAGGTTTTTGCTTTCCATCTTCATCAACATAATACAATTGCATACTCTCAGAATATTTAGTCCCTAATTGAAAATTGTTTCCTAGTTCAACCGCTGGATATTCTTTTAAATTATTAATATCGGCAATATTTAATTGTTTTAAATATTCTTCTTTGTTTGCAAATTCTAAGACTTCTTTATTTAAACCAATATTTGTTTGCTCGTCATATAAAATGTTATCTTCACCCAATTTAGTAATAGCTTGGAATTCTTCCGCAACACTTCCACCTATTACCCCATTATCACTTACAGTAGGAATAATTTTAATACCTAATCGAGCAAATATTTTTAAATAAACTTCATGCATTAACTCATAAGTTTTACGCATATCTTCCTCTGTTTTATCAAAGGAATAAGCATCCATCATCACGAAAGTACGAGGACGAAACAAATAACCACGAGCTCTTATTTCTTTACGAAATTTTTCTCCTATTTGATAATAAGTAGTTGGTAAATTTTTATAAGAAGGCAAACGATTAGCTCCAAATAAAGTGGCACATTCTTCCGCCGTAGGAGCAAGACCATATTCACCTAAATTATTATTTAAAGTAAACATAATGTCTCCATCTTTAGTATACATATCCCAACGCTTAGATTGATCCCAAATTTTACGGGGTTGTAATTTAGGAAATTCCACTTGAATACAACCGGCTTTATCTAATTCATCAATAATAATATCTTCTACTACTCTTTCTAATTTAGTCCAAATATTACCATAACCATAAATTCCACTTTCAAACTGATAAAGTTCTCCTAACTTCATTAAAATGTCTTGGCCTGCATAATTATCAGATACATCATTTAAGTTGATTTTTTTAATATTTAAACGACTTAATTTCATTATTTTCCCTTCTTTCTAAAATAAAAACCACACTACTTGCAAGGAGCAAATAATGCGGTACCATCCTTTTTTTCACTTGATTTAAGATAACGGTTTTATCCGGTAGGTATTAACTACATTCCTAGGTAGGATTAATTAAAGGTTAACTTTAGGTTTTCACTATTCCTAAATCACTATATTTAAGAGCTTTAATTAACATGTCCTCATCAACAATTTATAGATTTATTTTATCTTATTTTTTTAATTATTTCAATTACTTTTAATTAATTTTCGTAAGTGTTCTCCTTTAATGTAATCTTTTTCTGTAGTGTTTAATATTTGTAACAATTTATCTTGATTTGCAATAATATCGGCAATTATATTGGGACTATTATTATCTTTAAAATAATAAAATAACAATAAAGATATTTGACTATCAGAAAATTTATTTATATAAGAATTATCACCTAAAAAGAAATTGAGATACAAATTATTTAAAGTATTTTCAAAAGCATTTGTTTGTAGATTTAAAGCATTAACTTTTTTGAAATTAAATATAATACTTATCATGGGATTACTAACACGCAAATTTGAATTTCGAGTATAAGATGTATCAATTTTTTCTAATTTAGAAAGCCAATCTTCTTTACCAGCTTTGGCTAAATCTAAAATAACATTTAATGCTTTGACAGAAAAATATAAAGATTTATAATCATCTAAACAAACACTTGGAGGTGAAGCATAATCACAAATGTTAGCATTTAATAACTCATAACATTCCTGACGTAGCTTAGCATTTTCAATATAGTATTCTTTAGGAATATATTTGTAACTTTGCTCGCTAAAAAATAAATCTCCTAATATTACACAAGTTTCCGTAATAATTTGTTCAATAGGTGTTTGAATAATACCAATGGAATCTTTATCCCAGGTAATATTACCATTAATATAATCTTCTAGCTCTTGTCGTTTTTCATCAGATAATTCTTCCGTTTTAAGTAAACATAAAGAATCATAATAATAAGGATCTACAGAAGCATTGATCTGCATTTGTGAAAGATAATGAAGGTCACGAAGTGCAGGATTGAAAGTAGTTAATTTTATTTCTAATTTTTTTAACTTATCAATTTGTTCTTTAGTTAAAAGTTTTTTAGAATAAAGTGTTTTAAATATTAAATATGTTTGTAAATCTTTATATTCTTGTTTTATTTTTGGCTTATTTTCTTTTGATTCTAAATAATACTCATTTTGCCAAAATTGATTAAATTTTTTATTATATGGCTCATTTATATAGTAATCTAAAGCTTTTTTCATTATTTCTAAATAAGTCATAAGTCCCCCTCCCTGTTTAAAAGGACGAATTATCTTGTGTTTTATTGGTTCATATTATAATATGTCTTTATAATTAAAACAACCTTAAAAAATATTTAAGGCTGTTTTAATAAGCAATTCATCAGAATTGCCACGACCAGAAAGGTCGTGGAATAAATCCACCCGCTATGCGGGTGAGACA
>CANQQP010000029.1 GCA_947626055.1 uncultured Bacilli bacterium | reverse complement strand
ATCTTTTTGGCGTGGGTTTCTTTCCAATTTATAACTTACTATTAAATTTATCTTGACTTTTAATAGTTAGTCACCTATTATTAGTATAACAATTTTTAAAAGTTAATAAACAAAAAAATGTAAACTTACAGACATTTTACATTAATTTTATTCTTCTAAAAAATTTTTACTTTTATGCGGTTCTTCCCTAAGTAAATCACGATATCCTTGTTGACGTAAGGCTTCATATAGCATTATAGCCACACTATTTGATAAGTTTAAGGCTCTTACTTTATTAGTCATAGGAATACGCATACAATTATTTAAGTAAGGTCTTAAGATTTCTTTAGGAATGCCAGTTGATTCTTTGCCAAAGAAAAAATAAATATTTTCATCTTTATTACTATAATCAAAAGAATCGTGAGGTTTATGACCATATCTTGTTAAAAAATAATAAGTTCCTTGATTTTTTGCAAAAAACTCTTCAATATTTTCATAAACTGTATATTCACATTTATCAATATAATTAACACCACTTCTTTTAATATATTTTTCATCCAAAGAAAAACCTAAAGGTTTAATTAAATGTAGATGCGTATCAGTTGCGACACAAGTACGCATTATATTACCTGTATTTCCGGGAATTTCTGGTTCAAATAAAACTACGTTTAACATCTTTTTACCTCCTAAAGAAAAAAACTAAGGTTTTTCTATTTCCATAGTTTCTAGTAATTGTTCAAAATCAGTTGCCTGCATCAAAGAGTTAGCATCTTTATGAATAAGTCCACCATTGACTAGTTCGTGATCTTTATAATAAAGAATAGTCGGAACGCTAGTTACTTTTTCTTTGGAAAGATTTAAGACACTGTTGATTTCTTCTAAATACCCTTCATTGTTTTTGATATTATCGATGTTAAAATAATAAAATTTATCTTGTAAATCGTATTTACGAATAATCTTTTTTAAATCTACTTCCATATCATATATATTTTTATCATTCGTATAACTTATATATAAGAAATATTCAGATGGTGCCTCCGAAAAGACATCAGAAAGTTCATCTAAACTATTTATTTCATTAGATATAACATTAGATGATATTAAATAACTTTTCGTAATTTTTTCATTATTAAATACTTCATACCATTTAAAAATATAAATAGTTAATAAAATAACTCCTATAAATACTAATAATGCTATTACATAATTTTTAGCCGGAACTTTTCGTTCTTTTTGAGAATTAGCCATCTAAATCATCATACCTTTCTTACAATCTAATCTTATCATAATTTAAAATCTTTTAAAAGATTATTTCGTATATAATATATGTTTTTTCATTTAAAATAACTCACTATGCTCCCCGTAGCAATTAATAGGAGTATAAGTGAGTTATCAATAAATTTTATGAAAAAACATTATAAAGATGTTTAATAACCTTGTTTTTTATACATATCATATAATTCTTTAAAACGATTAAAGTGGACAACTTCTCTTTGACGTAAGAATAGTAAAACACTTATGATATCTTTATCAGTTGCTATATTGATTAAATGTTCATAAGTAGCACGGGCTTTTTGTTCAGCAGCCATGTCTTCTGAAAGATCGGCAATTGGATCTCCGACCGCATTAAAATAGGCAGCTGTAAATGGTACCCCATTAGAATCTGTTGGATATAAGTCTTTACCATGTTCTGTATAATTAGTTCCAATACCCGCATCCATTAATTCTTCAATTGTAGCATCTTTAGTCAATTGATAAACCATACTGCAAATCATTTCACAATGACCAAATTCTTCTGTAGCTATATCATTAAGTAAAGCTTTTCCTTTATCATCAGGCATAGCAAACTTTTGTGAAAAATAACGTAATGCAGCAGCAAGTTCCCCGTTAGATCCTCCAAATTGGGTAATTAAATATTTCGCCATTTTTAAATCTTTTTTCTTTAAATTAACCGGATAATTTAATTTTTTTTCATATTTAAACATTAGATATTACCTCCTTTTTCCCAAGGCCAAGAGGCAAGCCAATTATAATTTTTACCTGTAACATCAGTAATACATAAAGGTCCAACCATATTAATATACTCTTCTTTATAACGATTAGCCTCTGCTATATATTTTTTAAATAAATCAAACATTTCTTTATCTTCTGGATGTAAGTCTAAGTATAAATTTAAATCATTTATAGCAAAGTCCAACTCCATTATTTTAAGTTCCACTTCTTCTTTAGTATTTTTTGGAACTATAGTAGCTATACTGTAATTTTTATAAGGATCAAATTCATCTTTAAACATATTTCCTCTTAAAAATCCTTCTTTAGCACTGTATAGTTTATTGGTCGTTTTCTCCCCTTGTGATGGCATAGGAATATTTAAAAATGTTAAATCCATGCCATAGTTATCATTAAAATCATTAGTTTCAAATAACATACTTTTTTCCTCCCAAAATATACTATGAACTATAGATATTTAAGAAGTGTGCGTTTGTCCTTTAAAACCTAGATGTACCTACATATTGTTAAAATAACATCGATCATAAAAGCACAAAATACTAAAGCAGTTAATAAAAAAGGAATTTTAGCAATGTATTTTTGCAAAAAAGGCTGAATGACATAGCCGATTATAATTGCTCCTCCACCCCATCCTAAAGATGTTTCAACGGCAATATATTTAGTAATATGCAAAGGCAAATTGCTATAATTCCATAAAGTCTTATGAAAACACTTGTCTAGTAACACACCGCCTATTTGTTCTAAAATTGTTAAAATAATTACAACGCTGATAAAATATAATATTATTTGAATCCCTTTTTTTAAATTAAATTTTTCTAACATTTTTTTGATGCCCAACATTATTAAAACGCCAAAACCATAAATGGGCGTCCATGGGCCATATAAAATACCACTTCCTGGTTTGATATTTAAGATTAAATCCACTATCACTTCAAAAAGGTGACCCATAATTGAATAAATTAAAAAGATATTTATAAAGTACATAATCTCACCATTATTAATATGGTATTTTTTTAAAAGGCTATGTCTTTTTTAGCAAAAAAATGCTATGATTATAACAAGAAAAATATATTTGAAGAAGGAAAAAAATTATGAAATGTCCAAGATGTAATACGAATGTACTAGGTAATGTACCTAAGTGTCCGGTATGTAATATGCCATTATTCCCAGATAATCAAGCTGAGATAAAAAAAGAAAATCAAAATCATAATGGTATTTTAGATCAAAGAGATTTAGATAATTATACCAAAAACATTGAACTATATAAAACCAGAAATAAAACGCCAAATATTGCTATTCCCATTATTATAATTTTATTGATAATTATCGTTTTAATTATCATAGCTTTTAGTAAATTTATAGGTTAAATAAAAAGAAAATGAATCAAACACCATAACTCATTTTCTTTTTTTTCATTAATAATTTTCGTAAAAAATCCACCGGAATAACTGTCATTGCAACAATAATCACAAAGGCAAATTCCGCCCATTTTAAACCGTATGTTCTAAATAAATCGCCACCAAAATAAATTAAGTAAATTTGCACAAAGATAATAAGGAGAAAGGTTGCTAAAAAGACTTTGTTTTTCATAATATTGGCAAGGAGATTTAGTCTTTCGGTTCGGGCATTAAAAGCATTAAAGATACTCATAAAGATAAATAAGGCAAAGTAAGCGGTCATTAAATAACGAGCATTAGCACCAACTCTAATAAAATCTTTAATAAATGGTAATTTTAAAAACAAAATACATAAAATTGCTGAGTAAAAACCGGTAAATAATATTTCTGTATACATATAGCGATTGATAATAGGTTCATCTTTTCTTTTCGGATGTTCTTGCATGTAATCAAGAAGTGGCGGTTCAAAAGAAAATGCTACACCCGCTAAAGTATCCATAATCATATTAATCCAAAGCATTTGCACAATTGTAATCGGGGTATTAATTCCAATAAACGGTCCCACTATCGATATAGTAACAGCACAAATATTGACAGTTAATTGAAATATAATAAATTTACGAATACTTTTAAAAATAGTCCGGCCAAATAAAATAGCTTTACTAATTGATAAAATATTATCATCCATAATAACAACATCCGCCGCACTTTTGGCCACTTCAGTTCCACTTCCCATCGCAAAACCAACATCACATTTTTTTAAGGCTGGCGCATCATTGACACCATCTCCGGTCATTCCCACTACTAAGTTTAGAGATTGTCCTATTCTAACTAAACGACTTTTATCACTTGGTAAAGCCCGGGCAATTATTTTTATTTTAGGTAAAAGTTTACTTATTTCTTCATCTGACAAACTTTGTAAATCTTTACTAGTTAAAATTAAGTCTTCAGGGCTTTGAAGTAAATTAATTTCTTTGCCAATAGCCATGGCTGTTTCTTTGGAGTCTCCAGTAATCATAATCGTTTGAATATGCGCGTCGCTAACTAACTTTAAGCCTTCAATTGATTCGGAGCGTATTTCATCTTTGATTAAAATGATCCCTACTAATGTTAGATTTTCAAAATAATTAATATCGTGTAGTTCCTCATTAATAGCCATTACCAAGACCCGTGTTCCTTTACTTGTTTCTTTTTGGATTAAATTTAAGATAGCACTTTGATTAGTTAATACTCTTTTATGGCCATCTTCTTTATAATAATATTTACAATATGGTAAAATTTTTTCTTGAGCCCCTTTAATTAAAGCGAGCTTTTTTCCGACATCGATAGTCGTAATTGCATATTTATTAGCGCTATCAAAAGGAATTTTCGAAACAATTTTAATATTTTGATATTTCTTTTTACAGAAATTTAGTAAGGCTCGATCAGTGATATTACCCCCAATTATTTTACCAGTGTTATCTATTTCACAGGCATTATTAATTGACATAGATAAATCTACTAAATATTCTAATTTTTTAAATTTTTCTATTTCAAAATGATTGGTGTATCTTTTTAAATCCCCTGTCACAAAATTAGTTACTTCCAGTTTACCTTTAGTAATAGTTCCGGTTTTATCAGTTAAGAGTAAATTAATACTTCCCGCCGTTTCAATACCTACTAATTTTCGAACTAAAACATTTTCTTTCAGCATTCTTTTCATATTTGAAGATAAGACTAAGGTGATCATCATCGGCAAACCCTCAGGTACGGCAACTACAATTATTGTGACACTTAAAGTTAATGCATATAAAATATATTCAAACATAACATGAAAGTTAGTAAGAGTAGCCGAAATAGCACTCCATTCAAAATTATTATTAATAACGATTACAGAAAATAAATAAGAAAATGAAACAAGTCCGGCCCCAATATAACCAATTTTACTTATAACTTTGGCTAAACCACGCAATTTAATTTTTAAAGGACTATCAGGTTGCTTTTCTTGAACTTCTAAGGCTAAAGTCCCATAAATAGTTTTATCTCCTACTTCCGTAACGAGCATTTTCCCCTCTTTATTAACAACGACGCTACCTCTTAAAACTTTATTATCTTTTAAAGGAGTCTTTTCTTTTTCTTTAGTTTCACCATTTAAAACGGATTCATCAACATCAACAACACCTTCAATAATTATGCCATCCGCCGGTACTTTATCCCCAGAAGAAAGGAAAATGATGTCATCTTTAACAACTTCATCAATATTAATTTCTTTAATACTGCCATTACGAAGTACTTTAGTCATTGTTCTTTCTGCTTCTTCTTGTAATCTTTTAAAGGCTTGCTCACTACCATATTCACTAATTGTGGAGATAAAGGAAGCCAGAAAAATAGCAATTACAATTCCTAATGTTTCAAACCAATCAAAATCTTTAAACAAAAAAACTACTTTAATTGCTAAAGCAATGAGTAAGATTTTAATTATCGGATCGCCTAAAGATTCCAGTAACAATTTAAAAAAGCCATCTTGTTTTTTATTTGTTATTGTATTACTGCCATATTTTTTTCTAGATACTATTACTTCTTCTTCGCTTAAACCATTGCTATAATTTTTATTCATATTGTCCTCCACAACAATATATGTCAGAAGAAAAATATTTATGCTCTTCATTTGATTTTTAATACATAAAAAAATCGTCAGAATTTGACGAACGATTTTAATTTATTTTTATTATCTAGCTTTTTATAATATTTACTCAAGTGCTATCTGGGGCATCTACCATTTTACATCTGGGTAAAGCATAATCCTATGGGGTTTTGGTTTATAAGGAAGTGGATGTGTTATGAAAAAGCTATTAGTTTATCTAAAAGTTATTATCATTATAAAAATTTTAAATATCTTAGAAGATATTTAAAATAAAATGACGCCCGTTAGAAAGAGTAATCTTTTTAACATGGCGTCTACAACAAAAACGTAGATGCTATTCATTTAGCACTTACATTTTTATTATATACTTTCCTTTTTTATTTTACAACTCAATTCTGCAATTTCTTTTATAAATATTTTTTATATTCTTTAAACTCAGAGCTATTTTCTAAATCTGTATCAGCGAGTTCTTTAAATAATTTCTTTTGATTTCTATCAAGTTTTGTGGGAATAATAATTTTAGTTACCACAAACATATCTCCTTTTTTCAAAGAGTTTGGCACTTTTATACCTTTACCGCGCAATTTTAGTTTAGCACCGTTTTGCGTACCTTCTTTAATTTCTAAAATAACATTGCCATAAATCGTTGGTATTTCTTTTTTACAACCAAGAGCTGCTTCAGTTATAGTAAGAGGAAGTTCAAAATAAATATCTTCTTCATCTCTTTCAAAAATAGGATGATCTTTAACATTAAACTCGATATAAATATCGCCATTAGGACCACCATTATAACCAGCTGATCCTTTGCCAGAAATTCTAATTTTATTACCTGTATCTACTCCTTCTGGTACCTTAACAACTATTTCTTTATTTTTAGTTATATGGCCTTTACCA
Organism: uncultured Bacilli bacterium; assembly: GCA_947626055.1. GTDB lineage: Bacteria > Bacillota_I > Bacilli_A > RF39 > UBA660 > HGM10766. The sequence continues at coordinate 5,966 of CANQQP010000029.1, read as the reverse complement.
CGACAAGCACTACATGTTGTTTTAAAAGTTTTGCCAGTGCCATTACAGTCAGGACAAGTACTTTCGGATTGAAAGACACCAAACATAGTTTGTTGTTGTTGAACTACTCGGCCTCGGCCACCACAAGTGGAACAAGTAGATTCGTCAAAGCCACCTTTACCATCACATTTATCACATTTTTCATCTAAATCTAATTTTAAGGACTTTTCACAACCAAATACGGCTTCTTCAAAAGTTAAGTTCATTCGAATTAAAGAATCTTGACCTTTAACGGGACGATTTTTCCGATTTGAACGACCACCAAAGCCGCCAAAAGCTCCTCCAAATAAATCTCCAAAAATGGAACTTAAATCTATATCGTCGGTACTAAATCCGGAAAAGCCACCAAAACCTCCTCCGGCATTAGGGTCAAAAGCAGCATGACCAAATTGATCATATTGACGACGTTTTTCAGGGTCCGATAAAATAGCATAGGCTTCCCCTATTTCTTTAAACTTTTCTTCCGCTCCCGGTTCTTTATTAACATCGGGATGATATTGTTTTGCTAGTTTTCGAAATGAACGTTTTATTTCATCTTCGGTAGCATTTTTAGAAACACCTAAGACCTCATAATAGTCTCTTTTATTACTATTCATGGTTTACCTCCTCTCTTATCTTTTTATATAACTCTATTTGTTCATCAAAGAAACTAATTGCTTCATCTAAAACGTTTTTATCTTTTAAATCAACGCCTAGTACTTTATAAGCTTCTTCTGGTTTTAAATTAGAACCACATTTTAAAAACTCTTTATATTTTTTTAACATATTATCTTCTTGGTTTATGATTTTTTTAGAAACTATAGCAGCGACAGATACACATAAAGCATAACTATAAAGGTAAAAAAACATATAATAGTGACTTCTTGTTACCCAAGAATGATAACTATATTTATTATTTTTTATAACATTTCCTAAATAAAAATTTTTATATTTTTTTACTAAATTATTTAAATAATTTGCACTTATTACTTCTCCCTTTTCTTTATGTTCATACATATCTTGTTCCATTTGGGCTTCCATAATAGCATCAAAGAAATTATTTTGAAAAGTTTTTAAGGTATTTTCTATTCCTTGCATACGTTCTTGTTTATCCTGGGAATTAACAGCTACATAGTGATTAACTAAAAATTCATTAGTTAAAGACGCTACTTCGGCAACGAAAGAAGAGTTCCCACGATACCATAGTAAATTATTCTCATTAATATATTGATAATTAATATTATGTCCTACTTCATGAGCTATTGTTAATATTCCATTATAATTATTGTTATAACTTAAAACTATTCTAGAAGGATTATGATATCCGCATATACTGTAACCCCCACTTAATTTTCCTTTATAAGGACAATAATCAATGTAGTTACAATCAAATACTTTTTTTACTTTATTAACATAATCTTCACCTAAAATTTCTAAGGCTTTTAAGATAATTGACTGAGCTTGTTCAATAGAATAACTTTTATTTTCATCGCTCCAGTTTAAAGCAGTATCATAACCATGTAAAACATCTAATTTTAACACTTTTTTCATCAATTTAAAGTATTCTTGCCATGATTTTTTATTATCTTTAGCACAATTTTTTAAATTTTCAAATACTTCATTACTAATATGAATTCGTTTTAATTTTTCATCCCACGCTGAACGATAATTTCTAATTTTGGCTATATTGACATTGTTTTCAATATAATAATTTAATAAAGAGCTTTCCGTATTTTCATATTGTTTTATAACTTTTGCAAAATTTGTAGATACTTTTTTTCTTATTTTTTCTTGTTTATTTTGTTTTAATACTTCTAGATTATTAATTAAAATCGGAATTTTTTTCTCAGCAATTTGCACTTTTCCATAATTATGCTCACTATTTATTAAAGTAGAGGAAATAATTTCATAACTAGAATAAGTTTGAGTAAGCAATGAAATTAATTGTTCTTCTTTTGGCGTTAGAACATGGTCTTTCATTTCATATATATTTTCTAATATAACACGATAATTTTCTAAATTTTTATTTTCTTTAAATAAATCTGCAAATTCTTTTTGACTAAAATTAATAATCATTGGTTCAAAAAAAGCAGTTTTCTGTTCAAAATCAGTCTCAATTAATTGTAATTTATTTAACATTTCTAAGTAAAGTTTATTTTGTAAGTCTAAATCATGATTAACAGAACTATAAATATACAAATCCGCCAAATCAGAATTTATTTCAAAATAAAGATTTAAAAACGTTTCTATTTCTTTACTATTTAATTTTTTATTATTATATATAGTAAATTTTTTAATATCCTCTTTTACTTTAATTAATTTAGCTTCCCAAGCCTTTTCATCTTCAAAATAATCTTTTAAATTAATTTTATATTTATCAGGTACTTGTTTTTTACTATTATATTCCATTTTCATTCCTCTACTTTTATTTTTTTTACTACATCACATTTAACTTATAAGAAGAGAGAATAAATCTCTCTTTTTATTATTTTTCTTCGTATGATGCTTCTTCAACATCATCATCTTTTTTAGCTTTTTTATCTTCATTTTCGGAAGCATCAGCATTTGCTTCAGTTTGATTAGCTTTAGCTGCTTCTTCATAAGCCTTAGTTGCTAATTTCATTGCTGATTCATTTAAAGCGTCTTTTTTGGCTTTAATTTCTTCGATGTCATTTTTCTCAATAGCTTCTTTTAATTCTTTGATTTTGTCTTCGGCTTCTTCTTTATCCTTTTTATCAATCTTATCGCCTAAATCTTTGATAGCTTTTTCCGTAGCAAAGATAATTTGATCAGCATCATTTCTTATTTCAGCTTCTTCTTTTTTCTTATTATCTGCTTCTTTATTAGCTTCGGCTTCTTTCATCATTTTTTCAATTTCTTCATCAGTTAAGTTAGTTGATGATGTAATTGTTATAGATTGTTCTTTATTAGTTCCTAAATCTTTAGCAGATACATGAACAATACCATTAGCATCAATATCAAATTTAACTTCAATTTGCGGTACTCCTCTTGGTGCAGGAGGAATATCTCCAAGTTGGAATCTTCCTAATGTTTTATTGTCAGACACCATTGGACGTTCCCCTTGTAAAATGTGAATATCAACAGCTGGTTGATTATCAGCAGCAGTTGAGAATACTTGCGATTTACTTGTTGGAATAGTTGTATTTCTTGGAATTAAGACAGTCATAACATTTCCTAAAGTTTCAATACCTAATGATAATGGTGTAACATCAAGTAAAACTAAATCATCTACTTCACCAGTTAGAACTCCACCTTGAATAGCAGCACCCATTGCCACTACTTCATCTGGGTTAACTTCTTTAGATGGTTCTTGACCAAGTTCTTTTTTAACAAGTTCTTGAATATAAGGGATACGAGTAGAACCACCAACTAAAATAACTTTATTAATATCACTTGCTTTTAATTTAGCGTCTTTTAAAGCTTTACGAACCGCATCCATTGTACTATCAAATAAATCACGACATAAATCTTCAAATTTAGCACGTGTAAGTTCCATTTCTAAATGAAGTGGTCCATCTTCACCTTGAGATATAAATGGTAAACTAATTTGCGTAGTAGTCATACCAGATAAATCTTTTTTGGCTTTTTCTGCGGCATCTTTTAAACGTTGAACAGCCATTTTATCTTTTGATAAATCAACACCGTTATCTTTTTTAAATGTTTCTACTAAATAATCAATAATTTTTTGATCGAAGTCATCTCCACCTAAACGGTTATTACCACTAGTTGATTTAACTTCATATACACCATCACCAAGTTCTAGAATAGAAACATCAAATGTACCTCCACCTAAATCATAAACTAAGATAGTATGTAAATTATCTTGTTTATCAGCACCATAAGCAAGCGCCGCTGCAGTAGGTTCATTAATAATACGTTTTACATCAAGGCCTGCAATTTTACCAGCATTTTTCGTAGCTTGACGTTCCGCATCATTAAAGTAAGCAGGCACGGTAATTACAGCTTCCGTTACTTTTTCACCTAAATAAGCCTCCGCATCAGCTTTTAGTTTGCCTAAAATCATGGCACTTACTTCTTCAGGTGTATATTTTTTACCACTAATTTCCACTTTTTCACTTGTTCCCATTTTTCTTTTAATGGAAATAACTGTTTTATCAGGATTAGCTATAGCACCACGCTTAGCAGCAGCACCAACTATTGTTTCATCATCTTTTTTTAAGACTACAGATGGAGTTGTTCTTTCTCCTTCTGCATTAGTAATTACGGTAGGATTTCCTCCTTCCATAACTGCGACACAACTATTTGTTGTACCTAAATCAATACCTATTATTTTACCCATATTTATCACTCTTTCTTTCTATTTTTTATTCATTTACTTTGACCATTGCTGGTCTTATAACTTTATCTTTATAAGTATATCCTTTTTGTAAGACAGCCAGAACTACATTTGGTTCTTCTTCAATAATACTATCTTTTAAGACAGCTTCCATTTTATAAGGATCAAATTCTTGTCCTAAACAAGCAATTTCCTTAACCTCAAACTTTTCCAAAGTTTTTAAAAGATTAGCATAAATTAATTTAAAACCTGAAAGATATTTTTCATCAGTTGTCGTATCCATCTCAATTGCTCTTTCAAAATCATCAATTATAGGAAGAACACTTTTAATAAATTCTTCGCCATCATATTTTAATAACTTTTCTTTTTCTTCACTTGTTCTTCTTAAGACATTGGCAAGTTCTGCTTGCACTCTTAAACATTTATCATTAAGTAAAGCGTTTTCTTCTTTTAGTTTTTCTAATTCTTTATTAACCTTTGGCTTTTTCGGTTTTTCCTTTTTAACTTTTTCTTCTTCTTTTATTTCTTCTTGTTTTTTTTCTTCTTTCATATAGTCTCCTTTATCTATTACCAATATTTTGATTGATGTAATCTAGTAAAGCAATTACCCGATCATATTCCATTCGCTTAGGTCCAACAATTGCTATTGTTCCTTCTTCGCCATTAATGTTATATTTAGTTTTAATAACGGTAACATCATCATCAAAATGATTATCTTGACCAATATAAACATTAATACCATTTTCATCTTCTTCAATATTTTTAATTAAATCTTCATCTTCAAATTTATTAATGATATTTTTAATTTTAGCAGCATCAGAATATTCTGGCTGTTTTAACATATTGGCTTTTCCACTAAAGAAAACATTTGATGAATTTTTAGCAAAATCATTAAAAGCATCATAGAAAATATTGTAAACTGCTTGATACTCACGCACCTTTTTCGCAATAATTGGTTTAATATCAAACTCTAAACGTGCACTTACCTCATCTATGGGCGTGCCAACTAACATTTTATTAATTATTTCACTTGTTTTAACAACTTCATCAATAAAAATATTTGGTGCTAAAGTAAACTGCTTATTTTCAACTATTCCTTTATCAGTACAAACTAAAGCCACAATTTTATTATCACTTAAAGGAATAATACTAACTTGTTTTAGTTCATTATCTTTACTACTTTTACCTAAGACAATAGAAGTATAGTTAGTAATTTCGGAAATTATTTTAACACATTCATTAATTGCATCACTAACTTCTAAAGCATTATTATGGAAAATGGTTTGTAATTTTAAAACATCTTCACCTGTTAGTTCTTTTGGTTTCATTAAATTTTCAACATAGTACTTATATCCTTCTTCACTTGGTATTCTTCCTGAAGATATATGGTTTTTTTCGAGCATTCCTAAATGCTCTAAAGTTGCCATTTCATTACGAATAGTCGCTGAAGAACATTTTAATTTACCACATAATGATTTAGAACCTACAGGTCGCGCGTTTTTAATATAACTTTCCACTATTTCCTTAAGTAGTTTCTTTTGTCTGTCGTCCACTTCATCACGTATAATCAATCTTATAGAAATATTAATTAATTTCTTATTGATTGATCCCTTTCTATTTATATTTTTTT
>CANQQP010000028.1 GCA_947626055.1 uncultured Bacilli bacterium | reverse complement strand
TGTTCTGTTTGATTTCCATTTGTTGTTCCTACTACTACTTGGCCATTTTCTGTAACTATTGCAATACCTGCAGCTACTAATTGTTTTGATGCTTCTGTTGCGATAGTAATTCTTTCACCTGAAGGGGTATCTCCAACGATACCACCAACAAATGTACCGCCAGTAATCATTCCAGGATGATTTTCTAGGAATACTTTAGAGTCAATTTTAATAGCTGCTAATTTATTACCTTCTTCATCTTTACCAGATGTGAATGTACCATCAGTTATACTATAGATTCCTTTTTCATTTCCTGCACTTCCAGCAAAATATAAAGCATATTTATCTTGACCTGTTGCAGTAATGTTTCCACCTGTAATATTTAATGCACTTGCATCGTCCTTTGTACTTTTTACAATTATAGCATGATTACCTGCAGCTGTAATGTTTCCATTAGCAACGTTTAAAGTACCTTTTTCTAGTACGAAAGCACCTTTATTAGAAGAGTAACTACCACCATTTACATTTACGATAGAAGTGCCTCCATCTAGAGTAACTAGTGCTGTTTTACTTGTTAATTCACCTGTAACATTTGCATTCAAGTTAACTGTTAAATTTTTTCCATCATCACAATCAACTAATTCAGCAGCAACTTTCCAAATACCATTTACATTAACTTCAGTGTTATTTGTAGAATCATTTACTTGAATAACAGCACTAGATGCATTAGTACTAGTTACAGTAACATCATCAGCAATAGTTAATGTTGATACTTTTTTTGAAGAATCAACTTTTAATTGCTTATCACTGCTAGTTTCAATAGTACCATTTTTAATAGTAACATTAGCTCCTTTTATTGTAATCTCTTTATCAGAGATTGCTAATGTATTACCATTCAAGTCAATAGTAATATCTTTCTCAATGGTAATATCTTGTTTAGGTGTTAAAGTTTTATCTAATAAAACTATTGTTTCTCCTTCTTTCGCTTTATTCAATGCAGTACCAAGGTATGTTTCACAAGTATATTGTGTACCATCTGGGTTTTGGATAAATAATCCACTTTCACATTTCTCTGCTTTAACGCCACCTACCACTTAGATTTTTAATATAGTTTATTTGACCATTTTGTTTACAATATTTTTTTTGATTGTCTTGTATAATTTTCGCGATTAATATATAATAATTTACGAGGAGAATATCAAATGAAGAAGAAGGGGCCACTTAAACAAATTTTTAAATTTGTAACAGATGTTATATCTTGGACATGTTTGTGTTTGCTTATTTTAATTGCTACTTGTATTATTTGGTATGTAGTAAGTGCCAAGATATATGCTGCTAAAGGTGAAAAATATATTCCATATTTTTCTCTTTATACTATAATTAGTCCTAGTATGGAGCCCCACATTAAAGTATATGATGTCATTTTGGATACCAGAGTTGATGATCCTGCCGATATAAAAGTGGGAGATGTTATTACTTTTATTTCTTCGGGATCACTAAGTGCTGGAATGACTATTACCCATCGTGTTGTAGATATTGTTAATACTGATGAAGGACTACGTTTTATAACTAAAGGCGACAATAACGAAACTCCTGATGGAGCAGCGGTATTGCCCGAAAATGTTTTAGGAAAAACTCTTTTAAAAATCCCAATGTTAGGAAGAATACAATTTTTATTAGCTAATAAAGGAGCTTGGATTATAGTTGTCATGTTACCAGCTTTAGGTATAATAATTTATGATTTAATTAAACTATTTCAAGTTTCAGGTCTAAAAAATAAAATAGAAAATGTCATTACAGAAGATAAACCCATTAATAAAGAAGAACAAAAAATTAAAGAAGAGGCTCGCAAAAAAGAAATAAAAGAAAAATTAGCAAAAAAAGAAAAAGAGCATGAAGTTAAAATTGAAGAAGAATTAAAAGAACTTCCGGCCCCACATGATTCTCAAGAAATAGAAGAAGAATCAGAAGACCTAACAATCTCAAATGAAACAAAAAAAATAAATGAAGAAGATACCTCTGAGGATGATTTATTTGATGAAATCGAAGAAAGAAGAAATTATGATGATTAATTCTTCTTTTTTTATTGCTCACCTATTATAAATATCCGAATATAATACAAGTGAAATAAAGGAGGAATTTATTTTGAAAAAAAGAATTATTATTCTGATTGGTTTAATAGTTATTTTTAGTGTTGGATTTGTGGTATTTAGAACTTTGCATAAAAAAGCGACGACATTAGAAAAAATTAAAGTTGCCGAAGTTACGCATTCCGTATTTTATGCGCCCTTATATGCAGCAATTGAAAATGGCTACTTTGAAGATAATGGCATAGATGTGGAATTAATTTTAACACCTGGAGCTGATAAAGTTAGTGCCGCTGTTTTATCAGGAGATGTAGAAATAGGTTTCTGTGGTCCGGAAAGTTCTATTTATGTTTATAATGGTGGAGAAAAAGATTATATTCAAACCTTTGCTGGTCTTACTAAAAGAGATGGACAATTTATCGTATCTCGTGAAAAAATAGAAAATTTTGAAATGAAAGATTTAATTGGTAAAGAAATATTAGTTGGTCGAACTGGGGGAATGCCGGCTCTAAATTTTGAAAATGCTGTAAAAAATAGTAATATTGTGAAAAATGATATAAATATGAATTATAGTGTAGAATTTGCGGCGTTATCTGGTTCATTTATTGGAGGAGAAGGCGATTTTGTTAATCTTTTTGAACCTAATGCTACCAAATTAGAAAAAGAGGGTTATGGCTATGTAGTTGGCTCTGTTGGTATGCTTTCTGGGGAAGTTCCATATACTGCTTTTAATGCTCGAAAAAGCTACATTAAAGACAATAAAGATTTAATTGATAGATTTACAAAAGCTATAAATAAAGGTTTAAACTTTGTCGCTGAAAATAGTTCTAAGAAAATAGCAGAAGCTATCTTAGATCAATTTCCTGATTCATCATTAAATGATGTGGAAACAATTGTGACAAGATATAAGGAAAGTGATACTTGGTTAAAAAATGCTTATATAAGTGAAGAAAGTTTTGAAAATTTAGAAGATATTATGATTGATGCTGGTCAAATTACGGAATATGTCCCTTATGACAAATTAATAAATAATTCTTATAATGAATAATTTATTACAAATTAAAGATTTATCTAAAACTTACCATACAAAAAAAGAAGACGTTGAAGCTATTTGTAATATCACTTTAGATATAAAAGAAGGCGAATTTATTGCCATAGTTGGTTCTTCTGGTTGTGGTAAATCAACTTTGCTTTCAATCTTAGCCAGTCTAGAAGATAAAACTCAAGGAGAAGTAATATTTAATAAGAAAGATTTTACTATCGGTTATATGTTACAAAATGATTGTTTATTTGATTGGCTAACAATTTTAGATAATGCTACCTTAGGTTTAGATATTAAAAAAACGAAAACTAAAGAAAATATTGAATATGTTAAAAACTTACTAAAAACTTATGATTTAGATAGTTTTAAAGATAAATATCCAAAAGAATTATCTGGTGGAATGAAGCAAAGAGTAGCTCTTATCAGAACTCTTGCCATACGCCCAGATATTCTTTTACTTGATGAACCTTTCTCTGCTTTAGACTATCAAACCCGTTTGGCTGTAAGTGATGATGTTTATAAAATTATTAAAAAAGAAAAGAAAACGGTCATTATGGTTACGCACGATTTGGCCGAAGCTATTAGCTTAGCCGATCGTATTGTCGTCTTATCGAAAAGACCATGCCGGATTAAAAAAATATATGATATTAAATTAACTAATAAATCAAATCCGATTAAAAATCGTAAAGCTAAGGAATTTGGAGAATATTATGAAAAAATATGGCAAGATCTCGACGTTGTCATCTAAAAAAATAATTTCGAAAGAAAAAAGATTTAATTTATTAGTTTTAATTACTCAAATAAGTATCGTAGTTATCTTTTTGTTGCTTTGGGAGATTTTGGCACGATTTGGCGTAATTAATACCTTTATCTTTTCTTCTCCTAGTTTAATTGCGAAAACGATTAAAGATTTATTTTTAACGGGCAATCTCTTATCTCATTTAATGACGACCTTTATAGAAACTGCTATTGCTTTTGTTTTGGGGATAGTTTTAGGATTAATTGTAGCCATAATTTTATATTCGTGGAAGTTTTTAGCTAAAGTTATTGATCCATTTTTAACTTTAATTAATTCATTACCTAAAGTAGCTTTAGGGCCTATCTTAATCATTTGGATAGGAGCAAATACGAAATCGATAATTGTTATGGCTTTACTTATTAATTTAATTGTTAGTATTGTTACAATTTATAATGGTTTTTTAAATATTGATGCCAATAAAATAAAATTGTTAAAATCTTTGGGAGCAACTAAAGGTCAGATATTAAGAAAACTAATTATTCCCGCAAGTTATCAAACGATTGTCTCTTCTTTAAAATTAAATATTTCGATGTCTTTAATTGGGGTAATTATGGGAGAATTTTTAGTATCTAAAGAAGGTTTAGGTTATCTAATAATGTATGGTACACAAGTATTTAACTTAAATTTAGTTATGAGTGGTATATTCCTATTATTAATATTTTCTTATATTTTGTATAAAGTGATTTCTCTTTTAGAAAAAAAATTAATCAAAGAATAATAAGGTAAGAATAAAAACTATTCTTACTTTTTTTGAATTAAAATAAAATTTTTCTTTAAAAAAAGGAAATGGAAAACTTTTCTATAATAATACTAATGAAGGGATGTTTATCTCAAGTAGTTATCACCCATAATAAAGGAGGCCAAAAAGGTGAAAAATGAAATTATATTATTTGAAAATCAAAATGTAAAATTAGAAGTAAATATGAAAGATGAAACTGTGTGGCTTACACAAGATCAGATGGGAACTCTATTTAACAAGTCAAAATCGACAATAAATGAGCATATTAAAAATATTTATAAGGAAAAGGAATTAGAAGAAAAAGAAACATTAAGGAAATTCGGAAATTCCGAATTTAGTTCTAAACCGACAAATTACTATAACCTTGATATGATTATAAGTGTTGGATATCGGGTAAAATCTAAAAAAGGAATTATTTTTAGAAAATGGGCAACTAAAATATTAAAAGATTATATGATTAAAGGCTATGCTGCTAATCAAAAAAGATTAGAGTATTTGGAAAAAACGGTTAAATTATTAGATATTGCTAGTCGAGGTAATGAAAGGCTGACAGGTGATGAAACAAAAGAAATATTACAAGTAATAAACGAATACTCTAAAGCACTTGATTTGCTAGATGATTACGATCATAGAACTTTAAAAAAGATAAATGGTAAAAAAAGCGAAAAAGTTATAACCTACCAAGAATGCATGAATATAATAGACAAATTGAGATTTAACAATGAAAGTGATTTGTTTGCCTTAGAAAGAGATAATAATTTTAAGTCTATAATAAATGATATATATCAATCTTTTGGAGGTAAAGATGTTTATCCGACTATTGAAGAAAAAGCGGCTAATTTACTTTATTTAACAGTAAAAAATCATGCATTTATAGATGGTAATAAAAGAATTGCAGCCACTATATTTATTTACTTTTTACAAGTTAATGAAGTACTTTACATAGAAAATAAGCAAGTTATAGATAATAATACTCTTGCATCTATAACTTTATTAATAGCAGAATCTAATCCTAAAGAAAAAAATATACTAATTGACTTAGTAATGAATTTTTTGAATAATAAATACTAATTTAGTTAAAAAACTTAACAAAATTAGTAAATAACACAAAAAATCTTTCCATTTAATTATTAGGAAAGATTTTTATATAATTTTCTTTATTGTTTTAAAGAGTAAGTAATTTTATCTATTTCTTGCTTGTATAATTTTTTATTTTCACATTGGTCTAACATATTTAATAAGTTTAAACCTGTGAAAAATGCAGCTGCAAATGAAATTGAAGAAATAAGATACTCCATATTTGGATGATAATTATTAATAAAATAAATGGCACCTACAATTCCTAATATTCCTTCGGTCATCCCAACAGCATGAAGTCCAATCATTTGGTTAGCATCTTTTTTAGCGGCCAATATTTTTTGCTTTAGCATTCTTAAACTATTTTTATCTTTATTTTTAATGTAACTATCAATTAGTAAATCTAATGATTCTTGGTAGGTTAAAGCTTTAACCTTTTTTACTTTTCTCTTTCTATTTCTGTTTCTTCTTCTTACTGAAACATTTGTTATTTCTGTTTCACCGTTTTCCATTATAAATTTTCCCCCTTCATAAATATAAAAAAAATCCTCACAGCAAGGATTCTAGTTAAAATTCTTCAAATTAACCCCCACTGATGGAATCATTATACTATATTTATGACAATTTGTCAATATTGGCATAATTTTCGCTATATCTGCGGAATTGATTTGTATCATATGTTTAATCTAGAAAGAACTAAATGATTTTTTTAAAAGCTAGGTTAAACCGGCTCCGGGTTCTAATCTATCTTATTTTTCGACGAAATATTGTGGAATTTTATTTACTTTAAAAGGTTATTTTGATATAATCTTTTTAGAATAAGGAGTGACTTATATGGATATGCAAAAAGAAGCCCAAATCGAATCGCTATTGTATAAATTATTGGAATTATTAAGCCCTGATAATGAAATAATTAAGGCAATAAACCAAGAAGATGAACAAGCTAAGGAAGACATAAAGAAAATTAATGAAGAAAATCCGCAACTTGAAAAACAAATTGAAGACTATAATGAAATATTAAAATTATTAGAAGAATATAGCAAAGATCATACTGAGTTGGGTGAAAAAAGTATTAATTTAATTGAAAAAGTAGATGGCTTAACTTATAAATTTGATAAATATGTTGCCGAAAGCCGTGCCGTATACGAAAAATATCAAGAACAATTAGAAGAAGCGAAGAAACAAACTGAAGAAAACGAAAAAAGATTAACTGAGGCTAACGAAATTATTTCGGAAACACCAGCCAGATTAAAAGATGAACATGGCAAGATTGATCCTTTAAATGCAGCAATTAATCAAGTGTTAAGTGGTGAAGTTAAGTATTTAGCACCTGATCGTGTTGAAGAAATGTTAAAAAAACTTGATGCCTTTAGTCCTGAAGAAATTCAGTTAATGATTCCGGCAATTTGCTTTCCTGATACTTTTGGCTTTAGAGCAATTCATTTTAAATTTAACAATTCTGAAGAAGATAAAACTAAGATTGGTGATGTAATCAATAGAGCTTTTAGAGGAGCCGAAGAAGATGAAAAAAATAAAGCTGAAAAAACAAAAGTAGCTGATGTAAGTCCTTTAAATGCCAAAGCAAATGAAATTTTAGAATATTTAGAAAGAGTATTCGGAATAAATGCTAAAGACATAGAAAAAGATTCAAAAATATTGGATATTCCTTTAGATAAATTACAATTTTATAAAGAAGAACTAGAAAGAGCTAATATTAATCTTAACTCCGTTCGTCAAAGGACTCTAACAAATGACAATGTCACAAGGTTAATTGAAAATATTACAGCTTTTGCTGAAGCTGGTTATGAGTTAGACGAAATGACTATCCGAAAAGAAATTGCGTCTTTGGATAGTAATGACCCACTTGCTACTAAAAAAGCTATTAATTTAATTAAAGAAAGTGGTTTAACTTTAAGAAAACCAAATGGAATGATAGCAGTGGAACCAGTTACTAAAGAACTTTCTAAATTAAGAAATGCTATTAAATTAGCAGCGGCGATAGATATTACTTATTTTTCTGAACATCCTGAAAATCTAGGCACCATTGTTTCTGATACTTTAGCAAGAATCCTTTATTGTCAACAAAATGGTATTAATTACAAAGATAGCAATGGAAATTTTGAATCATTTGTTAAATCGGAAAAAGAATGGCAAGAAATCTACGGCATCAATGTTGATGAAACTATTTTACCTTTAACTAAGGAAACGACTCAAGCAATAAGTGAAAAGATTACCCCAGAAGCAAAATTGGCACTAAAAACGGCTAATGAATTAGATGTTTTTATAAATAATACTACACTAAATGCTGATAAAAAAGATTTATATAAAGAGTTAACTCAAACAATTGCCGAAATTAATACAAGTGAAAATCCGTTAGTTATTGAAATCGAAGGTTATAAGTTCTTAGCGGCAGCTGTTAATAAAAATCTTATATATTTATTAAATGCTGATGTTACAGATTCTAAAGAAGATATTATATTAAGTGCTTTAGTATATCGTAATCCAGTTTCCGAAGATGCTATTAAAACTTTAGAAGTGGCTATAAATCCTAATACAAGAGGAATTAGTCGAAAATAAAATATAGGAGGAATAAAAATGGGCTTTTTAAAAGAATTAGATTTTACGAAAGATGAAATTGTTGCTGCCGAAAGTAATGTAACTGATTTAATAATAAACGAAATATTAGATTCTAAAGAAATAGTATTACACAATTTACATTTCTTAAAAGATTATGGTGTGGAAAATTTTAAAGAAGTATTTATTAATTTTTGTGCATTATTTTTGATAGATCCTTCTAAGTTTGCTAATATATTTACTAAATACGATAAAGAAGATTTGATTGCTAAAATTAAAAGTAATGTAGCAATAGTGGAATTTTTATAAGAAGCTATGCTTCTTTTTTTCTCTTGTTATCCAAACAAACGTTTGGTATAATTTTATTGGTATATAATTGGCAGTAAAATGGAAGTGTGATATACTATATTAGTAGGGTGATAAAGATGCAGACATACTTAGAAAACTTAAATGAGAATCAATTAAAAGCTGTAACCCATATCGAGGGACCGTGCCTAGTCATTGCCGGGGCAGGTTCTGGTAAGACTAAAGTTCTAACTACAAGAATTGCTTATTTAATCGAACAAGGAATACCATCATGGCATATTTTAGCTATTACCTTTACGAATAAAGCCGCAAAAGAAATGCGGGATCGTTTAAATTTATTAGTGCCCAATCACCAAGCTTTTGTGGGAACTTTTCATTCTTTAGGCTTAAGAATTATTAAGGAAAATGCCCATCTTTTAAACTTGGATCGTAATTTTACGATTCTTGATAGTGATGATGTTACAAGTATAATCAGAAAAATTTTGAAAGACAAAGGTTATGATCCTAAAGAATATTCTCCTTCTTATATTAAAAATCGTATAAGTTTTATTAAAAACGAAATGTTAAATGACAGTGAAATAGATGCTTTTTTTAATACGCCTGCCGAAAAAGTAGCAAAAGAAGTTTATTATGCTTATTTAGATAAATTGGCTGTGAATAATTCTATAGATTTTGACGATTTACTAAGATTACCAGTAGAATTATTTAAAAAACATCCAGATATTTTAGATATGTATCAAGATCGCTTTCAATACGTTTTAATAGATGAATATCAAGATACTAATGAAGTTCAATATAAATTAAGTAAATTATTAGTAAGTAAACATCAAAATATTTTTGTTGTTGGGGATTCTAATCAGGCAATTTATGCTTTTCGAGGATCCAATTATAAAAATATTTTAAATTTTGAAAAAGATTATAAGAATGCGCAAGTTATAACTTTAAATCAAAATTATCGAAGTACAACTACAATATTAAATGCGGCAAATTCGGTTATTAAAAATAATAAAGAACGAAAAGAATTTGAACTTTTTAGCAAATTAGGAAAAGGTTTAAATATAAAATACACACGGGCTTATGATGAAAAGCATGAAATCAAACAAGTTATAGATTATATTAATGAATTATTAAGTGAGGGCTTTCATTATCGTGATATTGGGATTTTATATCGAACTAATGGGCAAGCTCGTGTTGTTGAAGAACAGTTTTTAGCCTTTAATATTCCTTATAAGGTAGTAGGTAGTTATTATTTCTATGCGCGTAAAGAAATTAAAGATTTAATATCTTATTTGCGTCTGATTTTAAATCATGATGATGAGGTAAGTTTAAGAAGAGTAATTAATGTTCCTAAACGAGGTATTGGGGCTAAAACAATTGCCGATTTAGAAAGTGCTGCGAGTTCTCAAAATGTTTCAATGTTTGAGGCAATTTCTAAAGGTAAAGAACTAGCTTTTAAAAATTTGATTTTAGATTTAACTAAAGAAAGTGAAAATCTGTCTTTAACTGAATTAATTGATTTAATTTTAGCGCAAAGTGGGATGCAACAAGAATTAGAAGCTGCAGCCAATCTAGAAGCAGAATTACGCTTAGAAAACTTGATGGAATTTAAAAGTATTACAGCCTCTTTTGAAGAGCGAACAGGGAGTGTTAATCTAGGAGACTTCTTAGAAGAAATTAGTTTAATTGCCGATATCTCTGAACATCAAGAATCTAATGATGAAGTAACTCTAATGACTATTCATAGTGCCAAAGGCTTAGAATTTGAAGTAGTATTTTTAGTAGGAATGGAAGAAAATATATTCCCTCATGCTAATTCCTTATTCGAAGCTGATGGTTTAGAAGAAGAACGCCGATTATGCTATGTAGGTATCACAAGAGCTAAACAAAGATTATTTATTTCTAATGCGAAAAGAAGAATGCTTTATGGAAAAGATAACATGAACATGCCTAGTAGATTTATTAAAGAAATTGACAAAAATTTAATAGATGAAGAAAATCCTATGCTTTCTTTTCAAGAAAAAATCGATAAAAATGAATTTTATGAAACAGAAGATGTAGAATATAAAAGTGGCGACGTTATTATGCATACAATCTATGGTAAAGGGGTAGTAATAGATGTAGGAGATAAGCTTTTAACTATTGCTTTTGCTAAAAACTTTGGTATTAAAAAGTTAATGAAAAATCATAAAAGCTTAAAGAAAATATAAACAAGTAAGGGGAATAAGCATGCAAGAAAGAATTAAAGAATTAGTCGAAATATTAAATAAAGCTAATGTAGAATATTATATGAATGATGATCCTTTTTTATCAGATAATGAATATGATAGTTTATTAAATGAACTGATAAAATTAGAAGAAGAATATCCCGAATTTATTCTACCGGACTCGCCAACACAAAAAGTAGCTACGAAAGTTATTTCCGAATTTCAAAAAGTCACGCATGATACACCAATGTTTAGCCTGTCAAATGTTTTTAATGAAAATGAGATACGAGACTTTTCTAATAAAATTACGAAAGAGTTTCCCAATTGTCAGTATGTTTGTGAATTAAAAATGGATGGTCTTGCTGTATCTTTAAATTATGAAAAAGGGATTTTTAAACGAGCAGCAACGAGAGGAGATGGAGTTATCGGAGAAGATATAACCCATAACGTTTTAATGATTAAAACTCTGCCTTTGAAATTAAAGGAACCGATTGACTTAGAAATCCGCGGAGAAATTTTCATGAGTAAAAAGAGTTTTAATGAATGTAATGCCAAAAGAGAAAGAGAAGGGTTACCTTTATTTCAAAATCCTCGTAATGCCGCCGCCGGAAGTATTAGACAACTAGATAGCAAAATCGCCAAAGAAAGAGATTTAGATATTTATTTATATCATATTCCCAATACTCCTATGGCTACACATTATGAGACTATGCAATATATCAAAAAACTGGGATTACCAATCAATCCTAATTTAGCCTTAGTTTCTTCTCCATCCGGCATTCTTGATTATATTGAGGAGTGGACTCAAAAACGTAGTTCTTTACCATATGAAATAGATGGAATAGTTATTAAAGTTAATGATATTGGCATGCAAAGAGAACTTGGTTCAACAGCTAAATATCCTAGATGGGCTACTGCTTATAAATTTCCGGCTGAAGAAGTTATAACTAAATTAACGGATATAATTTTTACCGTAGGAAGAACGGGACAAATAACACCTAATGCCGTCTTAGATCCTATTAAAGTAGCGGGAAGTACTGTTAAAAGAGCCACATTACATAATATGGATTATATTAGAGCTAAAGATTTAAAAATAGGTGATTATGTCTATTTGCATAAAGCGGGCGATGTCATTCCAGAAGTAGTAGGACCAGTTTTAAATCGCCGGAATGGTTCAGAGAAAATCTTAAAAATGATTGAAAATTGTCCTATATGTCATACCCCTTTAGTAAAATCAACTAGTGAAATAGATTATTTTTGTCCTAATAAATTATGTCCTGCTCGTAATGTGGAAGGTTTAATTCATTTTGTTTCCCGTAATGCTATGAATATTGATGGCTTAGGAGATAGGATAATGGAAGATTTTTACAACATGGGTATCATTAAAAATTTTCCAGATATTTATCTATTAAAAAATCGTAAGCAAGAACTTATTGAATTAGAAGGTTTTGGAAATAAAAGTGTTGAAAATTTACTTATATCTATTGAAAATAGTAAACATAGTTCTCTAGAACGATTACTATTTGCTTTGGGTATTCCCGGAATAGGCGAAAAAAATGCCAAATTAATCGCCAAAAAATATGGAGATATTGATAACTTAAAAAATGCTAACGTTGAAGAATTAAAACTAATTCCTGATATTGGGGAGATTCTAGCTCAAAATATTTGCAATTTCTTTGATGAACCTGCCAATAGGATGATTATAAGAGAATTGCAAGATTTAGGAGTTAATACAGAATATTTAGGTGAAAAAGTAATTGAACATGAAATATTTAGTAATAAAAAATTTGTTTTAACCGGTACTTTATCATTTATAAAAAGGGATGACCTTAAAAGGATAATAGAAAAATATAATGGTATGGTATCAGGTTCTGTTAGTGCTAAAACTGATGTAGTTATCGCTGGAGAAGATCCAGGAAGTAAGTATACTAAAGCTCAAGAATTAAATATTGAAATATGGAACGAAGAAAAAATTAAAGATATTTTGATGGAATTAAATGAAATAGAATAGAATTTAATAAATAATAAATTTTTCTAAAAAACCTCTGCTAAAAGATTACTACTTTTATCAGAGTTTTTTGTATGCGTTAAAATAAAAATATACATTTGCAAATTCTAAGTTAATTTATTTTGCAAATCTATAAAAATGACTTTCTTTTTTTTGACAATGAGACATGGGGGGGGGTATAATGAGTATAGAAAATAGGAGAGATACC
>CANQQP010000027.1 GCA_947626055.1 uncultured Bacilli bacterium | reverse complement strand
AATTTTACTAGGACATCCAAAAAGTTTTCTTTTCTTTTTTCGTTATCTTTTTCTAAATAGGTATCCAAATATTCTATTTTTTGAATTTTCTCTTTTAAGACATCTTCCAAAAAATCTTTTAAATATCTTTCATATCTAAACAATGCTTTAAATATTCCATCGGATGTTAACGGGACAAATGGGGATGTTGTAACTGGTATATTATTCACCTCGCTTTCTTTTTTTATTTTTGTAAGTTTATTCCTTACATTAGGTATATTATACTTTTGCTCTTTATTTCCTTTTTTTAGGCAAAAAAAATAGAAAATTTTCTATTTTCTATAATTTTATTAAGCGATCATCTAATCTTAATTTATCAGCGACAGTCGCAATAAATTCCGAATTAGTTGGTTTAGCACGATCGTAATCAACACTATGACCAAATATTTCTTCCATCAAATCATAGTCGCCCCTGTTCCAACTGATTTCAATCGCATGACGAATTGCTCTTTCTACGCGAGAAGAAGTAGTAGCATACTTTCCGGCTATTTCCGGGTACAACTCCTTGGTAATTCCGCCCACGAGATTAGGCTCTTTATACATTAAATAAATTCCATCTCTTATATATTGATATCCTTTTATATGCGAAGGCACTCCCAAAGAATGTAATATCTTTGTAATAGATAATTCTATTTTTTTATCGGCCATATTTTCTTTGGGTGTTACACCTTCATAAATATCTAATATTCTTTTTTCTAAATCCGTGAAATTAAAAGGTTTTAACATGTAATAATTAACACCATACTCACTTACTTTGCGAATTGTATCATCTTTATTATAACTTGTTAAAACGATAATCTTTTTTTCTAATTTTAATTTCTTTAAATCCTCTAATATTGATAGTCCCTCTTTATTAGGAAGAATTAAATCCATGACAATGACATCATAATCTTTTTGTCTGTCTTTAATTAATTTGAATCCCTCTTCTCCATCTTGACTATCTAAAACTATATCAATTACTGCGTGACTACTAAAATGTTCTTTAGCCATATTGATGATATTTTCATTATCATCAATCATCAGAACCCTTATCTTATTTTCCATCTTTTCTATCCTTCCTTATTTACTGCACGCAAGTTAATTATATAAAAGATGAAATCAAATTACTAGAGAATACTTTGTCTTATTCTGTAAACATTTGTAAAAGAATGTCGATTATTGTTTGGCCTTTTCTAAAAGTGTCAAAACCTCGTCTAGTTGTGTCGATACTTCGCCAATTAAAAATCCCGAAACTGGTAGTGTTCTCAACTTTTCAAAGTTACTTAAATTAACACTTCCACCATAAATTATATCTAATTGCAACTGATACTTATTATGCACATAAGCATTAATGTTATTAATGATATTAGTTACTTTTTTAATATCAATAAAGGTGCTTTGGCCAATTAGAAAAGAAGGTTCATAAGCTAATATGATTTGTTTTAAATCGTCGCGAGAAAATTGTGAAAATATTTCATCTATTTGTTTTTTTATTATTTTAAAATTATAGCTACTTTTATTTTCGCTAAGGCATAATATTACTTTTAAATTTTGACTTAAAGCTTCTTTGATTTTTAAAATTAAATCTTCTTTTTTTTCTTTAAAATATTTTCTTCTTTCATAATGACCAATTAATACAAATTCACACCCGATAGACTTTAAAGATTCGGCATTTACTTCACCGGTGAAATTACCTTTAGGAAATTTAGAAACATCTTGAGCTCCCACTATAAAACCTTTTTCTAAAAAGTAGTTTAGATAAAGATAACTAGGCACTATTACAATATCTTTTTGATAGGAAACTAAAGGTTTATAATAACTTTCTAAATCTTGATAATTTAATTTGGATTTTAAATTAAAAATCAAGTATTTCATATCCCTCTTCCTCCTTAGATTCTAAGGCTTCTAAAACTGGTAAATTACCATTGACAATATACTCTAGGGTAGCTCCACCCCCTGTACAAAGATACGTAAAATCATTAGTAGGTAAAAATTTATGGACAGCTGCTACGGAGTCTCCTCCGCCAAAAATAACATTTGCCTCAGCATCATTTAAAATATTTAATAGTTCCTTTGTGCCGTTTGAATATCTATCATCTTCGTATAAACCCGCTGTACCATTAACAAAAATAGTCTTTGATTTATTGATATATTGTTTATATTTATCTAAAGTCTTAGAACCTAAATCATAGATAATTTCGTTATCTTCAATATTATTGATTGTTTTATAATTCGTATATTCTTTTTCATAACTGCTTCCCACTATTGCATCAAAAGGCAAAACAATTTTATTTTTATATTCTAGTAACATTTGTTTAATATCAGACAGCAATGTATCATCTTGCGAAGCTAAAGAAAACCCAATTTTAATATTTAAAACTTTCAAAAAAGTATTGGCTATACCTCCTGTTAATAATAAATGATCACAGATAGGAAGTAATTTTTGAATAACATTTATTTTATCTTCTAACTTTGCTCCCCCCATAATAACTGTAAAAGGATGATCAGCATTTAAAACATACTTATTTAAGGAATCTAATTCTTTTTGAAAAAGAAATCCTATGCAACTTGGTAAATATTTAGCAATTCCCACTGTCGAAGCATGAGCCCTATGTGCACAAGCAAAGGCATCATTAACAAAAACATCTCCTAAAGAAGCCCAAAACTTAGAAAGTTCTTCATCACAATTACTTTCATATTTACTTGGGTAATCTTCATAGCGAGTATTTTCAATAATTAAAATTTCTTTGGGATTTAAAGCGTCGACTTTTTCCTTTAAAGCACTACTTCTTGTCCGATTAGAAAAAATTACTTTTGATCCTGCACATTCTGGATCAGCGGTTATTAATTTTAATAAATGTTGGGCAATAGGAGTTAAGGTGTTTTTTCGTAAATCAGACTTATCTTTTATTTTCCCTAAATGGGATAAGATAATTATTTTGGCATTTTCGTTTATTAAATATTTAATAGTTTCTAAGGAAGCACGAATTTTATTATCATCTAAAATATTCCCATCTTTAATAGGCACATTAAAATCACATCTTAATACTACTTTTTTATCTTTTACATCTATATCTTTTAAAGTCTTATACATACAATCACCTATTATCATGATACCATATTTTTTTAAAATTAATTACTAATGCCCGTATTTTCCTCAAATTTTATGTCAAGTATTTTTAAGCTTCTTCAAAAAACACTTGATACCAGATAATAAAACAATAAATTGTCCAAATTTTTTTATAATTATCGCATTTATTGTGATAATGATCATCTAACAATTTTATAATTCTGGCATTATTAAACAGTTCTTTAGCAATATCCGAATTAAATTTAGCTTTTATTTCTTTATAGTAAGTTTCCTCTCTCATCCATTCTCTTAAAGGCACCGGAAATCCTAATTTTTTCTTTTTGTAAGATTCATTAGGAATTACTTTATGAGCCGCTTCTCTTAAAGCTACTTTGGTATTTTCTTTAGTAACTTTGGCATTTTTTGGTAAACTACGGGCTACTTTAAAGACTTCGATATCGGTAAAAGGAACTCTGCCTTCTAAGGAGTTAGCCATAGTCATGCGATCGGCTTTAGCAAAGATATCCTTAATTAGCCAAAAATTAATATCAATCGCCTGTCTTTGAATAATCTCATCTTGATTTTTTTGTTCCGCAAAATACTTTTTAGTTAAATCTTTATTTTTAATTTTAACGGGTATATTAAGAACTTTCTTAGCTTCTTTTTCCGAGAAGACTTTATTAACGCCAATGTATGATTCTTCTAAAGATTGGCCGCGTCTTACTAAAAAGTTAATCCCGCGATGTTCCGGAAAGATACTACAAATCTTTGAAATTATTTTTCTTATTACAAAAGGGATTTTATTATAAAAATTATAATCTACACTTTCTCTATAGGTATTGTAGCCACCAAATAATTCATCGGCTCCTTCCCCTGATAAAACAACTTTAACATCTTTAGCAGCCAGTTTCGAAACGAAATATAAAGCAACAGCCGAAGCATCAGCTAAGGGTTCATCCATATGATACATTATTTTGGGAATGACTTTTAAGTATTCATCTTTATTGATTTTTTTACTTTTATTTTTAATTCCTAATTTTTGCGTTAAATCTTTGGCGTAATCAGCCTCATTATATTTAGGAATATCATATCCTATTGTATATGTATTATCTGGTTTAGCTAAAGAAACAATATAGGATGAATCAATACCACTAGATAAAAAGGAACCTACTTCTACATCACTTAACATGTGCTTATTAACACTATCTTCCATGACTTGACTAATTTCTCCAACAATAGTCGCAAAATCCCGTTCTTGGGGGTCAAATGTTAACTTAAAGTATTGATTTATACTTAATTTACCTTCTTGATATGTCAAGGAATATCCGGGATCTAAACGATAAACGCCTTTAAAGAAAGTTTCAGCAGTTGGGACATAATTAAAAGAAAGATATGGTCCTAAAATTTCTTTATTTAATTCTTTTTTAAAAGTGGGATATTCTAAAAAGGATTTTATTTCAGAAGCAAATAAGAGAGTATCACCAATCTGGGTGTAATAAAGAGGCTTTATTCCAAAGTGATCTCGGGCTCCAAATAATTTTTTATTTTTTTTATCCCAAATGACAAAAGCAAACATGCCTCGCAATTTAGTCGGTAGTTCTTCTTGCCATTCTTCATAACCATGCACTAATACTTCGGTATCTGAATTAGTGGCAAATTTATGACCCCTCTTTTTAAGCTGCGCTCTTAATTCAATATAATTATATATTTCTCCATTAAAAACAACAATAATATTTTGATCCTCATTAAACATTGGTTGAGAACCAAGATCTAAATCAATAATTGCTAAGCGTCGATGACCTAAAGCCACATTTTCATCTGTATAATACCCTTCCCCATCTGGGCCTCGATGAATTATTCGATCACACATAGCTTTTAATATTTTCTTTTTATTTTTTTCTTGACTTACAAAGCCCGCTATACCGCACATAAAATACCTCTTTTCTTTCTAATTGTATAATAATTAACGCTAATAATCAAACTAGTTATATTTTTTCTAAAAATAAATTAAATATTCTTCTAATAGAAAAAATCTAGATAACTAGATTTTTAAAACAAGATAATCTGGGAGCCATTAACTAACCCCGCATCTTTGACATTTTTTAAAGGATCTAAAAGAATGCCACTAGTTCTATCGTATAAGCGAACATCTTTAGCAGCTGGCCAACTGCCATTAGACAAATCAACAACAGCCATATTTAAAAGACGTGTGACATTTTTGATTTTTTTATTAATAGGTATAAAAACGTCATACCTTAGTTCAATTAGGGGAACATATACTTCAATTAATATTTTATTACTCATTATAGCACCTCTACTTTTTCAGTATCTTCTTCCGTATATTCTAACAACTTAGCTAGAATTGGAGTGGTTTCAATTATGACATATCCCATATCATTTTTAATCTCCGCTGATAATTGACGGAAGTTACCAGTAGCTTTTATTGTTGTTTGATCATTTATGCCATTACCTATCCAGATACCATAACTTAGATTTGTAGATGATTTAAACCAATCTTCATAATTAAATGTTTTAATCGAATCAATAGCATCCATAACAATTATTCTTATAAAAGGTAAATTTTTAAGCAATTTAACATTGTCTGTAAATTTCTTTTTAATACCTATATCCAGATTGGATACTAAATCATTTAAGCCTGTAATAACTAGCACAATATTTTCAGATATATTTCGAGTTTCTAAATTTGTCTCAATTAAGTTATTTAAATTAGTTATGACATTATCATAATTTTCTGTATAATAAGTAACTTGATTTACCCTAGTTTTATAAAAATTAATAGCATCTAAAACTATAATTTTTGTATTATTAACTTTGACTAACATTTGAAGTAATCCATTGGCAAAACTAGTTAAATTTTTAGCTAATGAAGTAGAAACTACAGATATAGGATATTCTTTAAAATTAAAGGTTGACGTTTTTAAAGTCTCTTTTTCAACGCCTATTGGTAAAGCCTCTAAATTTAATGTTTCATTTTCAAAATATTCAATGTTAGCATGCTCAGGTAAAATTGGCACTTTTGGAGCTTTTAAAGCAATGCCTTCATTTAATTTATTACATAAGTTTTTAATAAATTCTAGCTTATTTTCTTCAGGACAAATACTCGCACTTTGAAACTCGTATACTTCATCTTTCTTGATTAAGCCTCTTCCTTTATTTTCCGAAGGAATAACTTTATTTCTAGTATTAAAAGCATCGTTGTAATCATATGAATCCATTAGTCTTAAACAGACAGTATTAAGGAAATTTTGTCTTAATTTAAAACGAACAGAATTAGTTGCATTTCCAGCAATAATGAACAAAATACCATATTTCATGCCTTCTCGACTTAATTTAGCCACTATATCTTCTAAATTGGCATAACTTTCTAAAAAGTTATCAAAATTATTGATTATGGAAATAATATAGGGTTTTTTATTTGCACTCATACTGTTATAAACTTTTATGTCTCCATTATAATCGGCCAATATTTTTTTTCGCTCAGTAAATTCATCCATCAACAGTTTAAAACAATTGGCTATTTTTTCTCCTTCGGAAATTAACATGACATCACCAACTTGTGGAGCTTTTGCAAACATTTTTAAAGTTTCTGATCCGCAATCAATTATATAAAAATTAATTTCCGAAGTGGTATAAGTAGTTATACAAGAATAAATTAATGTTGCTAATAAGTCTTCTTTTCCAGAGCCAGTCATACCAAAAATTAAAGTATTGCCTAATTCAGTTAAAGGTAAAGTCACTAATCCTTGCATTTGCCTAGAAGGATCATCATATTCACCAATTACCGGATTTATAACATAATCTTCTTTATGATACTTATATTTAGTAATTAAATCGCTAACATAAATTATGTTTGGTATTCTATCTAACCATAATCTATCGACAACGACATTTTGTTCTTGGGCTAGTGCCGAGATGTATTTTACCACATTCAGAAGAACTTCGCCCTGCGCTTCTGTATCGACAGTTTTAAAATCATCGATACTTTTAATAACGTAACCCACATTATTAACAAAGTTTAAAGATGTATCCACACTTTTTTTAATAACATCAGAAGGAATATAAGGCATACCACAATAAGCGGATTGGCCAATGGCAAAATAATCGTTATAGCCAACAAGCAAATAAAATCTTCCTACTTGTTTTAACTCTGCAGCATCAGGAACCCGAATCATATCTTTACTATCCGCTTGATCTTGAACTTTCAAACATATTTTAAACTTGGCATTACTCCAAATTTGATCATTTACTACACCGGCTGGTTTTTGAGTTGCTAAAATTAAATGAACACCTAAACTACGACCAATACGAGCAGTACTGATAAGTTGATCCATAAATTCTGGCTGTTGCGCTTTTAACTCCGCAAATTCATCACTGATTAAGAATAAATGAGGGATTGGTTTTTTTACTATTCCTTCTCGATATAATCTTTGATATTTATATATATCTATAGTACTTTCCCCAGAAATATCACGAGCATTATTAAATTCCCTTTGTCTTCTTTTTAATTCAGCTTCAATAGAAGCTAAAGCTCTATTTA
The DNA here is from genome assembly GCA_947626055.1 of uncultured Bacilli bacterium. Lineage (GTDB taxonomy): Bacteria > Bacillota_I > Bacilli_A > RF39 > UBA660 > HGM10766. The sequence continues at coordinate 5,540 of CANQQP010000027.1, read as the reverse complement.
ACTCCGTAACATCTAAATTGGTAATTGTTCCAGCAATGTGAGGTAGTCTAATTCCTAATTCTTTATTTTCGAAAGCTAGGGCTAAACCTCCACCTTTATAATCGATTAAGACAAAAGCTACTTCATTAGGATGATAATTTATGGCTAATGATAAAACAAGAGTTATTATAAATTCACTTTTACCAGACCCTGTCATTCCGGCAATTAAACCATGCGGTCCATGAAACTTCTCATGAAGATCCAACTTAAATAAATCTCCGTTAGAATCAATCCCAATAGGAGCCGCTAAAGAAACAGTCGGATCATTTTGTGCCCATCGACTTGATGAATTAAGACCTTCAACTTTTCCAACATTATACATTTCTAATAAGCCACACGATTCAGGTAATCCTTTAGATTTAGAAGTGGACAAAACAGGAATATTGGCTAGAACTCTGGCACATTTTTCAATATCATCATTAGTTGGTACTTCCATCATAAATTCTTTTTGCGTATTTGTACTAAGTTCTTTTTCAATTACACCGGAAACATCTTGATTAATATTGATAAAACATGATACTTGGTTTGGTAAAGCAGAAATCATATCACTATAAATCAAGATACTAAATCCGTAATTTTCATTACTAGCTAATAATTTTTTAATAAAGGAGTTATCGGAAATCATTTTATAATCATCGCATATTATTACATAATAAGGAGCATAATTAGCGTAATTAGCATCAGTTGTATTATTATCACTATCATTTTCTACTCTTAAATCATACTCTTTATCAAGTAGTCTAATAACATCTTTAACATCATCACTAGAAGAAGCAAAAAAGCGGTTTTCTTGTTCATTATCCCAACAATGCTGAAGCTCTTTAACCCATATCCAATTGTGTTCATTAGCTTCGTTAGTTAATATAACTATTTTCAAAAGATCTGCTGAGTAAAATGTCAGTAATTGTAATAAGATTCCTTTTAGAAAATTAGCTGTTATATCGTATTCTCCAACAATTCCGGTAATATTTTTTTGCAGTAAAGATACCGTAATCGGCGCTCCACTAATATCATGGGCCTCATCTACTAAATTTTGAACTATGTCTTTTAATATATCATCTTCTAAAACAAAATTTTCTTTTTTATATTGAATATCAATATCTAAGGGAACTATACCAAGTCCAAGGCGCACAACTAAAAAATCTGGCTCCTCCATAATTCTTTCCCATAAACGAGTACTTCTGTTTAAAATAATTTGCACACAATCATTTATTGAAATATGGTTTTCCATTAAAATTTGCCTTTGTTTAGTAATATTATTAACTATTTTTTGGCGTAAAGATTGAATATATACTTCATATTTATCTCTTCTTTTACGTTCATGAGCATCACGTTGTTTTGCTTTAAATTTTCTCGTTATTGATGGCCAAAAAACCATAGTTCCTAACATAGCTATAGCCATAACCATTTGAGGAAGTACAGAAATTATTCCTGTTTGATTTTTGACAGCATTATTAACAGATGTAAAAAGCATAACTACCGAAGTCATTCCCATTGTAAGCATTGGCCCAACTGTTAAAATCGCCGGCGTATCATCTTCTTTTTCCTTACTAGGTGGATCGTCAACATCAATTTCTAAAGTATCGATTTTACTTCTAAATCTCGGTGAACGATTAAAATAATCTTTTTTAGTATAAACTGTTACATTTGAATCATCATCTGTTACCTCAGGAGTATCGTCAAGTAAAAGATTTTTATCATAAACGGGCAAATTTACAGTTACACTATTGGCAGGATTATTAATAATCAGGATATTACCTAGAATAATCATTTTTAGACCTAATATAAATATTACATCTCCATGATGAACGTGAAAATCTGCTTCTATCGCATATTTGTTAACAAAGACATTAGCTTTTTCTAATGCTAAATTAGTGATTAAACGTTCTTTAGAATTATCTATTATTTTAGCCTGATTACTAGCAATTAAGGTATTATTATAAAATATATTACAATTAGGTGCATTACCTATAATAACTTCTTTTACATTACTTATATCATAGTATTGTAAATCATCTTTAACATTTGAACAAAACACTGTAATGAGTGAATCATTAAAGAGGTCTTTGACAAAATAAAAACTATTAGCTTTTAAGATACATTTATCTGCTTCTTCACCCTTATTATATAATTGAAATCCTTCATTGACTTTAATTACCCATTCATTATTATTTTCAGAAATATTTAATAAATTAACTTTTTCACTTTCTCGGTTAGTATAGTTAATCCAGTAATTTCCTTCAGTTTTAATGGGCAGATTATATGTAAATAATCTATTTATATCTGTAATTATATATATAATCATAGCCAAACTCCTCTTTACTTTATATATAGTATAGCATTTTTATTGTTAAAAAAAAATAAATATTGTTCAAATCTATTATTTATTTTTACAATTTTTATAAGTAAATAAAAAAAGAAACTATCATAAAATTGTTTACTTTTACGACAGCTCTATTTTTTCAAAATAATAAATTACAAATTATTTAACCTTTGTTGCATCAATTGCAGATTTCAAATCATTAATGCTTTGACCAGTTTCAGTTGATAATCTTTCCTGTTCTCTTATTCTGTCAGCCATAAATGCTTCTAATTCTAAGCCAGCTGCTTTTACTTCATCTGCTTTTTCACTCATACTTAATGTGTATGCGCTCAAAGTTCTTCCTAAATCAGTAAAATCTCCAACAGTTAGAGCAACATTATCCAATATGCTTTTTGCATGTGTTATCTCTAAATTAACCATTTCACTTCTTTTAGTTAATTCTGTTTTCATACGGTTAAGTTCACTTAAAACTGCTTTATCCATTTTTATCCTCCTATCCAATAATTTTGAATTATTTGCTTTTGTTTAAGCTAATAGCTATTTCTATTGTCCAATAGTTTTTGAATTATTTACTTTGGCTTCAGCTACAGCTGTTTCTATGGTACTTATAGTTTTATTAATAATACTATTTATTTCTTCACATGTACTAATTGCTTTTCTAATTCTAGTAGCAACAGATTCACCAGCAGCAGTACCATTAATCCAAGTAGCCATATTCGTTTCAGATATACAATAATTATATGTTTCCATATCTCTACTAATATTAGTAGGAATTACACGCAATTCTTCGGCTAAACTTTGTAATTTAGATAATTGGTTTGCTGTAAACATTGTATCATTAAGACCTGCCATAATAACTTCTCCTTTCATCATATCACATAAATAGACAATCTACTATCTATGCTTTTAGTATACCCTTTTTTCAAAACTTTTAGTAGCAAAAATTGTTGATTTTGACATTACCTTGTCATTTATAATTACTTTATTAAACTTAATGATATCTTTTGTTTTTCTAAATCAATATCATCCACATAACAAGTCACTATATCTCCTACATTAACAATATCCAAAGGATTGGAAACAAACTCTTTTGCCATTTTAGAAATATGAACAAGTCCATCATCATGAAGGCCAATATCTACAAAGGCTCCAAAAGAAGCTACATTACGCACTGTACCTTGTAACTCCATTCCTTTTTTCAAATCTTCAATATGTAAAATATCACTTTTTAATATAGGGGCTTCTAAAGTATCACGAGGATCTAAACCAGGATTTAGAAGTTCTTTAATAATATCTTTTAAAGTATATTCATCAGTACCAATATTTTTAGATACTTGCAAAGTGTTTATAGTATTTAACTTCTCTTTAAATTCTGCTTTATTAATGTCTTTAATATCCAAATTTAATAATGCTAATAATTTATTAGTAACATCATAGCTTTCAGGATGGATTCCTGTTTTATCAAGCATGTTATCCCCGTTATTAATTCTTAAAAAACCAATAGCTTGTTCATAGATTTTTGGAGTTATTCCTTTTAACTTTTTAATTTCTTCTCGATTTTTAAAGTTAGCCTTTTCTTTAAATTTTAAAATATTATCAATCGCCCCTTTAGTTAATCCAGAAACAAACTTTAAAATACTTTTTGAAGCTGTGTTGATATTAACTCCCACTTCATTAACTACTTTGGAAACTGTAAATTCTAAAGATTCGCCTAACTCTTTTTGATTAACATCATGTTGATATTCTCCGACCCCAATAGATTTCGGATCGATTTTTACAAGCTCTGATAAGGGATCTTGCACTCTCCTTCCAATACTTATAGCGCTTCTTTTTTCCACTGTTAAATCAGGGAACTCTTCAATAGCCAATTTGGACGCCGAATAAACACTAGCTCCCGCTTCACTTACAATTGTATATTTAACATCTAAACCTTTTATAGCTTCGGAAACAAATTTTTCACTTTCGCGGGATGCTGTTCCATTCCCAATTGCGATTAAATTAATGTGATATTTATTTATTAACTCAAGTAAAACTTTTTGGGAATTTTCAAAATCATTATGAGGTTCTGTAGGATAAATAACCTTAATATCTAAAACATTGCCGGCTTCATCTAATACCGCTAATTTACAACCAGTCCTAAACGCAGGATCAAAGCCCAAAACTCTACTGCCTTTTATTGGTCTAGTTAATAAAAGATGTTCTAAATTAGTTTTAAAAGTTTCGATAGCTTTTTTTTCACTAATTTCCGTAAGTTCATTTCTAATTTCGCGGGTTATCGAAGGTAAAATTAATCTTTTTAAACTATCTTTGATAGCTTCTTTTACAGTATCTACTACAAAAGAATTAGGATTTTTAATAATCTGACTTTCTAAGAAATCAGTTATTTTTAATTTGTCATATTCTAAAGAAACCGTAATAACTTTTTCTTCTTCGGCTCTATTTAAAGCTAACAAACGATAATGTTTAATGTATTTGATTTTTTCTTGAAATTCATAATATATTTCGTATTTTTTCTTTTCATCTATAGCATTCTTCTTTTTAGAAGTAATTAAACCATTATTATAAATAAAATTTCTAATCCATTTACGGTAATATGCATTATCACTTATCCATTCGCTTATTATATAAGAAGCATTTTCAATGGCTATATCAGGCTCCATATCCAAGCCCTTACATAATTCGGCTATAGTTCCTTGGGTAGGAAAAGCCATTATCTTTTTAGCCAGTGGTTCTAATCCCATTTTTATAGCTTCGCTAGCTTTAGTTTTTTTCTTTTCTTTATAAGGACGATATAAATCTTCTACTTCCGTAAGTTTTAAACAGTCTAAAATTTGTTGTTGCAGGTCCTCTGTTAATAAACCTTTTTCAGCAATTAATCTAATGACATCTTCTTTTCTTTTTAATAAATTATTTTGATAATCATAAGTTTTTTCTATTTCTCTAATCTGTTCTTCATCTAGGTTGCCAGTTTTTTCTTTACGATATCTAGCTATAAATGGAATTGTAGCTCCTTGTTCTAGCAAATCTAAAACAGCTATGATTTGTTTTTCTTCTAAATTTAAAGTTTTGACTAAATTATTTATAACACTATTATCCATTTCTATCACGTATAATCAATCTTATAGAAATATTAATTAATTTCTTATTGATTGATCCCTTTCTATTTATATTTTTTTAT
>CANQQP010000026.1 GCA_947626055.1 uncultured Bacilli bacterium | reverse complement strand
GCCACCAAATGGTGGCAGCCAGTAACAGGCCTTATAGGCCATTGAGAAAATCCACCTCTTTTAGGGGTGGATTTTTATTCTCAAATGCAGTAATCTATGATAAAATTATTTAAGAAGTGAAGGTGAAGTTATGAAAAGTGGTTTTGTTAGTTTAATTGGCCGTCCTAATGTGGGAAAAAGTACTCTTTTAAATTCTTTAATTAATGCCAAAATCGCTATAACTTCTAATAAGCCCCAAACGACCCGTAATATTATCGAAGGAGTGTACAATAGTAAAAATGTCCAAATCGTTTTTGTCGATACACCTGGTATTCATAAACCCATAAATAAATTAGGTAAAGTTTTAAATAAACAAGCTTTAGCATTAGCTAAAGATGTTGATGTAATATTATTTTTAGTTGATGCTAGTGAGTATTTAGGCAAAGGCGATAAGTATGTTATGAGTACTTTAAAACAAACTGATATTCCCGTTATTTTAGTTTTAAATAAAATAGATAAAATATCGGATGAGCAAATTATGTATAAAATAAATGAATATAAAGATGAGTATCCTTTTGCCGAAATAGTACCAATCTCTGCTTTAAAAAAAGATAATACGGATCGATTAATTAAGGTTATTTTAAAATATCTAAATGATGATACTAAATATTTTGAAGATGATTATCTAACAAGCAATTCCGTTAGTTTTATGGCAAGTGAATTTGTACGGGAAAAAATATTGATGTTAACTGAAGAAGAAGTGCCTCATAGTGTTACTTGCTTGACAACAGATTTTAAAGAAAATTCTAAGCTAGCTCAAATAGCCGTTGATATTATTGTTGATCGTGAATCATTGAAAAAAATAATCATTGGAAAAAATGGGCAAATGTTGAAAACTGTGGGAAGTGAAGCCAGAAAAGATATTGAACAGCTTTTAGGAAAACAAGTTTATCTGGAGTTATTTGTGAAAGTGATTCCTAATTGGAAGGATAAAGAAAGATATATAAAAGAATTAGGATTTAAAAATTTTGAATAAAAAAAAGTTAAACAACCCAATATATTAATAGAGAGGAAAGGGTTGTTTAATTATGACTAAAAAAGAAGCTTGGGAAATGTTTAAAAAAACCGGCAAAATAGAATATTATTTAGAATATAAAAAAAATAAATAAAAAAGAAAAGTAGTGAACATATGCAAAAGATGGTAGAGGGTTTTATAGTTAAAGAGACACCTTATAAAGAATCAAGTAAAATAATCAATGTATATACAAAAGAATACGGAATTATTGGGATGATTGCCAAAGGTGCCAAATCCATTAAAAATCCTCTGCGCGCTCTAACAACAAAATTCACTTATGGCCAATTTAATATTAACTATAAGGAAGATAAGTTGGCTACTTTAATTAGTGTAGATATTATTGATGATTTAAGCAATATTAAAAATGAGTTAACTTTAATTAGTTATACTACATATTTAACGGAATTAGTTATGCAAGTAGTAAAACAAAGTTTAGATCCAGAAATTTATAATATTTTTATAAATACTATTTTAAAGCTCAATCAGCATTTAGATCCCGCTATTTTAACTAATATACTAGAAATAAAAATGCTTGATTACCTAGGAGTTTCATTAAATCTAGATTCTTGTAATAAATGTGGGAATACTAAAGATATAGTAACTATAGATGGTGATATTGGGGGGTATGTATGTAAAAATTGTTTAACCAATCAGCTTATTGTTAAACCTAATACTATCAAAATACTAAGAATGTATTATTATGTCGATATTAAAAGTATAACTGATTTAAAAATCAAAGAGGAGACTAAAAATGAGATTAATACTTTTTTAAATCGTTATTATGAAAGATATACAGGCCTTTATTTAAAGAGTAAAGATTTTCTTCTAAAAATAAAAGAATTAGATGCTAGCTAGCATTTTTTTCTTGCTATAATTTAAAAAGTCAATTATAATCGTGCTTACTAGGAGGAGAACTATGCCAAATCAATTTGTGAAAATAAAGATTGCTGATAATATAGCAAAGTATATACAACAAGTAAGCAAAATTACGCTTTTAAAAGTAAGTAACTATGTTAATGATAATTTTTATTATATTAAAAAAGCGGATTTACCGTCTGTAAGAATGTTAATAAAAAAATATCAAAGAAAAGTAATTGCTGATATTTCCGAAATGTATAGACAAGAACATCCTCAATCTCGCATTTTAGCAGTAAATATCTTAAGAAATGATTCTTAAGATTTTAATGTTAAGATTTTTTTAAAATGTCCCATTTTGTACTTGCTATGCGAATGAGATAGTAACAAACAAAGGCAGGCTTTGTTTGAAATGAAAATTGTAGTTAATGAAATCTAAAAAGCAAGGGTCAAGATGAACTCAACTTCGTTTCGCCCTTGCTTTTAATCTTTCATCTCTTTCTTTTAAAACCTGATCAAGCATCTTTTGATCATCAATTCTCTTTTGTTCTCGTTTAACAGGATCTTTTCTGTGACCTTCAATATGTCTTGTTCCATAAATTTTATTGTTTTTAGAGATTCTAACTAATTTAGGATCAAATACATCTTGCCAGACTTCAACTTTGGTACCTTTATAAAAAACATAGTCATTTCCATTTTCATCAATAGGAACATAATATTCATTATTAATTGATATCATATTACCATTTAAAATAATTCGTGGAACTTTTATACAAAATATAGTTGATAAATCTTTCCCATCTAAAGGTACAAATTCTTTTTCTTTTTCTTTTGGTTCATAAGCAAACTTTTTGTTAATATAATATATTTAATATAATAACTATTAAACCATTTATTTAATTCATCATAAGTTTTAATGTTAAAACGAATAATATCATTTAATAATCTGTTTTGAATTGTAAAATTCATTTTTTCAATTTTACCTTTAGCTTCAGGAGAATTTGCATAAATCAATTCAATGCCTAACTCTTCTAACATTCTTCCTACTTCTGTAAGTTCGCCATCTTTTTGATCCCATAAAATAGTAGTTCTATCAGAGTAAATAGATATAGGTATTCCGTATTTTTCAAAAATAATTTTAAATAAATGACAATAACCTAACATACATTCAGTAGGCATAAACCAACCAGCAAGAATTTCACCAGTAGCATCATCAATAGCCATATGTAGAGAAAACTTTTTACCATTACCAAACCAATCATGAGGAGTACCATCAACCATAATAAGAATTCCTCTTCTAGGGGATGGTTCTCTTAAAGAGTGGAATTGTTTATTTCCTTTAAAACATTTATGTTTAACAGGAGAAGACCATCCTTCTTTTTTAAACAATTGTTGAAAGAAAGATTTACTTCTTACTTGAAGATTATAGTTTTTAACATCATCTTGTTTATTCTTATCCCAAATAACATCTTCATGGTAAATATCCATGAATTGTGATATAGTAATGCTCGGATATTTTTTCTTAAAGTTCTTAATATATTCTAATTCTTTGGTAGGAACAGAATTATTTGAAGGTTTACCCGATAAACCATGAATTAATAAAGAAGAAATATCCTTTTTTTCTATTTCGTTTAAGAATCTATTAATTTGTTTTCTTTCATAGCCTGTTTGATAAGCTATTTCTATATATGTAATTATAATCTCACCATTTACTTTTTGTTTTAAAAGATTAAGATCTTTTTCTTTATCTTTTTTCATTTAATATTAAAAATATACCTCCTTTCTAAAGGTATATTTTAACATGCTCATATGAGACATTTTAAAAAAATTTTTATGGGACATTTTTAAAAAGCTTTAACATTCTTAAGATTTTAATTGCTTAAATTGATTTTATGATATAAAATAATATTCAATTACTAAGGAGTGAAATTATGTTAATAAACACTAAAATGGCTTATGATTTAGTAACTATGTTAAATGAAGAAGAAGTAGACATATTTAAATTAGTTTCTATTTTAGAAATAATTAATCAAATGAAAGAGAAATTTTTAAATAATAAAACTTGGTTTTATAAATATTTGCAGGCTAAATCTAGCAATATATCGACTAAAGTTCAAGATTTTATCCATAAAAGGCAGTTAGCTTTAGTTAATGATATTCACATGGATGCTTTAATGCAAATAAAAAATCTAGAATTGCTAGAATTATTAGATGAATATGGCATTTTAAAAAGTTTGATATTATTTATGAATAAGAACCAAATAGAAAATATTATTGACTTTTTAAATTATCTAAAAAATCATAAACAAGATATGGTTAAATATCAAGAGAACTTGCATTATCTTTTAGAAAACTTTAGATATTTTAACTTATTACCTAATGAAAATCTTGATATTGATTTAGATTGCATTGTTACGGGTAGTGAAGGAGAAGGTATTATTTCTGATGGGCATTTTGAGTTTGATTATTGCCCAGAAAATGAAGATGCTTATTATTATAGTTTAAGTCAACCTAAAATAGTTATTTACTATGCATTAAGTAAAAATCAAGTAATTGACAAAAGAGTTACTGTTAATGATCTAGAATTTGATACCTCATATGTTCCCAAAAATGCTAATGAGTTTTTTAAATAAAGCTCTTCATCCTAATGTTCCATATATCAAACATAGAAATATACGTTGTCAGATTTTATATTTAAATAAAAAATTATTTTTATTAGAAGATACGAAAAAGCTATTTGAAAAGCAAAAGGAATTTTTAAAAGCTCAAAATGCTACTTTTGGAGAATATGTTGATTTAGAAGAACATCAAAAAGCTATTAATGAATTAATGTCATTAACTTATGAAAACTATTATAAAGACACTTTAGAAAATACAGGGTTAAATGAAGACCAACTAAATTATGCGTTAGTTTTAAATAATAATAACTTAGGCAAGAAAGCTTAAGTTTTTTTATTTGACACAAAAATGTCAAATATTAAAAAAATAGAGAAAAAAAACTAAAGTTTATTTACAAAATTGGAAGTTTAGGGTATTATTTAGTTAAGCAGTGGTACATTGTGGAAGAAAGTGGGGGATGGAAATGTTCATGGGTGAATATCATCATAATATTGATGAAAAAGGACGTTTGATAATACCTGCCAAGTTTCGCGAGACTTTAGGTAACAAATTTATTATTACCCGTGGAATTGAGAAGTGTTTATATATTTATTCTCAAGAAGATTGGGATAAAATAGTCAAAAAATTAAACACTCTACCATTTACAAAAAAAGATGCTCGTATCTTTATTAGATCCTTCTTTTCTGGTGCTGCTTTAATTGAAGTCGATCGTCAAGGTCGAATTAATATTGCCTCCCCACTCGTTGGTCATGCCGGTTTAACTAAAGAATGTGTTATAATCGGCGCCAACGATAGAATAGAAGTTTGGGATAAAGCTTCCTGGGATGAATTTTTAAATGCCAACGCTGAAAAACTAGAAGATATTGCGGAAAATCTATTTATGGAAGTGGATTTATAATGTTACATTACAGCGTGCTTTTAAAAGAGACAATTGAAAATTTAAACATTAAAGAAGATGGCGTGTATATCGATGCCACAATGGGATATGCAGGGCATAGTAAAGAAATTTTAAAAAAATTAAAAAGGGGCTTCTTATTCGCCTTTGATGCTGATAAGCAAGCAATTAAGTATTCTGATCAAGCGTTATCAGAAATTGGGGGTAATTATAAAATATTTCATTCTAATTTTAAAAATATGCGAAAAGTATTAGCTAAAGAAAACGTTGATTTAGTGGATGGGATAATATTTGATTTAGGTTTTTCCAGTCCGCAAATTGATCAAAAAGAACGCGGATTTAGTTTTATGCAAGATGCACCTTTAGATATGCGGATGGATAGGGATCAACCTGTAAGTGCCTATGAGGTTGTTAATACTTATGAGGAAAAAGATTTAGCTAATATATTTTTTGCTTTTGGGGAAGAAAAAATGGCAAAGATAATTGCCAAAACCATTAAAGAGCAAAGAGCTAAACAGCCTATTAAAACGACTTTAGAACTTGTTGAGGTAATTAAACAAGCTGTTGGTGCTAATTACTTTTTTAAAAACCATCCGGAAAGAAAAATCTTTCAAGCAATTAGAATTGAAGTAAATAAAGAATTGGATGCTTTAGAACAAGTGTTACCAGATGCTATCGCAATGTTAAAAAAAGGCGGCAGAATATGTGTTATTACATTTCACTCCTTAGAAGATCGCATTGTGAAGCAAATCTTTAAAAAATATAGTGAAGTTGATGATTTAGTTAAAGGGTTACCTCAAATACCAGAGGAATATAAGCCTTTAATTAAAATTGTAAATAAAAAACCTATTTTACCAAGTAAGATAGAGTTAGAAGAAAATTCCAGAAGTAAAAGTGCTAAATTACGAGTTATTGAAAGGGTGTAGAAAATGAGCAAAGCTAAAGGTAAAAAAATAAAATTATTTAAAGGTGAAAAAATTATTTATTTTCTTTTTGCGGTATTACTTATTGCTACCCCTTTAATAAGTGTTTTTACTAAAGCAATGCTTTCTCAAACTAATATTGAGTTAGAACAAGTCAAAGAAAAAATAGAAACTCAATCCGGAATTAATGAAAGTTTAAATATGAAAATTAATGAACTTGCTTCATTAGATAAATTACAACAAGTTGCAACTGAACAAGGTTTGTCATATAATAATGATAATATTAAAGTAATTACTGATTAGCTTGCAAAGGAGAAACATATGAAAAGGAAAAAAAGCAATACAATTAAAATAAATAAATTTTTTATTTTAGGTATTGTTTTTTTATTTATTTTAATTATTTATCGTGCCGTATATGTTGCTACTAGTAAAAATGTTGATGGAATAAACTTAACCACATTTGCTAATAATCGTAATACAGCTAAAGAGACACTATATGCTACGCGCGGAACTATATATGATGTAAATGGTGAGATCTTGGCGCAAAGTGTTAATTCTTATACGGTTATAGCCTATTTATCAGAAAAAAGAACAACAAACAAAAATAATCCCCAACATGTAGTAGATAAAGATAAAACAGCGGAGGCTTTGGCTCCTTTAATTAATATGAGTAAAGAACAAATTTTAAATCTTTTAAATAAAGATGTTTATCAAGTGGAACTGGGACCTGGAGGACGCGGCATTACTGAATTATTAAAAAGTCAAATAGAGGATTTAGAACTACCCGGTATTAGTTTTATTTCCTCAACTAAAAGATACTACAAAATGGGTGCCTTTGCTCCTTATATTATAGGTTATGCCAAAGCTGATGAAGATGGAGAAATTAAAGGGGAAATGGGAATTGAAGATTATTATAATGATACATTAAAAGGTAAAGATGGATATACTGAGTATCAAAAAGATATTAATGGTTATCAAATGCCTAATACGAAACCGATAATTGAGGAGCCAGTATCTGGTAAAGATATTTATTTAACAATTGATAATAATATTCAAATTCTTTTAGAAAATTCGATAAATGAGTTGATGAAAAATTATCAAGCGGAGTGGCTAACTATGACTGTTGCCGATGCTAAAACGGGTGCTATAGTAGCTACGGCTTCCAATCCGACCTTTAATTTAAATACCTTAGAAAATATTCAAAGTTATATGAGTCCTTTAGTTTCTTATGCTTATGAACCGGGAAGTACCATGAAAGTATTTTCCTTTATGGCTGCAATGGAAAATGGCGTTTATAATGGTAGTGATACATATATGTCCGGAACTATTAATGTTGGTGATGATAAAGTTGTAGACTTTAATAAAGGAGTCGGTTGGGGACGTATTTCATATGATTTAGGGTTTGCTTATTCTTCAAATACCGCAGCCACTAATTTGGCTTTTAAATTAGGAAGAACTAAATTAAAAGATTTTTATACAAAACTAGGATTTGGGAAACAAACGGGTATTACTTTACCGAAAGAAGCGGCCGGACAAATTAATTTTAAATACGATATCGAAGTAGCAAATGCTGCTTTTGGTCAAGGTATTTTAGTAACGCCAGTTCAAATGATTCAAGGCTTAACTAGTGTAGCTAATAATGGGGTTATGTTAAAACCATATATAGTTGATAAAATAGTCGATTCCAAAACAGGTAAAGTCATAAAAAATAACAAAAAAACTGAAGTTGCGACCGTAGCTAGTAAAGAGACAACTGATAAATTAAAAAATCTAATGTATGATGTTGTTTATAGTGGCCTTACCGACGCTAAATATTACAAAGCTGATAATATTACTTTAATTGGTAAAACGGGAACGGCCCAAATTGCTTCTCCTAGTGGAGGATATGAAACAGGAGAATATGATTATATCCGTTCATTTTCAGGTATATTTCCCAAAGATGATCCGCAATATATTTTATATATAGCTACCAAGAAATTTGTGGGACCAATTTCACAAGTCGCTGGTTTAGTTAAAAGCGTAGTCGAAGAAGTAGCAAAATATAAAAATATTACTGAAACGGAAAATGCTTTGGATGCTAGTAAAATTATTAATTTGAATAATTATATTAGTAAAGATGTTGGAATAACGAAAGATGAATTAACTAATATTGGTTTGACTCCCATCATTTTAGGTAATGGAAATAGAGTAATTAATCAGTATCCTTTAAAAAGTACGGTGGTAGTTTCCGGTAGTAAAGTATTTATATTAACTAATGAAAATAGTTATACAATGCCTGATGTCACTGGATGGTCACGAAATGATATTTTAAACTTATGTAAAATTTTAAATTTAAAATATGAAATAAATGGTTATGGAAAAGTAGTTTCGACTTCCATTGCTTCAGGAACGCCAATTGACTTAAATAGCTCGCTCGTAATTAATCTTGGCTAAAAAACCAAATTATGATAAGATAAAGCACAGGTGATTTTTATGTTTGTTGATAACATTGAAATAAAAGTTATAGCCGGAAAAGGAGGAGATGGTTGTACTTCTTTTCGCCGAGAAAAATGTGTGCCGTTAGGTGGCCCTGATGGAGGGAATGGGGGAAAAGGCAGCGACATTATTTTTAAAGTGGATCAAGGTCTTAAAACCTTAATTGATTTAAAATATAAAAAATTAATTAAAGGTCAAAAAGGCGTAAATGGTAAAGGTAGTAATAAACATGGGGCAAAAGCCGAAGATGTTATCATTAAAGTTCCTCAAGGTACGACGATTACGGATGTTGATACAGGCTTGGTTTTAGTTGATTTGGTAACCCCAAATCAAGAATTTGTTGTCGCTCACGGGGGCCGAGGTGGAAGAGGTAACAAAGCTTTTGTCACCCAAAGTGAACCGGCTCCTAAGTTTTCGGAGTATGGAGAACCTGGAGAAGAACGAATTTTAAAATGTGAATTAAAAGTTTTAGCTGATGTAGGCTTGATTGGTCTACCTAGTGTTGGTAAAAGTACTATTCTAGCTTGTGTAAGTGCTGCTAGTCCTAAAATTGCCGCTTATCATTTTACGACTTTATCGCCTAATTTAGGAGTCGTAAAAGTTCATGATAAATCCTTTGTCTTAGCTGATTTACCAGGACTTATAGAAGGAGCTAGTCAAGGGGCTGGTTTAGGTAAAGAGTTTTTGCGTCATGCCCTGCGCACGAAAGTCCTTGCTCATGTTATTGATATGGGAGCTTTTGAGGGAAGAAATCCTCTGCAAGATTATGAAATAATTCGCCAAGAAATTGAAAATTATAGCGAAAAATTAGCTAATAAAGAAGAAGTCATCATCGCCAATAAAATGGATTTAGAAAAAGCTGCCGAAAATTTACAAAAATTCAAACAGAAATATCCTGATAAAACGATTATAGAAATTAGTGCTGCAACTAATCAAGGTTTAAACGATTTAATCACTAAATTATTAGAAAAAGTGGAAAGTTGTGAAGATGTTTCTTTGTATGATGAAAAAGATTATGAAAGTTATATAGTATATAAATTTCAAAATGAAAAACCTTACACTATTACTAATGACAATGGAGTTTGGGTTTTAAAAGGGGAAGAAATTGAAAAATTATTTAAAATGACTAAATTTACGGAAGATGAAGCAGTCTTGCGCTTTGCTCGAAAATTAAGAGGCATGGGAGTTGAAGAAGAACTGGAAAAAGCCGGAGCTAAAAGAGGCGATGAGGTGCAAATCTTAGATTATATATTTGAATTTAAAGAATAAATGGAGATAGATATGGATCATTATTTTACCAATAACGATAATTTAGCTAGTGAAATTAGATATATTAATTATAATTATGGAGATATTAATTTCACTTTTGCTAGTGATAATGGCGTATTTTCTAAAAACAAAATTGATTATGGTAGTAAACTGTTAGTAGAAACTTTTTTGAATAGCTCTCATCTTAAAATCGGAGACTTTCTTGATTTAGGCTGTGGCTATGGATATGTAGGAATAACTTTAAGTAAGCTTTTAGATATTAATATGACAATGGTTGATATTAATAAAAGAGCTATTCATTTAACAAAAATGAATTTAAAAAATAATAATGTTTCCGCAGATGTTTATTTAAGTGATGGTTTTGCAAATGTTTCGCAAACTTTTGATGTTATTATTACAAACCCGCCTATTAGAGTAGGTAAAGATGTTTTATTAAAATTGCTTTTGGATAGCGCTAGCCATTTAAAAGATGTGGGCGAGTTATGGTTTGTCATGCGTAAAGATCAAGGAGTTAAAAGTGTTATGAAAATTTTAGAAGAAAAATATATTTGTGAGGTCATGGCAAAAAGTAAAGGCTTTTATATTGTGAAAGTTCATGTCTAATTATTGCCTAATTTAAAACAAATTTGGAGAAAATTTGTTTTTTTGTGTCGGAATTGCTAAAATTTATTGACATTGCTGGATAATGTTGGTAAAATTTTAAATTGGTGACGTATTGTTTTTTCTAGAACAATTAACACTTTTAAAAAATTAAAAAATTTATAGGCATAGGGGTGAAACAGTGGCATTTAAATTAGCAAAATTTGGAGACCATAGAGAAAGAAGAACTTTCTCAAAAACTAAAAACACCTTAGAATTAACAGATTTACTAGAAATTCAAAAAAAATCATTTAATTGGTTTTTAGAAGAAGGGATAAGAGAAATATTTGACGATTTATTTCCCGTTGAAAGTTTCACAGGTAATATTTCCCTAGAGTTTGGTGATTATTCTTTTGATGAGCCAAGATATTCTATTAAAGAGGCCAAAGAAAGAATGGTAAACTATGCAGCACCTTTAAAGGTTCAAGCTCGTTTATTTATTCATGAAACAGGTGAAGTTAAAGAACAAGAGATTTTCTTAGGCGATTTACCGATGATGACTGATGCTGGTACTTTCATTATCAATGGTGCGGAACGTGTTATTACTTCTCAACTTGTTCGTAGTCCATCTATTTATTTTAAAAGAGAAATAGATAAGAATGGTCGTCCTGTTATTTCAGGTGAAGTTATACCTAATAAAGGTACTTGGTTAGAATATGAACTAGACGCTAGAGATGTTTTATATGTGCGTATTGATAGAACTCGTAAAGTGACAATTACTACTTTTTTACGTGCTTTAGGTTTATCAAGTGATGAAGATATTATTGCTGTTTTTGGAGATAGTGTATATATTCAAAATACTTTAGAAAAAGATAATACTAAAAATACAGATGAAGCTTTAATTGAAATATATGAAAAACTTCGTCCGGGAGAACCTGCTACTTTAGATAGTGCTAAAAATCAATTAATCACAAGATTCTTTGATAAATTTAGATATGATTTAGCTAAAGTAGGTCGTTATAAATTTAATAAAAAATTAAATATTTTAGATCGTCTTTTAGGATGCACTATTGCGGAAGACATTAAAGATGGTAAAAAAGTTGTTGTTAAAAAAGGTACACTTATTACGAAAGAAATATTGGAACAAGTTCGTCCCATTTTTGAGGCTGGTTTTAATTTAAAAGAAACAATTATTAATGAAGAACTTGATGAATATAATAAAATTCAAGAAATTTTAGTGTACGATAAAAATGATAAAGAAAAAACTATTAAAATTATTGGTAATGATCAAAGTATTTTAGAAAAACGTTTAACTATTTCTGATGTTTATGCCTCTATATCATATTATTTAAATTTATTACATGGAATCGGTAACATTGATGAAATAGACCATTTAGGAAATCGTCGTGTTCGTCAAGTTGGTGAATTAATTCAAAATCAATTCCGTGTTGGTATGAGTCGTATGGAAAGAGTTATTCGGGAAAGAATGACAACACAAGAAATTGAAAATGTTACACCTAAAACATTGATTAATATTCGTCCTGTGACAGCGGCTTTAAAGGAATTCTTTGGTTCATCTCAATTATCTAAATTCATGGATCAAATCAATCCGATTGCCGAGCTTACCGATAAAAGACGTTTATCTTCTTTAGGACCAGGCGGACTATCTCGTGATCGTGCGGGTATGGAAGTAAGAGATGTTAACCCATCTCATTATGGTCGTTTATGTCCAATTGAATCACCCGAAGGTCAAAACATTGGTCTTATTACTTCGTTATCTTCTTATGCTAAGATTAACGAATATGGCTTTATTATGACTCCTTACCGTAAGGTAGAAAATGGTCATGTAACCGATGAAGTTGCTTATCTTACAGCTGATGAAGAAAGTGATTATTATATTTCGCAAGCAACCTTAAATATCGATGATAAAAATAATATTGTTGATGAAAATGTCATTGCTCGTCTAAATGGCGACACTGTAATGGTTAAGAGTGATAAAGTAAATTATATCGATGTTGCTCCAAGCCAA
The DNA here is from genome assembly GCA_947626055.1 of uncultured Bacilli bacterium. Taxonomy (GTDB): domain Bacteria; phylum Bacillota_I; class Bacilli_A; order RF39; family UBA660; genus HGM10766. Next base: position 685 of record CANQQP010000026.1, on the reverse strand, counting down.
GTTGTATCTATTACAACTAGTTGTATTCCTTTCTTAGATCACGATGATGCTACTCGTGCTCTAATGGGTGCCAACATGCAACGTCAAGCTGTTCCGCTTTTAAAAACTGAAGCACCTATTGTGGCTACAGGGGTCGAATATATTGCGGCTCGTGATTCTGGTTCTACCGTAGTTGCCAAAGCAGATGGTGTAGTTGAATATGCCGACAGTAAAAAGATTGTTGTTAAAAATGCTAAAGGTAAAGATACATATTATTTAGCTAATTTTGAACGTAGTAATGCTTCCACTTGTGTAAATCATCGTCCTTTGGTTAAAAAAGGTGATAGTATTCATCGTGGTGAGGTTATTGCTGATGGTCCATCTACAGAAAAAGGTGAACTTGCTTTAGGTAAAAATATGACTGTAGCTTTCATGACATTTAACGGTTATAACTATGAAGATGCTGTTATCTTAAATGAAAGATTAGTTAAAGATGATGTTTATACTTCAATTCATATTGAACAAACTGATATCGATTGTCGTGATACAAAATTAGGACCTGAAGAAATTACACGTGATATTCCAAATGTTTCTGAAGAAGCACGTAAGAATCTTGATGCTAATGGTATTGTTCGAATTGGTACAGAAGTCCATGAAGGTGATATCCTAGTTGGTAAAGTTACACCAAAAGGTGTTCAAGAAGTAA
>CANQQP010000025.1 GCA_947626055.1 uncultured Bacilli bacterium | reverse complement strand
ATTGTTAATACATTACTAGGATTTGATGTATAATATGCATATGATACTCCTATTACTGTTCCTATTACTAATATTAATCCTACTATTCCTAATTTTAATTTTGGGTTATATATTCCTTTCTTTTGTGCTTTCTTTATTTCTTTTTCTATTCTCTTTTCTTTCATGGGGTATCTCTCCTATTATTACATCTCCATTATACCCCCCCCCCATGTCTTATTGTCAAAAGAAAAAAGAGCTCTTTTTTTTGAACTCTTTAATATAAAATTTGGATAATACTAATTATAGAAATCTTACTATTGTAAAGATAATTAATAAGCCTGCTAACATTCCAACTAAGAAGCGCCAGATGTATTTCATCCATTCTTTATATGGAATATTTAAATATGCAAGACCAATCATTAACATAGCACTGGTAGGAGCAAAGAAGCCTACAAAGCCATGCATTGTACTTGTAATTAATGCTGCTACATTAGTATAATTACCAGCTAAAGTGGCATAGTATTGTCCTAAACTATAAGCAACAAAGTCTAAATCAACATTTAAGATTGAAGCAATCATTGAAGCAAGTGATGCTAAGTAAATATTGAAATGTTTAGTTAAACCTACTATCCAATCTACTATTGTTGGCACAATTGGACTTAAATTAGTAATAACAAATACAACATAAATTAATACTACTAATAAAGCAATTCTAGCCATCTTTTTAGCACCATCGATAAATCTATCTATTAATTTATCAAAACCAATTTTGTAAGCAATAGCCAGAACCATAGAAGCAATTATTAAAATAATTTGAATATTAAATAATGGCCATGATCCAAATGCTTGAACAACACCAATATCTTCACTACCTAAAATGTAAGAGAAGATTGCATGATCACCAATTTTAATGCCTAGTAACCAATCATGGAATTTATTAAATATATCTAAACCAAAAGATTCATTCCAATTAATGTAACCAAGAAGTTGAATTACTAATACTACTGCTAAAATTACAACTAGTGGCCATATTTTATGATTTGCCTTTTTAGTTTTCTTTTCTGTAGTAGTAATAGCAAATTTATCTTCAGCAATAACTTCTTTATTTTTCTTCTTTAAAGTTTCTTTAGTATGTAGAACATTAAAGAAATTAAATAGAACAAAAGCTAGAGCAAAGATAACAACTTTAGTTAATATTTCTGTATTAAAACCAATACCGAAATATGAATTAACATAACCATATACATAGCTACTATAAGTTGCCCCTAATTTACCAACTAAAACTGAACCAAATGTAGTACATAAAGCAGTTATTTTATCCATTTTTAAGTTTAAGATTATTGTAATAAATAAAGGTACAAATACTAATAATGGATAAATATCACTAGTTATTGAAGCAAGTCCAGCAAATACAAATGATGTAATTAAAATAAATGGTATTTCTTTTCCTTTCAATTTTTTAACAACTGATTCAACAAATCCCTTATAGGCATCAATACTTGAAAGTAGTCCGTAGAAACCACCTAGAACAAGTAAGAATGTTACTTGATAAAGCATTGTACTTAATGAGTATATGCTTGTAAAAAATAAATTAGCAATACCCATGCGGTTTAAAGCTCCAACATACATTTCACTTCCAGTATATTGACCAATAGGAATTATCCAAGTAAGGATTGCAACTAATAAGATAGTAACACCTACTATTTTGAATAAGTCGTATTTTTTAAACATACTTTTCATATATTTCCTCCCTCTAAGTAAATTATATCACAAAAAAAGAAAATGCAAAGAGTTTACTTGTGAAAATCCCGTCACATTATCGAAAATTAAATTGTTATATTCCATGTTTTTGCTTGATTCTAGTCTTATGACCGACATTTGTAAATTCTTTATCCAAAGATGTTAGAATTTCAACATCTCCATAAACTCGACTAATAAAACTAAAAATATTAAATTTAGTTGTATCAAAATTACGCACAAAACTAACATTATTAGCCGGAACAGTTAATTCTAAATCACGTTCACCACTATTTAAGGTAAATGAAATAGTATTTTGATCAGCATTATATAAATAATTCCAATGTAAGTCATAATTTTCATTAGTTATATCAAAAACAGTAACAGCATTTCCATTAAATAATAAAGCAAAATCTCTCATCAATTAACCTCGCCCTCTAAATTTTAATTTCTTTCTTTCATAGTTGGAAATAGTAAAACATCGCGAATTGAATCTTGTTCTAAAAATAACATACATAAACGATCAATTCCGTATCCAATTCCACCAGCAGGAGGCATACCATATTCTAGTGCTTCAATAAAGTCCATATCTATATCGTTTGCTTCTTCATTACCTAAATCTTTTTCTTTTAGTTGACTTTCAAATCTTTCTAGTTGATCAATTGGATCATTTAATTCCGAATAAGCATTAGCAAATTCTTTTCCGGCAATAAATAATTCAAAACGTTGTGTAAAACGAGGATCTTGCGGATCTTTTTTAGTAAGTGGTGATATTTCAATAGGATGACCATAAAGGAAAGTTGGTTGAATTAAAGTTTCTTCTACATATTTTTCAAAGAATAAATTAATAATATGACCGACTGTTTTTTCATGTTCTTCCACTGTAATTTGATGTTCTTTAGCTAAAGCTAACGCTTCTTCTAAAGTCATTTCTTTTTTAAAATCTATACCTGTAACATTTTTGATAGCCTCAATCATACTAATTCTTTGCCAAGGACTAGCTAAATTGATTGTATGACCTGAAAAATTATATTCCATTTTGCCAAAAACATCTTTAGCAATCGTCGCAAACATCTTTTCCGTTAAATCCATCATTCCTTCTAAATCACTATAAGCCAAATATGCTTCCATTAAAGTAAATTCTGGATTATGTTTGGTATCCATTCCTTCGTTTCTAAACACGCGTCCTATTTCATAAACAGCTTCCATGCCACCAACAAGTAATCTTTTTAAAGGCAATTCTAAAGCAATGCGTAAATACATATCTAAATTTTGCGTATTATGATGGGTAATGAAAGGTCTTGCGGAAGCTCCAGTTAATAAGGTAGATAAAATAGGAGTTTCTACTTCGGTAAATCCTTCTTTATCCATAAAATCACGAATACATTTAATAATTTTAGGACGAAGGAAAGCAATATTTTTAGATTCATCATTCATCATTAAATCAACATAACGACGACGATATCTTTCTTCTATGTCAGTAAGACCATGGAATTTCTCGGGAAGAGGTCTTAAAGATTTTACTAAATGCGTGTATTTTAAACATTTTAAAGTAACTTCGCCGGTTTTGGTTTTCATAACTTTGCCATAGACACCAACGATATCACCTATATCAGCACTTTTAAATAAATTATAAGCTTCTTCCCCTATATCATTAATTGATATATAAATTTGAATAGAACCTGTTTTATCTTTAATAGTAAAAAAGGAAGCTTTACCCATTTTACGAATAAACATAATACGTCCCGCAACCGTAGCAGTATCTGTCATATTCTCAAAAGCATCATGTTCAACATCTTGATATTTAGTTTTTAAATCTAAAGCATAGGCATCACGTTCAAATTTATCTCCAAATGGATCGATACCTAACTCCTTAATTTTATTTAATTTTTCTCTTCGTACTAATTCTTGTTCACTAAATTCTCGCATTTATATCAACTCCAATTTGTTCTAGTATACAGTTTTTAATTTTAAAAATCAAATATTTATCTTAAAATCAGTAATCTTATTATTATCAATAAATTCTAAATATTTCATATATTCATAAAGATAAGGAACTTTTTTTATTTTTAAATTTGATTTATAAAATAAATATCTTACTATTTGATTAGCAGTATAGTGATTTTTATATTTTAATAAAGAAATTTTTTCTTTATCTACCTTGTGATTTGTAAAAGTATGCATATTCCAATATTCCATAGTTTCATAAACAGGCAGTTGTTCATAAGAATAAATCATATCTAAAAGTTCTTTATCCCAATTACCAGCTTTTATTTCATCAATATCATCATAAGCAAAATCAATATTTTCTTTTAAATCTAAAATTAAATAAACACTATTATTTAAAATATTTTTTAAAGTATGACATGCTTTACTAATTTGCTTGTTACTTTTTAAATTATGTCGTAAAATACCATTTATTAAAAAATTAGGTCTGATAGGACATTTCGCAATAAAAGTAGCAAATTTATAAAATGGCGTATCAAATTTTTGGCCAGGAACATCTACTGACTGTTTCATAATTAAACCTCTAATCCATGAGTCCATTAATATTAAAGTCCCTTCAATTCCTTTAGTGAAAAATACTTTTTTAGTTTTTTCAATAGAAATAGCGTTTTCTCCAATATTGGGTATTAACCCTTCTTTCGAAATATTTTCAAGATTATCTTTGGAAGTATAATGGAAAAAAGCATTATCTAAATCAAGTTCACTTATATCTACTTCTCTAATTTGCATTAAGCACTCCTTTTTATTAAAACTTTATCTGTTTTCTCGAAAACGATCTTTTGGATCTAGAATTTTTTTACGTAATCTAATTTCATCAGGGGTTATCTCCACAAGTTCATCTTCTTCAATAAATTCCAAAGCTTCTTCTAGAGTAAATTTTTTCGGTTTTACTAAAGCAATCGCATCATCACTACCACTGGCTCTCGTGTTAGTAAGTTGTTTATTTTTACAAGGATTAACATTTAAGTCATTATCACGATTATTAATTCCGACAATCATTCCCACATAAACATCGGTAGCTGGCTCAACTATCATCGTCCCTCTTTCTTGTAAATTAAACAAAGAGAAACCTAAAGTCTTACCATTTTCCATAGAAACTAAAACACCATTTTTACGCCCGCTAATTTCACCAACATAAGGTTTATAAGTATCAAAGCTACGAAGCATGATACCTTCCCCTTTCGTGTTAGTAATAAAAGCACTACGATAGCCAATTAATCCACGCGTAGGCGCGGAGAATTCTAGATGGGCATAGTTGTCTTCGGTATTAGATATATTCATTAAGATTGCTTTACGTTCTTGTAAATCATTAATAACTGTTCCCGAATATTCATCAGGACAATTAATAATTACCGTTTCAAATGGTTCACATTTTTGTCCATCGATATCTTTATACAATACTTCCGGTTTGGAAACAGAAAGTTCGTAGCCTTCCCTACGCATGTTTTCGAGTAAAATAGATAAATGTAATTCTCCTCGGCCTGATACTTTAAAACCATCGGCATTTGGCAGTTCTTCAACTTCTAATCCTACATTAGTTTCTAATTCTTTATCAAGTCTTTCTTTTAAGTGACGGTTAGTTAAAAATTTTCCACTTTGTCCAGCAAATGGCGAGTTATTAACTAAAAAATTCATAGATAAAGTAGGTTTTTCAATTTCAATAGGTGGAAGAGGATTAATGACATCCTTTTCACATATAGTATCCCCAATAGAAATATCAGCACATCCGGCAATTGTGACAATATCACCAAAATAAGCGACATCTTTTTCTACTTTTTTAATGCCTTCGGTTACAAATAACTTGGAAATCCTAAAAGAAGTTTGACTACCATCATTACGAACTAAACTGACAACTTCTCCAGATTTTACTTGTCCTTTATTAACGCGGCCAATTCCTAAACGACCAATATAATCATCATAATCTAGTTGGGAAATTTGGAGTTGTAAAGGATCATTTTCATTACCTTTAAAAGGTTCCACTTGTTTAACAATTGTTTCTAATAGAGGCGAAATATCTTTACTATCGTCATCTAAAGAAAGTTTAGCAATACCATCTCGAGCTGCTCCATATATTATAGGAAAGTCCAACTGCTCATCGGTAGCATTTAATTCCACAAATAAGTCAAAAGTCATATTAACAACTTCTTCGGCACGAGCATCTTTCTTATCTATTTTATTAATAAATAAAATCGGTCTTAAATTTTGTTCTAAAGCTTTTTTTAAAACAAATCTAGTTTGGGGCATTGGTCCTTCGGCTGAGTCAACTAGCAAGATAACGGTATCAACAGTTTTAATAATTCTTTCTACTTCAGAAGAAAAATCTGCATGACCAGGAGTATCCACAATATTAATTTTATAATCTTTATATCTTATGGCACAGTTTTTGGAATAAATAGTAATACCTCTTTCTCTTTCCAAATCATTGCTGTCCATAACACAATCCACTACTTCTTCATTGGCTCTAAAAACACCATTTTGATTTAATAAAGCATCAACTAAAGTACTTTTACCAGCATCAACGTGAGCTACAACAGCAATATTAATAATTTTATCCATAACTTCCACTTCCTTTTTTAAACGCCTTTAAGATAATACAACAAAACTGCTAATTTTACAAGAAAAAAAGCCCGAAATTATTAGTCACTTTGCATTTCAAACAAAATATTTCTTAATTCCATGGCTCGTTCAAAATCTAAAGCTTTGGCAGCCTGTTTCATCTCAGCTTCGATATTTTGCATTATTTTGACCTTTTCTTTTTTCGATAATTTGGTCTTTTTCTCTTTACTTTCCATTACTTCGTTGCTAACTACTTCTCTAATTTCTTTCGTAATGGTTCTTGGCGTAATATGGTGTTCAGTGTTGTAAGCACTCTGTATTTCCCGTCTTCTTTTTGTTTCTTTGATAGCATAATCCATAGCTTCACTGATTGTATCAGCATACATAATGACATGCCCTGAAGCATTTCTGGCACAACGACCAATCGTTTGTATTAAACTACGACCACTTCGTAAAAAGCCTTGCTTATCAGCATCCATGATACAAATTAAACTAACTTCGGGAATATCTATTCCTTCTCTTAGTAAATTAATTCCGACGACAACATCGTAAGTTCCTAAACGTAAATCTTGAATTATTTTTAATCTTTCCAGTGTTTTAATTTCGTTATGTAAATAAGCCACTTTGACATCAAAAGAAGCTAAATAATTAGTAAGCTCTTCGGCCATCCGAATTGTTAAAGTCGTAATTAAGACTCTTTCATTTTTTTCTTTCCTTTTATTTATTTCGGCAATTACATCATCAATCTGACCAGAGGTAGGTTTTACTTCAATCGTCGGATCAAGTAAGCCCGTAGGTCGAATGATTTGTTCGGTAAAATGATTATGAACTAATTCTAGTTCATAGTCACCCGGTGTAGCAGAGACATAAATAGCCTGATTTATTTTACCCGTAAACTCCTCAAATTTAAGCGGTCTATTATCTAAGGCACTAGGAAGACGAAAGCCATAATCAACTAAAGTTTGCTTACGCATACGATCGCCATTATACATACCTCGCACTTGCGGCAAGGTAACGTGTGATTCATCAACAACGAGCAAAAAATCTTTAGGAAAAAAGTCTATTAAAGTAGTAGGCGTTTGGCCGGCTTCTCTTAAAGCTAAATGCCTTGAATAGTTTTCCACACCACTACAAAAACCCGTCTCTTTTAACATTTCAATATCATATAAGGTTCTTTCTCTTAGTCTTTGTTCTTCGATTAGTTTATTATTTTGCTTTAACTCTTCTAAACGACTATCTAATTCAGCCTTTATTCTTCTAATAGCTTCACTTAATTTATCCGGGGAAGTAACAAAGTGCGAAGCGGGAAAAATAGAAATAGATTTTTTATTTTGAATAATGGCTCCCGTTAGAGGATCAAATGTGGTAATACGGTCAATCTCATCGCCAAATAGTTCAATTTTAATACCATGACTTCTTTCATTCACGGGAATTATTTCAATAGTATCCCCTTTAGCACGAAAAGTTCCCCTATGAAAATCTAATTCACTTCGTTCATAAGTCATATCGACTAATTTATTAATAATTTCATTTCTTTTGCGGATTTCCCCAACTGTTAAAGTCAACATACCATTTTCATAATCTTCTTTTTCGCCAATATTATAAATACAAGAAACAGATGAAACGACAATAACGTTACGATTATTAATAAGAGCTGAAGTAGCGGCATGACGCAGTTCATCTATTTCATCATTTATTGAGGAATCTTTTTCAATATATGTATCACTAGAAGGTACATAAGCTTCGGGTTGATAATAATCATAGTAAGAAACAAAATACTCCACAAAATCATCAGGAAAAATTTCTTTAAGCTCGGCATATAATTGGCCAGCTAAAGTTTTATTATGAGCTAAAACTAGAGTAGGTTTATTAACTTCAGCAATAACATTAGCAATCGTAAATGTTTTTCCTGTTCCTGTTGCTCCCAGTAAAACCTGATGTTTCTTACCCTCATTAATTCCTGTAACTAATTCTTTTATCGCCTTTGGTTGATCACCACTCGGTTTAAATTTTGACACTAATTTGAACATATTTACCTCCCTCCTATCACAACTCACATAAAACACTAATAATTTCAATAATATATTCTATCACTATATACTAAACAAAACAAGAAAACGATTTTACGTTTCCTTTTACTATTTTTGCACTTCTTAATGATTTTATGTTATTCAGACACGCCTTTTTTATCAATCTTTATATGTTAAAAAGTTGTTTATTAAACTGAAAAAAGCAAGATATTTCTTGCTCTAACTAATTATACCTTTTCATTTTTAGAAAACTTAAACCTACCACACCAATAGCAATAGCTAAAACTAACCAAACTACATTAATGTCTGAGGTTTCAGGATTAGTTACCGATGGTTTTTCAGGTAAAGTCGTATATATATCTACTCCATAAGCGGCTTTAATATTACAAGCCCAAAGATAACGTACATCTGTGGCTTTTTCGGGACTTGCTACATTTAATTCTACAAAATCGGTTGACCCTAGTTCTTCACCATAATCTAATACTGTAAAGCGGACTTTAATTTTATTATCTTCTTTTTTAAATTCCCATTTATAGGTATAAACTCCATTTTTATCTATAGTGGCAATAGTGTTTTTATCTTTATTCCAGTTATTAGCTGTTATGACAAATTTATCTCCACTTTTTTGCGTCATCACAACCGCTTCAGTTAGATATTTAGAAGTCCCTCCATCTTCTTGATTTAAAGCGATAGATAACTCAAATAATTCCGCATTTTGATAGTTATCTAAATCAAGTCCCACATGAACTTCTTCGGTAATTCCTTCAGTTAGTTTAGCTTTACTAGCTTTATTGTAAGGTCCAGTCTTCATTCCATCTTTTTCTGTTGTTTCTCCTTTAAGATTGGTAATATTTTCTGATACTTTTGTTTTGGTGCCATAATCAGTACCATCTTGCCAATCAACATATTTCCAAGAGGTTAAGGCATGAACTGACGTAAATGTCACAAAAATAGATAAAATACTAAAAAGCGCAAATTTTAAAAATTTTTTCATCTTTAATTTTTATTCCTTTCTATCTTATATTAATTTATATGTGAAAGAATTTATTTTAATAGTTAAAATTATCTATCTTGGATTTTAATTAATTTTGCTTGAATCACTAATCTTCCACCCCGATTATTTTGACAGGTTGATAAAGTCAAAATTTTATCATTAATGTTTACCTCGGTATTAATAGGAGCAATATTTCTTTTCTGCATGGTTTTAAGCCAATTTGCCTTTTCTTTGTTATTTTTAAAATCAGTTGTTATATAATAGCTTTCACTTTTAATTGTATAAATAGAAAAGATTTGAAATATCATATTTTCTTTTAAAGTCGAAAGAAAAATAACGTAATTATCAGGATTATTTTGCCAGTAAGATGTTAAAACATTTCTTAGGGAGCCAAACATGGTCCGATCAACTCGGGAATGCCCATAGATGATAGTATTATCATCAAGATTTTCAGGATCATTGCGATAGTCCATAAATATCCAGCCGGCTTTATTTTGGCTTTTATCAAAAGTATGATTTAAATAATAGTCATTATCCCCCGCCTGAACTATAGGAAAATTAATATTGGTATTATTCATATGGATAAAACCAACTGTATCTTGGTTTTGAGAAATTAAATTAGAAAAATCTACTTGATAAAAAGGCAAAGCGGCATAATAGTAATAGTCACTTTTTTTATTATCAGGAGGATTTACCAGTTCTCCATTATCATTAGTATCTTTTAATACAATATTTTTTTTAATATTTTGATTAATTTGTTCAATCTGCCAATTATCAATACCCCAATTAATTAAAATATACCCTGAAATAAAAATAATAGCTAAACAAATACTAATTAAAATATATTTTAAAACGCTTTTTTCCTTTTTTACTGGTTTAGATAAATATTTTTGAAAATATGTATCTAAAGCAATATACTTTCTCACTACTAATCCCCTCAAATAAAAGTTATGACGAAAAAATTTTATTATGAATAGAAGACAAACAAAAAAATATCACTCTTTTTAAAGAGTGATTATTTTTACTTACCAGTATTTTAATCTTTGATGCTATTATAAAAATTAGCATAGGTAACATTCATATATGGTGTTACATATAACATTAAAATACCTAAAGTTAATGCTGATAATAAGAGCCAGCCAATAAAACTTAGATGTAAAACAAATAAATCCATTTTATGACCAACCATTATTTCTTTACTACGCTTTATAGCTCCGAATACGCCAAGCTCAGGGTTATCAATCATTATGTAATTAACCATAGCATATCGATATCTAGCAATAATTCCCGGAATAATTAGTAATAAAGACCATAAACCTATAAAGATGGAAGTCATAATCGTTACACCAATATAAAGCAACCATAAACTAGTCTTACTAAATAATTCTTTAAAAGTAACATTTTCATTACGAGATACCTTTAAGAAATAACTAACAGATCCTAAAGATAAAAAGGCTGCTACTAGAACACTTAAAATAGAAGAAATAATTTGTGGTATTCCAAAATTGAAACTGTTTGGAGCTTCTAAAAACTTAGAAATTGAATCAGCACTATTTAAAGCTGCATTATTACCTATTAAAGCAATTCCTGTAACGGCCATAGAGATAAGACCAAATATTATTAAAACTAATATTGCTTCACCCCATTTACCCTTTAAAGAATTTTTAGCACTTTCTTTTAATTCTACTCTACTCATAAATAAGCACTCCTCTCTAATAATAATATACCACTAAATTTTATTATCGTAAATTAAAATTATACCAAATTAAAGTAATTCCTTATAATATTTCCAAGCCAAGGCTTTGAAAACATGGTAGTTAAGATAATCTTCCGTTAATGTCCCATCATTTAAAGCATTTCTTAACTCATTAATAGCGGACTTATAATCGGATAATATTAACATATCATTATCAGCAAGTAGTGCTTTAACCACACTATTATCAATATCTTTAATCGCATCCATATCTAAATCATCAGTCATTAAGATTCCTTTAAAACCTAATTCGTTACTAGCTAGTTTATGAACATCTAGAGATAAAGAAGCAGGATTCGCATTATCTACAGCATTGATAATATTATGGGAAACCATTATTGCTTCTGCTCCCACTTTCACTCCAGCTTGAAAAGGAATTAAATCATTGTTTCGAAAACTATCTAAACTACGGGAGTCTACGGCTACCCCAGTATGCGTATCTTTATTGTTTCCATAGCCAGGGAAATGTTTTAAAACATTAGATACTTTACTTTGCTGGCTAGCTTGAATAACAGTTTCCACATATTTAGCTGTAGAATTAGCATCTATACCAAAAGACCTTTGATAAATAAAATCATTTTCATCTGTCGAAATATCCGCTACAGGAGCTAAATTAACATTAATACCTAATTCTGATAAAAGAGTATTTATTTCATTGGCTTGCTGAGTTATACCCTCATAACCACCATTTTGGTATGTTTCCCGAGGAGACAAAAACTTTGTTGATCTTAAGTTAGGATTATTACTAATTCGAACAACAGTCCCTCCTTCTTCATCTGTTGCAATTAAAAGAGGAATTTTCGCTGCTTGTTGATAAGTGTTGATTTTAGCATTTAAAGATTTTTTAGTTTCGCCCTTAGTATCTCTACCAAATAAAATATAGCCACCTAAATTATACTCCGTAATTGCTTCAATTTGGCCTTCTTCGGGAATACGGACTAACAGTAATTGCCCTAATTTTTCCTCCAAAGTCAAGCTTTGTAATTTTTCATAAGCTTGTTCATAATAATCTTTAAAAATTCCCTTATCATTCCAAGATTCTGGTAATGTTGATAAGTTTAAATTTTCAATATTCTTAATTTCTAAATTTTGGATATTTTTAGTTTTATCTAAATTTCCTTGATAAAAAACTTTAATATTATTACCTATTTTTAATTGCTTGTTAAAATTATTTTTTAATTCCAAAGTATAAAAATAACCATCATTGGCTTTTAATAATAAAGAGGAATCACTCACTTCATAAACAATTCCTGCTATAGTTTTATATATAACTTCCTTTGTTTTTTTATTATTTTGGGTAGGCTTTTTATATAAAAAATTTTTATTTTGATAAAGCAAAAAATCACTTATAATTAAAATTCCTGCTACAATAACTAAAATAATTATACTCTTTTTCATGTCTATTCTCCTAGCCAATAATAACATAAATATAGGAATTAAAAAAGAATAGAAATACTCTATCCATTAACATTATGTTTTTGATTAATAAGTTTTAATTGATAATTTTCATAACGTTTGGTTGTGTCATCAATTGTTAATATTTCTGATTCCATATTTTTTTGTTGAGTTTTAGTTAATACTTTGGCATCTTTTAACTTTGTTTGCATTTCTATTAAAATATCTTTACGATTATTTAATAGTTTAAGATAATCAGCATATGGTTTAGAAAATACTGTCTCAAAATCACTATTGTATTCTTGAGGAAGACTGTAATCTTTTGATTGTTCTAATTCCTTATTATTATATGATTGCATAATATTATCTTTAATTCTATTATTAATTTTTTTAATAGTATTAGTAGTTTGATGATGCTTAATAACACTTTTGATTAAACCAACTAATAAAACTGTAGTTAATACCCCTCCACCAAATAATACTAAATCATTGATTACACCATTAGAACTAACCATATTATAATGGCTAAGTCCCGCTGCGGCTAAAGTAGCCAATGTAGCAGCACTACATAAAACTGTTTGTGCTTTAACAATTCGTCTTTTAGTAATTTTTTTATCTCTCGTTTCAATTAAATCGTTTAAACCATCATTTACTTGCATTACTTTACCTCCTTTTTTAGAAAAACTACTATAACATAATTTTTTTTAAATGTAAAGTAATTAAAATACAGTTTATTGTATTATATAGGGATTATCTTTAGTGCCACTACCAGTTACAGTTACATTAGAATTTAGATTGATAACTGGTACAATACTGTTAGTATTATCACCATATTCTGCAAAAATTCCACCTAGGTATTTTATTATAATTGTTGCACCATTACTATTTCCCTGCTCCGGTGACGAGCTCCAGAAGTAACTACTAGAACTAGGTGTATAATATAGATAATTGGAAGTTGTTACTCCATTAGAATTAGTTGGCTTAAATCCCGCTAGCACTATTTCATCCGCACTTAATAATCCTATCTTTAATTTATATACTCCTCCATAAGTTCTAAATCCTGTTCCTGTATACTCACTTCTTTC
>CANQQP010000024.1 GCA_947626055.1 uncultured Bacilli bacterium | reverse complement strand
GCGGACCGGTTGGTCCTGTAGAACCCATTTCTCCTTGTGGAATAATAAAGTTTAAAATTATATCATTATCGGTACCACTATTATAAACTTGAGCCTCTGCACCAGCTTGAGCCGTAGTCGTTAAACCAACATTTATTCGAGCACTAGCGGGACCGGTAGGGCCTGTCGGACCGGTTGGACCCATAACATAACAATTATAAATTTGAGTTTTAGTTTTTCTAGTATCATTACACTTCATAATGTATTCCTCCTACTATAATATATTATTGTAGAAAGAATTAGGTTATTAGGTACATACAAAGAAATACTTCAAAAAAAATTAAATTATCTGTTCGATAAAATAATTTTTTATGTAATTAGTCTAAAATATATTTTTTGCAAATTATGAATAAGCCAACGATACTTATTGTAGCAATAGTAATCAAGTTAAAGAAGTTATCAGCTGTATCTGGATTTTCTGCATCTGTAATTGGCTTTGAGCTTTCTGGAGCAACAGGAGTTTCTTTAACTGTTAATCCTTTGATTGCTTCTTGTAATTCTTTTACCGCTTCGTCTATTTTTGCTTGTTCTGTAATTTTTAAGTTAGTTCTGATTGCTTCCGCATTTTTAATAGCATTTTCTAAAGCTTTAACGCTTTCTTCTGTATACTTAGTTTTATCAACCTCTTTAGCTTCTTTTAAAGCTTTTTCTAAAGCACTGTAGTTAGCATCTTTTAATATAACATTACCATTTTTATCAAGTTGATGATTACTATCAAGATAAGTAGCTATATTAGAATCTTCAGAATAATTTCCTCCTATAACATTTAATTTATCTTCCCCTTGATTATAAAATAGTAATTTGGCGTTAAAGTCACCACCTCTTATTGTTAACTCAGCTTTGTTAGCGCCGCTTTTTTGATTAGTAATTAAGAAATTATGTTCTGTTGAACCAGCCGTTTTAAAATCACCATCTTCAATTGTCATTTTTTTGGTATTAACTAATACTGAATAATCATAGTTTTGGGTAAATGTTCCACCTTTAATAGTAGCAGTTCCATTATTTGAGACAGCCCAAGATTTAGCAACTTCTGTTGAAAAAGCTCCTCCATTAATATTAAGAATACCTTGATTATGAATCGCGGCTGCTCCTTCTACTTGTGATTTAAAAGTCCCACCTTTTACTAACATTTCACCATTATTATATATAGTAGATAAACCGTTACCTACACCTGCTGTTACTGAATATTCCCCATATTCAATTGTTAATTTTCCATTATTTACTACGGTTGATACGTTTTTAGTATCAGAAGCTAATATAACTTTACCATTATGAGCTGCAGATGTATCAGTTATGGTTAATTCACATCCATTATCTATTTCAATAGTCACAGCATAATTGTTAGATCCACAGTGTGCTTGTTGTCCATCACACCAATTTTTTAAAGTATTACCATTTAAATCTAAAATTACTTTCTTATTATTTTTGACTTCCAATCCAGCATCAGAATCTTTGGTTAATTTAATCGTAACAACCCCATCTGCACTAGTACTAACTTCTGATTCCCAATTGCGACTACTCCAAGCATCAACATCAGCTGCATGAGCAGTAGTAACTGTAAGTAACATTGCAAATACTGTTATTATAAACAAGTTTAATTTTTTCATTATTTTATTCCTTTCTTCTTTTATTATACCCCCCCCCCTAGCAAGATGTCGAGAAAATTTCCACTTCTTAGCATTAAATTTTGCAATTTATGTAAAAAAAAATTAAATTATCTGTTCGATAAAATAATTTTTTATGAAATTAACTTAAAATATATTTTTTGAAAGTTATGAATAAACCTGTAATACTTACTGCAGCAATACTAATTAGGTTAAAAAAGTTATCTGACGTATCCGGATTTTCGGCATCTGTAGTTGGTTTTTGGCTTTCTGGGGCAACGGGAGTTTTATCTTCTTTATCGTCTTTTTCTTCTGATGGACTAGGTTTTAACGAACTTAGAGTAACTATTTTTCCATCTGAAGTTTGAACAAGACCTTCTTCTAAATACATTGGATCTACTTTTTTATTAAATTTTGCTCCAGCTTCTATTTGAATATCAGTTGCATCGCTACCAATTGACATTACAGGGGTAGTTGAACTTGTTTTAAAATTTCCACCAGATACTTTAACATTTGCTTTACTAGCATAACCGTTTTCTGTATTGTCTACTATTATCGCTGTTCCCAGTGGCAATTCTACTTTTTTCCCATCTTTTTCGGCATCTCCAACAGAAGCAGTTCCTTCTCCGGTGGCTGTAATATGTCCCCCAGTTATGTTAATGTCTCCTTGTCTTGCAACAATTCCTATTTTACCTGTAATATTGCCCTTTGATATATTAAGAGTTCCTGTTTGCGGTTGATAAATTGCAGCAGTTGATGTGCTTGTTAAATTTCCGCCAGTTATATTAATTGTAGAGTTAATTGTTGCATTCAGACTGCCTTCGGGAGAACCATTACCAGAAACTGCAAATGATTTAGCAGTAATATTGCCCCCTTTAATATCTAAAATTGGCTTTTTACCGAATAATGCAATACCACCAGTAATATCACCATTAGTTATTGTAACTTTAGCTTCTTCACCAGCATCTTCTGAATTAGCTTTATTATGACCAACCATAATGGCCACATCATTTTTAGAAGTATTATCATTTTCATTAATTTTAATTGTGCCGCCGGTTATAGTTGCTTCTGATCCTCCATATGGCACGAACACAGCAGGAACATTTTTCTTATTTTCAATTGTACCTTTCTCAACTGTCAACTTAGCTGTATAATCCTTAGAATTACCAACTTGAATTGTGGCAGAAGTACCTTCTGAAGTAACTGTCCCACCTTTTACAGTTGTTTCACCTCTAGCTACTAAAATACCAATTCCAGCATTAGTATTCGTATTAGTAACTTCTCCACCTTCAATAATGCATTTTACTGTATCAGGTCCATTAGGTTGTCCAACTTGAATTGTTGATCCTGGCGAACTAGATGTTACTTTTCCGCCTTTTACATTTGTTTCACCATTAACAATAATTATTGCTTTATTAGATTCACCGTTAGTATGATTATTCTCAACTGTACCGCTATTTATTACTAAATTTCCAGTTTTTTCAGAACTACCTACAGCAATTGTATTAGTTGTAGTTGCCTTGATATCTCCGCCGTTGATTGTTGCACTACCTTGGACGATATTTAATGCGAAACCTCCTTCAGCGTTTTTATTGTCGATTGTACCATTTTTCATTGTAAAAGTTGCACTGGTTGAACTTTGCCCAACTTGTAAAGCAGAATAAGTATTACTTGCTTCAAGAGTACCACTTTCTAGTGTTAAACTGCCAGTTGCAACTAAAACAGCAACACCATTATTACTTGCTATTTTACCGCCTGTACTAGAATCTTTGATAGTTACATTTGAACCTACAAATGCTAATCCTGCTCCTTTGTTTACATTAGCGTTAAGTGTGTTCCCTTTTAAATCAAAAGTAACATTTTTATTACTGACTTTAGCCATCGTAGTTATTGTATCTTCTTGAAGTAATGTAACTGTTCCATTATCACTAACTTCGTTAAAAGCATCTGTTATTGAATTACAATATTTTATAGTGGAACCAGACGTGATACTATATTTAGCACTATTTTGTGTATCATTACATTTTGCTTCTTCGGCATGAACACTTGTAAATGTAAGCAACATTGCAAATACAGCCATTAAAAATAAATTTACTTTTTTCATAATCTTAGTCCTTTCTTTAAAACTACTTATATTAGTTTTTTCCTTTCTGTCCTTATTATACCCCCCCCCTAACAAATTGTCGATGGGAAATTTTGCCTTTTTGACCAATTATGTAAATAAAAAAAGAAAGATATTCTTCTTTCTATTTAACATATGGTATTAAGCCCATAAATCTCGCATATTTAATTTGTTTAGCAATATGTCTTTGGTGTTTAGCACAAGCGCCAGTACGACGACGATTTTCAATTTTTCCTTTTTCATTTATATATTTAGTAATAATTGGTACATCTTTGTAATCAACGCTCTTACCAGCACACATTTGACATATTCTTTTCTTTTTACGACGAAATTCTGCCATTTATTTTCCCTCCTTAAAATGGTAAGTCATCTTCGCTTAAAACTACTTCTTCTCCAAAATCTTTAAATGGATCTTCACTGATATCAGTTGTAGCAATATCAGAAGAAACAGGAGCTGAATCACTTACACTATTATCTACTGCAAAATTATTAGTTGAAGAGTTTCCCTTTGAACTTAAAAATGTAACACTATCAGCAATAACTTCCGTTACATATCTTTTGGTACCATCTTGGGCATCATAGCTACGAGTTTGTAAACGTCCTTCCACAGCAACTTGAGATCCTTTACTGCAATATTTCGCAATGTTCTCAGCTTGCTTACGCCAAGCAACACAGTTAATAAAATCGGCTTCTCTTTCCCCATTTTGATTAGTAAATGTGCGATTTACAGCAACTGTAAAAGATGTTGTTGCTGAACCACTAGCGATTGTTCTAAGTTCAGGATCTTTTGTTAATCTTCCAATTAAAATTACTTTATTCATATTCTACTTTCTACTCCTCATCTAATTTAATTATTAAATGTCTTAAAATATTTTCATCTAATAAAGCTTTACGATCAAATTCTTTAATAGCTTCATGAGTTGCTTCTACTTGCATAACAAAGTAATAGCCATTAATCTCTTTTTTTATTGGATAAGCAAATTTCTTTTGACCAAGTTCTTTAAAATCTAATACTTTAGATTTCATACTAGTAATCAGCTTTTTAAAAGTTTCGGCTGTACTACTAACTTGCTCACTTTCAATTGTAGCCTTAACAATAAACATAATTTCGTATTTATTCATCACTACACCTCCTTATGGTCTATTTCGGCTTTATAATTTTTTATAAAGCAAGGAGTAAATTAATACTCGCCTTGTATTATAACAAATAATATTCAAGATAGCAATTATTTATTAATGGCTTTTAATAAGAAGTATTTTATATAATCAATACTGCACCAAAAACTTAAGTGTGTTGCAAATCGCAATTTTTTTGCAATGTTTCCAATAAGTTTTTTGTGTAATATAATTAATTAGTAAGGTGGTATAAGAATGGCGTTTAGATTAGTCGAATCAAGAAGCGAAACAGAAAATAAAACGGTTAGATTTCCTGTTGATTTAATAAACGATATTGAAAAAGCAATTTCTGGTAAAAATATTACTTTTTCTAAATTTGTTATTACAGCTTGTCAATATGCTTTAGAAAATCTTGAAGAAACAGAAAAACCAACTAGCAATGTCTAATTGGTTTTTTAGTTTTTTAAAATATTTTTCGCTTTAAGCTTAATTCTTTGCATTGCATTATCAATTTGTTTAACTTGACAATTGAGTATCTGGGCTATTTCTTGATAGTTATAATTTTTTAACATCAATGCAAATACTTCTTTTTCTTTAACAGAAAGATTTGCGTTAATTTTTTTAATTAAACTATCTACTTCTTCATCCATTTCTAAATTTAAAAGAGGATTATTTTTATTTTCATCACTTAAAATATCCATTAAAGGCTGCTTATCATCTTCATAGACATATTCCAAAGATAAAGATTCATTCATTAATTTATTTTTTAGGCGACTTGCTTTTTTTAAAACTACTTGTAATCTTCTATCAACACAAATCGTAATAAAGGTTGGAAAAGAAGAAGAAGCATCGTCAAAACGATTGATAGCATCACTAAAACCGAGTAAAGCTTCTTGATATAAATCATTATATTCGATATTAAGCATTTTGGCGGACATAGTATACTTTTTAATGATAAGACCAATAATATATTTATATTTTTCATATAAAATATCTTTAGCCTCTTCTGATTCTTCTTTGATTAAATTTAAAAGTTCACTATCCGAATATTCTTTATAATTCACAATCATCACCTATTTACTAAATCAAAAATGACTATTCCTGCGGCTACAGAAGCATTTAAGCTGTTAACTTTCCCTTGCATCGGAATGGCAATTATCTCATCACAATTTTCTTTAATTAGTCGCGACATTCCTTTACCTTCATTACCAATGACCAGTAAAACTTTAGAAGCATAATCAACTTTTTTGTAATTTGTGCCATCCATCGCTGTCCCATAAACAAAAAATCCTTTATTTTTAAAATCATTGATTATCTTATTTAAATTATTAACTAAGGCAATATCGACGTTAGCTAAGGCCCCACTACTTGTTTTATATACCGTTTCATTAATTGTTACACTACGATCTTTCGGTATAATAATAGATTTAATGCCAGCAGCTTCACAGGTTCGAATAATTGCTCCCAGGTTATGAGGGTCTTCTAAGTGATCTAACATTAAGACAATATTTTCTTGATAAAAACTTTCCACAGGAACATAATCATAATCATCTATTAACATAATAATTCCTTGATTATTACCACCCATTTGTTTTATTTTTGTAGCCTCTATAATTTCGTAAGAAATTTTGTGGCTTTTAATAAAATCAATAATTTCTTTATCTTTAAAATTATTACTTAAATAAACTCTTCTAATTTTTTGATAATTTTCTTTTAATTCATTAAAAACATTTTTGCCATATACTTTCATTTAATTCCTCACAATAAAATTCATAATTTCTTTGATTCTCTCATAATTTTGATTTAGATATAAACTGCCAATTAAACATTCTAAACCAGTTGCTTTATGATAAGTAATAACATCGATATTTTTTCTTTTGCCAGTGTGTGCATTTCGCCCTGTCTTATAAATTTCTATTTCGGCGTCTGTTAATATATTAGCATCCATTAATCGGTCTAAATGTTGGCTTTGGCTTTTGGCACTGACATATTCTAAGCTTTTCTTTTGTAAATCTTTAACTTTGCCAATATTTAACTGAACTAAGTAATTTCTAATAAATAGTTCGTAAACAGCATCACCTATATAAGCTAAGGTTAAACAGTTCATTTTTAATCCTTCCTAAAATTTTATTTCGTTTGTCAACTCTTCATTGTATAAGTCTTCAAAATGGCCTTTTTTTTGTTTGACAATAAACAAAATAACTCCGGTAATAACAAAGATAATAGAAACAATTTGCGCCACTTTAAAACCACTAAACATTAAAGAATCGGTACGACTAATTTCAATAACAAAACGACCAATACCATACCAAATTAAATACAATGCCGTTGTTTGCCCATTTTTAATATTTTTCATTCTTCTAAAGATTAATAAAATGATAAAGCCTACTAAACACCACAAAAACTCATAAAAGAAGGTAGGATGATAGTAAACACCATTTATTTTCATACCTTCGATTATAAAATTAGGAATATGATATTTTTGTAAAATCGTAATTGTAGTTGCGGCTCCATGGGCTTCGGCATTAAAGAAATTACCCCAACGACCAATGGCTTGACCAATAATTAAAGCCGGAGCAAAGATATCTAAAACTTTAAAAATATCGACATTGTATTTTTTAGTATAAACAATAATCGTAATTACCCCCGCAATAATACCGCCATGGATTGCTAAACCGCCATGCCAAATTTTAAATATTTCAATAAGATTATTACTATACTCAGAAAAGTTAAACAAAATATAATATAAACGCGCCCCAATAAGACTAAAGATGATTGTCCAAAAAGTTAAATTAAACAAAAAATCTTTATCGATGCCTAATCTTTTGCCTTCTTTAAAAATGAAAAACATTCCCACTAGAAAAGCAATAAGCAACATAATAGAATACCATCTAATTTGAAAGAAACCTAAATCAATTAATACTGGGTTCATTTTATCATCCACTTTCTTTTCAAAGTATACTAAATCATAGTTTTTTTTGCAAGATGAGTTTATTCATCATTATGTATTATACCCAAGAAAATAAATTTACCTAAGCGTATTATTCCTTTAAAACGTTTTGGTTCTAAAATCATCCGATATAACCATTCTAATTTTAATTTTTGTAGTAATTTAGGTGCTCTTTTTAAACTACCACTAATAACATCAAAACTGCCTCCAACTGGAATAAACATTTGCACAGTTTTTAATTTATCTTTATTTTTTAAAATGAAATCTTCTTGTAAAGGGCTACCTAAAGCGACAAATAAGATTTCGGCTTTACTTTTATTAATTTCTTTGATTACGTCTTCTGCTTTTTGGTAACCATGACAAGTGCCGACAATATTTATTTTTGGACATTTCTTTTCTAAAGCTTTTTGAGTTTTTAAAGCAACTCCATCTTTAGCTCCATATAAGAAGATTTTATTTTGCTTCTCACAAGATTTTTGACAAACAGCTAGCATTAGATCTATCCCCGCTATCCGTTTTTTAATATGTCCCCCGCGTAATTTAGAGAGTAAGACAATTCCTTCGCCATCCGGAATTTGTACCAGTTGTTCATTAAATATTTTTTGCTGTTCTTTTCTTTTATAATGGTCAAGAATAATAAAAGGATTAATATTAACAACAAATAGTTTTTGATCTAAATTTTGAAATAGACTAGAAACAATCTCTTTTTCGGAAGCTGTACTTACATCAAATCCTAATATTTTTTCTTTGGCACTTTTCGTTTTCTTAATTCTTACTTCATTAATTAAAATACTGATTATGAAGGTAAGGGGAATTATAATACTAATGGAATTTAATAAATTACCACTAAAATAAGCCGCGATTAAGACCACAAATGATCCGGTGAATAAAGCAATATTTTTTTCATTAAATTTAGTCTTTAAAGCAAATAGTATTTTTAGACCAATATAAATAAAAGCTACCAGATAAAACCCTAAAAACAAAATACTACCTATTAATCCCAAAGAATAAAACTGCATGAGAAAATCTCGCTCAATATTAAAAATATGCATTACCCGAGTATAAGTTAGACCAAACCAATTATCCATATAGTTATGATTAATATCTTTAACCCGCTTTACCATGGCAGTTTCAATAAAACGAGCATTACCAGTTAGAGTTGTATCTTTTTTTAAAATATCTTCCCAAAATTGGCGATCATATTGATAAGGATAAGATTCTAAAGTAAATAAACTATCGATTTCCTTTTCGGCAAATTGTTTTAAAAGAGGATCACTACTCTTTTCATATTCCGTATAACCTTGACCCATATTTTTTTTATTAACAAACTCTAAAGGTTGATTATTATAAATAGCTTCGTAATATACATTGCGCATGGCTAAAGGAGAATACGGAATTACCATAAATATCCCGCAAATTAATAAAGCATTAAATATATAAAATAATAAATTTATTTTCTTTTTTAAGTTGATTAAGAAGTAAATGACTGTGATAAATGTTAATTCCAATATGGTTCCATAAATAGCTAAGCGATTACCAATCATTAACATACTTATTACTATAGCTAACATTAAAAAATAATTACTTACTTTTTTTTCTTTAAAGGCTTCATAGCAAATAATCGGTAAATATAGTAAGAAGATAGCCACTATTTGATTAGTCATATGGAAAAATCCCTTAGAAGAACCAGCCATAAAATCATATTGTTCTAATGCAAACCATTTATAAATCGGAATAGTAGTAAAATTAAAATTATAAGCAGTATAAGACAACTTTAAAATATCCCCAATTATAATACTTAAACACATAAATAAAACAATGACTTTTAAATAATTACGGATATCTTTATATCTTATATTTAATTTATAAATAATATAAAATAATAAAACATTAGTAAGCATCTTATAAAAGTATAAACATTCACTTATAAAATTATAATCAAAATTACCAGGTACTAACGATTTAAAATTTAAAGCATTTAAATGATGAGCTAAAATATAGAAAAGAATAATAAGGCCATAAATAATAAAAGATTTCTTTTCTTTAAAGTTACCTTGATTAATAATTACAATAATAAACATAAAAGAGATAAATAAAGCTCTTATTAAGGTCGAGATAGAATTATAAAAAATATGTAAATCTAAAAACATTGATAAAGCATAAAAACTTAATAAAACATTTATTAAAATTTTATTATTAATCTTTATTTTCATAAATTATCCCTCAAAAAGATTATACCATCATTTTAAGTAAGTTTGATATTTTTTCTGGGCTTTAACACACTCTTTAAAATATTTCTTGGGAGGTACTATTAAAGGATTACGATTTAAACAAATATCTTCAAGGCTGCTATCCAAAATATTTCCATAATTATAAATTGTTCTTTGATTAAGATAAGAACCATCAGCTTCTGTTACAATACCTTCCGTATTAATAGTGACAATTGGGCCAATATTTAAAAGTCCATCTTCTCTATCCTCTTTTAAATCATTACCTACATAAGACATTATATAAGGCATTGGACGTAAAGGTATAGTTTTTTTAGAATTTAAATTTATCGCATTACCTTCATTGAATAATTTCTTATCTAAACTTTGATATCCTAAAAGATGCCCGCTTTTCTGATATTTTTGACAATTTTCCCAAAATACTTTTTCTAATCCCAATCTTTTCATCTCCGCCAGATGAAATTTATCATATGAAATCATAAGAGCAGGCTCATAATATCCCTTATTTACCGTTTCTAAATATTTTTTAAAGCTATCTAATAACTTAATAAAATCTTGATTATAATTACTGCCATTAATAGTAATAGCTAATTGTTCTAAAAGAATTTTCTTTTTTATTATATAACTGAATAATTTTTCTAATCTTTCTAAAACTAAGGTTACTTCGCCCCCACATACACTTAAACAAGAGGTACCAATAACATTTTCAAAAGTTGCTTCTAAGACTTCATCTGACATCTCTTTATTAGAGCATTTTCCGCGTAGACACATCGCGCAATTAAAATTACATTTTTCTGTAATTATTAAACCTAAATTTTGTAAATAAACTTTTCTCATAAATTCCCTCATAAAAAAATTTTCCAACTATATTATAAAAATATTTTTAATACAATCAAGAAAAAATTATTTTTTAGAAGGACGATTTTTCTTATGGTGATCAAAAAGTATATCTGTTCTTAAGACAAAGAATAACAGTAAAATCATTAATAATAGATAAATAATAATCGCAATTTGATTATCTCCTAAAACATAAAAGATTGAAACGATTGAAAAAACAATATTAATCGCATATATAATTAAAATAGTTTTTCTCTGCGTAAATTTCATTTTCAATAATTGATGATGAAAATGTTCTTTATCAGCTTTCATTATACCTTCGCCCTTAAGCAAGCGACGAAAGATAGCTAAAGCAACATCAAAGATAGGTATAGCCAAAATACATAAAGGAACTATTAAGGAAGTTATAGTTGTTCCTTTAAAACCTAATAAAGATATTACAGCAATAATAAACCCTAAAAATTGACTTCCACTATCGCCCATAAAAATTGTCGCCGGTGGAAAATTATAAGCTAAAAAGCCCATAGTTGCTCCAAACATGATTAACGATAAAGTTACATCTAAACCACCCATCGTATTTAAAATACCGGCTATAACAGCAATAGTTGCAAAATAAATACACGAAATACCACTAGCTAAGCCATCTAAACCGTCGATAAAATTCAAAGCATTCGTAATAGCGACAATAACAAAGATCGTAATTATATAATTAATAGGAACTGGAAATGTAAGAGTTAGACCAAAAAGAGATAAATCATTTAAAACTATATTACCATAAAAAGTTGTGATACAAGCCGCAACTATTTGCACTATTAACTTATATCTAGCTTTAATCGGATTAATATCATCAAATATGCCCATTAAAACAATAACAAAACTGGCAATTAAAATAGATAACATCCTAACGGAACCATTAGCAAATAACATATAACCTACTAAAAACGAAAGAAAGATAGCTACTCCTCCTAAACGAGGCATTGGTGTTTTATGTACTTTTCTTTCATTAGGATAATCCATAGCATTTACATGAATAGCTACATATTTAATAATTGGCATCAAAACAACACTTGTCAAAAATGTTACTATAACCATTAAGAAGATATTGTTTCCATTAACATTCCAATTCATACTGCATCTCCTAAACCTTATTATACACTAAATAAACTTATTTATCATTATAAAATTGTTTTTAAGAAACTAAAAAGAACTTAAAGCAATAAATTCCTTATATTTATTTATTAATACAAAATACAGCATATAAAGGTACAGATTTTATATTATTTTCGAAACCAAAGTTTTTAGTAGATATACGAATATTCATTTTAGGATTATATTTTTTTATATACTCCAGTAAACTTTTCCTATTAGGTCTTCTTCCGCTTTTAACTTCTACAGGAATAATATCTCCCTCTATTTTTAATAAAAAATCAATTTCGTACAATTTGCACGTTTTTTTATATTATTTTCGTACATTTTGTACGTTTTTTGTAAAAATGCGTATAAAATAGCAAAATGATACTCTTAATATTTCAAATTATAAGCATCTTAGCGTTTATCAAGTTTTAATAATATTAATTAATGCTTATCACAAACGGTTCATCTTTTTTACCTTCTCCGGTGGCTTTTAATCCTTCAGTTCTTATATTGATAACTGGACGTGCTGAGCTAGTAAAATCAACCATATCACTATACAAGGAGCGGGTACTCAAGTTAACATGAAAGACATCGGCATTCAACATCCGTGATAAATCAGGCGACGAGCTCCAGAAGTTACTAGATGAACTAGATGTATAATATAGATAATTAGAGTCTGTTACTCCACTACTACTAGTTGGTTTAAATCCCGCTAGCACTATTTCATCTGCACTTAATAAACCTATCTTTAATTTGTATACTCCTCCATACGTATGATACCCATTATTTCTATCTGAAGATGTTTTATTATCTCCTGCTGTTGGGTCTGGGCATGTTAGTTGGGGAGCAACTTGGCTGCCATTTTGTAGTCTTTGATGTGGGCCATAATATAATGCACCTCCTTCATCTCCACTTCCATATGATGTATCATTACAATAGATTCCGTAGTCTATGTATTGGTCATAATCTTTTAGATTAGCGAGATACCACTCTTCTAAAAAGCTTTTTATTGGACTACTTGTTCCTGTATTATTTGAATTAAATTGACTCCCATTATATTCAACCTTACATGGGTTGGAGTTCGTACATGGTGCGCTATTATCATAAGTGTAGCCGGCGATTTTTCTTCCAGCATATATATTATTACAAAATTCACTTGTTCCTATATCCCCATCTAATACTAATCTTATACTCCCATCTCCATTAATTCTCACTATTCTCCATAGTAAGTCGTGTTGAGTGGAATTATCCGATGTCTTTCCTTTTCCAAATTGTACATAATTATTGTCTACTGCCCCTCTGAAATAATAACTATCTTTATTACTATCATCTGTCATTTTGTATACTCCACTGCAGTTAGTATCACTACTTGTTGGGCAGCCTGTGCTAAAGTTTGGAGAGATATCTTTTGCTGTTCGTATTATATCGGCTTTTATCTCTTCTAATGATCTTACTCGTTCAAACTCCACTGTACATACTATATTTTGACTTGTTCTTGGTGTTACTGTTAAAGTGTTATTTGAATAGGATGGATTTACTTTGGTTGTTACATCTTTTTTTCCAGCGTTATCTTCTGTACATGTTACATCTTTATATTGGTATCCTTCATTTGGTCCTATTTTAAATGTTCTTGTTGATGTACCGTAATCTGTCTGAGCTGTGGCAAACTCCATAGATTCTACTGCTCCATGCTCGCCTGCTTCTACTCTAATATTTATTTTTTTACTTACTGTTCCTTCTATTGTTAATACATTACTAGGATTTGATGTATAATATGCATATGATACTCCTATTACTGTTCCTATTACTAATATTAA
>CANQQP010000023.1 GCA_947626055.1 uncultured Bacilli bacterium | reverse complement strand
AAAAAACTAGAACGTACTTCTAGTTAATGTATATTACTACTCGAAGAATTTTCCGAGTTTCCTATCAATCTGGAGCAACTGAGGAGGATCGAACTCCCATCTCAACCTTGGCAAGGTCGTATACTAGCCATTGTACTACAGCTGCATAAATAACTTTTTAAAACAACAAACATATTTTAACATTAAATTAATTGATATGCAATAGTTTGTATTTAAAAAGTTATCTTTAATAAAGTATATGTTTAATCTTTAGATTTTTGCATTATAATTACAGAATAATTGGAAAAGTCTAAAGATTTAATCATTGTTTTAAATTCTTGGAAATTTAAGTTTTCCATATCTTCAACAGTATCAGGATAAGGATAATTAATATCCACAACATTTTCGATAAGTGGAGTGATTACCGACATAATTCTTTCCGGACGGATAGCTACTTTAGTAATAGCTTCTTTTTTAATTAAATTAAAATCTTCTTCGGAAATATCATCAATTTTCATCATTTCTTCTTGAATTCTTTTAACTAAAACGTTTACATCATTAGTATAATTCCCTATTTCTATAATGTTATAATTATTAATTAATTCGGTAGAATAATTTATACCTGTATCGATAATTTTTTTACTGACAAGCTCTTTATATAAATTCGATGTAATAGAATAAATGCATTTAAAAAAGATGTGGAGATAAAAATCTAATTTTTGCATTTCTCTAGGGGTCCAATTTTTAAAATCAATTTTATAAATAACACTAACATAATCTTGAATAGCTTTTGATTTAAAAGTTACTTTCTTCTTTTTTACGGGAGTTGGTTCTTTTAAATCTATTAATTCTACTTGATGCTGAGGCTTATTGATATCTTTGTAGATGTTTTTAATTAAACTTAATATTTTTTCTTTATCAAAATTTCCACCAATAAATAAAAATTGATTTTGCGGTTGGTAAAAAGCTTCGTAAGTCGCCTTTAATTCTTTTAAGGTGACATTTTTAATCTCTTTTCGAAAGCCACCAACATTTTTAAACTTAATATTATGGAAAATGGCTTCATTAACTTTGTGATTAAATTTATGAAATATATTATCTTCATGCATTTTTAATTCTTGATAAATGGGAGCTTTAACTTTTTCGAGTCTTTCCTTACTAAAAATAGGATTATTAATGCCCTTAAGTAATATTTCTAAACCATATTCTAAATTAGTTGAAGTTAAAAAATAAAAACTTGTTTTAGAAGGGTATGTGGTGGCATTTGTGTACATGTGTTTTTTTCCTAATAGCTTAATAAACTCTCCTTGATTACTAGCTTCGCATACATAATGTTCTAATAAGTGCGCCATGCCATTTTTTAAATGATATTCTTTATTATCCATTTTAAAATCTTGATGAATACCACCAAACTTCGTCACGAAATTGACATAAGTTGAATGTTTTCTTTTATCTTCATATAAATATATTTTTAAACCGTTATCTAAGGTTTTGACTTCTATATTATTCATGGTTTTTCTCCTTTACATAAAGACAAGTATCTAATTGCATTCTTTCCACTATGGTTTTAATATCACTAGCTTGGCAATTTTTAATCAATTTAAGTCTTTCTTTTTCTTTTAAAATAGTTTCAAAATATTCATCCATAATTTCATCTAAAATGTAACCTTTATAATCTTTACTTTCATTTCTGGCTATTACATAATCATCAATTATGTCTTTTAACAAAGGAGCGACGATTTCTTCTTTTTTTAAATCTTCTAAGCATTCAAATATTTTATCTTTAGCTAAATCCAACTTATCTCTATCCGTGTAGGCAATTATTTCAAATAGTCCATAGCGAGAGCTATTAATAGTATCAACGGTATACACTAAGCCTTCTTCTGAGCGTAGTTTATTAAAAAGTAAATTTGAAACTTCCGAGGATAAAAGGCGACGGAGCATGGAAATAGCTACCTTGTCTTTAAAACAAATATCCTTAAATTTAAAGACTAAACTGACAGCTGATTCTTGAAAATCTTTTTCTTCTTCGATAAATTGGGGAGTAGAGCGAAATGGTTTTAAAAAACAATCGTAATGTTTTTGACTGATAGCTAAAGGTTTTCCTTTAGTAAAATATTTAGAAAGTATAGGTAATAGCTGACTTTTATTAACATTACCAATAACAAAAATGTAAGGGGCCTTGGTGCCAATAATTTTTTGATAATATTTATATAGATTTTGGGGTGTAACTTCATCTAGTTGTTCTAAATGATTGTATAATCCTCTTTGGTAAATGCCAACGTTATCTACTAGAGGAGGTATTTTATGATCTAAGTAACCGGCTAGGTGTTTGTTTTTATGAGCAATATTTTTTTTAATAATTTCTTTTTCTCTTTCTAATTCAAAACTATCAAAACCCTTATCTATTATTTTCGGATGATAAATACATTCTTCTAAGAAGGCTATGATATTATCTAAGTTATTATCTTTTATAATATGGGGATCTACCGTAGCTAAATTAAAAATAATAAAGCCTGAGGTTCCTAAGATGGCATATTGGGCTTCAAAGCCGAGGATATAATTTGCTAATTTAGCCTTTTTAAAAGCTTCTTCAGTGGGATATTTAGCATTCATATAATGTAACATTTGGGGAAGGAGACGAATTTTCGCAATGTCTTTTTCCGTTTCTTCAAAAGGAAAGACTAAGCGAAAAGAAATGGTTTCAAAATTTTTAGTCGATTTTATAATGATATTATTTTGCATAATTTCACCTTCTGTTGATTAGTATAACATATCATTTGCCCGTCCGCCAATTTAATGATATAATACTTTCTAGTAAGAAGGGATTTATATTGGCAAAGACAAAGAAAAAGAGTTTTAAAGACCTTGTAAATAAATTTGTGAAATATATAATGACCAACAGATTATTTTTATCTTATGTTTTAATTGCTTTATTAGGCTGCATTTTAATTAGAACCTTTACTGTTGGCCATGGTCTAGATTATAAACCAATTATCGTAGATTTAGCCTTAATTTTAATAATTGGTTCTTTTGGCTATCTTATTAAACCAAAAAAACAATTTCGGTACTTTTTTACTTGGATAATTATTTTTAATGTCATAAATTGTATTAATTCAATTTATTATACTTTTTATACTTCTTTTGCTTCTGTGGGACTTATTGCTAGTATTTCTCAAGTGGGGGAAGTAACTGATTCATTATTTAATGAATTGCGCTTGGTAGACTTTATCTATATTTTATTACCAATATTATTTTATTATATTCACCATATTTTAAGTAAAGAAAATTATTATAATTATATTGCCAAAATTGAAAAAGGCAAGAAAATGTGTGTATCTGCCATTTTAGTAGGAGTAATTTTACTTGCATGTACGTTAGTGACTTTAACAAGTACGGATTATTCTCGTTTAGCTAAACAGTGGAATCGTGAGTCATTAGTGGAAAGATTTGGCATAATTTTGTATCAAGGTAATGATATTGTCCAAAGCTTATATCCCAAGATTAATTCTTTATTTGGCTATGATGAAGCCTTAAGAAAGTTTAAAGATTTTTATGCCCAAAAAGAACTGGAAGAAAAGCAAAGCAATGAATATACGGGGCTTTTAGAAGGAATGAACGTCATTTTTGTGCACATGGAAAGTATGCAAGATTTCTTGATGGATTTAGAATTTAATGGGCAAGCCGTTACGCCAACCGTTCGGAAACTAGCTTCGGAAGGTATGTATTTTTCGCATTTTTATCCTCAAATTAGCGTGGGAACTTCTTCTGATACGGAATTTACTTTAAATACTTCTTTAATGCCAGCAAATAGTGGGACAGTTTTTGTTAGTTATTATAATCGAGAATATGTATCGATACCTAAACTTTTAAAAGAAAAAGGTTATCATACATTTAGTATGCATGGTAATAAAGCTGATATGTGGAATCGTTCGAAAATGCATCCTCAGCTTGGATACGATGATATGTATTTTCAAACTAGTTTTAAAGTGACAGAGGAAAATACAGTGGGACTAGGAATAAATGACTATGCCTTTTTTGAACAAGCTATGCCTATTTTAAGAAAAATTGAAAATGAAAATCAAAAATACATGGGAACTATTATCACTTTATCTAATCATTCGCCTTTTAATGATGTAGAAAAATATGGAGAATTTGATTTAGCCTATAAAAAGACCGTGACTAATGAAGAAACGGGAGAACAGACCGAAGAAGTTGATGATTATTTAAAAGATACCAAAATGGGTAATTATATCAGAAGTGCCCACTATGCGGATTTAGCTTTAGGGGAATTTATTGATTATATTAATAATGATGAGTTATTTAATAATACCATATTTATTTTCTATGGTGATCATGAAGCAAAACTTGCTCGTTCTGAGTTTAATTATCTTTACAACTATGATCCTGAGACCGGTCAAGTAAAAGAAGAAGGCGACGAAGGATATTATAATTATGATTACTATGCTAGTGAATTAAATAAAAATACCCCTTTAATTTTCTGGACTAAGAATCAAAAAATTGCTAAAAAAATAAGAAAAGAAGTAACATATAATATGGGGATGTATGATATATTACCTACCTTAGGTAACATGATGAATTTCTCTTCCAAATATGCTTTGGGACATGATATTTTTAGTATTAAAGATGATAATATTGTTATTTTCCCTAATGGAAATTTCTTAACTAACAAAGTTTATTATAATAATTCGACAGGGTTATATTTGCCTTTGCAAAATAATATGGAATTAGAAAGTGGCTATATTGAAAAATATCAACAATATACTGAGGAGTATTTAGATATATCTAATAATATCATTGTTCACAATTTAATCAAGGTTGATGAAAGTGGGGAAGCAAGTGAATAAAAAGAGGAAAGCTTTATTAATTATAATTATAGCCATATTGGTTTTAGGAGCTTTTTTAGTTTATTTGCTATTTAATTTTGAAAATGTTCCTAAACAAACGGTCAAAAAAGTTGATGAAATTAAAGGATTTAATTATCATCTTGAAGATCGGGACACAGCCCTTTATAAAAAAGAATTTCAAAATCTGAAAACTAATTTAGAAAGTAAAGAAATTGATTATGAAGAATATGCGAAATCTATTGCCAAAATGTTTATAATTGATTTATATACTATTGATAATAAGGTTAATAAGTATGATATTGGTTCTTTAGAATTTGTTCATCCCGATGCCAAAGAAAATTTTGAACTTAATGCTAAGGATACATTATATAAATATGTTATGGATAATTCTTATAATGATAGAACCCAAGAGTTACCAGTTGTTAGTAGTATAACTATTAATGATTTTCAAACAACGACTTTTAAATTAAAAGAAGAAGAAATACCTTCATATGAAATAAGTTTGTCTTGGGAATATGAAAAAGATTTAGATTATGATACAAAAGCCCTTGTCACTATTGTTAAAAAGGATAAAACTTTATACGTTGTTCAAAAAGCTGATTTAAAGTCTTAAGTATACTAAGTAAAATAAGCCAGAAGGCTTATTTTTTAACTTTAATAATCCCTAAATTAATTTCGGTAATATCGTTACTCATATTATTTAATTGATTTTGTAAATATTGTTTTAATATTCCTTCCATATATAAATAATGATTTAAGATGATTTCATTAGGAATAACATTACCTATTTTTAGAGATTTTAAAAAATCCCCGTGTCTTTGTAAGGCATGTAATTCAAAAAAGTCAAAACCTCCATACGTATCAATAATATTTTCTATCATTTCTTTTTCAAAAGAGAGGATTTCGGGCATAGGGGTGGGAAAAAAAGGAAACTTCTTAATATATTTTTGATCACAAAAATCGTAACTATTTAGTAAGACATCAGGAAAATCTTGGAGATTTATCGGATCACCTGTTAAATTGTTAAATCGCACATTAGGATAATATTCTATTTGGACAATCTCTTCATCATCTATATCGAATTTTTGCGTTATTGGTATTAGACCAGGTCCCAAAGAACAGTTAAGAAACTTTTCGGGAAAAAGAGGAACTTTATAAGTCTTTAAATATAATCCCTGGCATAAGTAGAGCAGTTTTTGTAATTTGAACAAAGTTATATCCAGGTTTTTTTCTAGACTGGTATTGATAATTTCTACTCCAGCATTTAAACATCGCATAATTATTCCTCCTGTATAAGATATAATACTCTTAGTTAAAAATTATTGCAATAAAAAATCTACCTTTACGGTAGATTAGTTTAAACCAGGAATATCGGGTATTTCATTTTCTTTATCGTCAGTAGAACTTGCCGAATTATTAGATTCATTTTTCTCTTCGGATTTCTTTTCATCTGCGGTTTCACTGGAAGCTTTATTATCCTCTTTAGTTTCTTGATGTTTAATGACACCAATTGTTAAAGTTTTTACACTATCAAGCGGCGTTTTAACTACAACACTTTGAGTAACTATTGTTCCATCTGCTGAGTTTTCATTATAGTGAACTCCTTCGGAAATATAATTAATACTAAGTGTAATGTTGTGGGCGTTAGCCCAGTTTTGAGCGTAGGTTTGACTTTCGCCTACTAAGTTAGGCATTAACTCGGTAGAGGCTTCTGGTTTTACATTAGCACTTTGTCCGGCGATGGTTGTTTGATATTCTTCGTTAATAGAAAAATTAAAGTTTTTAATTAATTCAGGTTCTTTAAGTTCGAGATTAACTTTCATTAAATCAACAATCTCTTTTAAACTAGATTTGTTATATTGGAAAGTATACATATTCATGCGTGTACTAGAATTATACATCATTAAGTCGTTACCGACTAAAGTGGTATGATCAATTGTTATCGCACTATTAGAAGTAGTCAACATCTTTTTTAGAACATTGTAGAAAGATAACATTTGATTAGTAGTCATATCCGTATCAATGTTTTTACTTACGGCATCTAAAATATCATAAAATTCATTTACGCTATTTATTGTCTTCGCTTTGCCTGCTATGGCTTCTACCACCATTTGTTGATGTTCAACTCTTTGAAAATCACCGCGTGGTAAAGTTTTACGATGTCTTGAGAAAGCTAATGCTGCTTCCCCATTTAGATGTTGCATTCCTTTTTTTAAACAGATTTCTTTATCCCCAAAAAGACGATCGGAATTTTGTTCACAAAAGGAAACAGGCACGTCAATATCGACACCTCCGATAGCATCAACTAAATCCACAACTCCTTTAAAATTAATTTTAACGTAATAATCAATAGCAATATCAGTTAAGTCTTCAATCGTATCAATAACACACTTAGTTCCGCCGGCAGCTGAAGAATTTATTTTGTTTTTAGCCCCATTACGACAAGCAATTGGTACATAAGTGTCTCGGGGAATACTAAACATCGTCGCATTTAAAGTGTTGGGATTAAAAGTAATCATCATTAAGGTATCGCCATTAAAAGCTTGATTAGCATTCAAGCCATCTTTTTCGGAATCTACTCCTAAAAGAAGCAAAGTGAAAGGTTCCGTTAATTTTTTCCCTTGGGCTTGCGTTGTTTTAATGTTATCTTGGTTTTCTCGTTTTTCGCTATATTCTTTGATTACCTTAACATCACTGGAAATATTAGCAAATAATTCTTCGGAAGAGTAGATAATGCTATAGTTATTAGTAATAAAACAAGCATCTATTTCTTTGGCATATAGGGCCGTAAGCATTTCATAATAATCATCATATTTTACAATATTTTTTTGATTGATATTTTTCTTTTTAATCATTTTATTAGCTAGAATGTAACCTTCGATATCCGTTTTATCGCTTATTTGGCCAATTTTTTTAATATCTTTTTCGTTCGTATTTTGTAAAGCTATCATATCAGCCGTATAAGTAACATACTTTTTGCTAATAGTATCAACTTTACTATATGTCTTGTTTATATGATAAGATATAAAACCAAAAGCCGTCGCTAATAAAAAGGTAATACATATTAAACTTATTAAAGTCTTTTTTCTTTTTGTTATTAAAGAAATAAGACCACCAATTAAAAATCCCCCAAAATATAAAAAGAATAATATTATACAAGCAATTCTAAAGATTGTCTCTATATCAGCAAGACGTAATAAACTTATGGTAAAAAGTCCAAAACTTATAAGATAGATTATTAAAGAAACTATAAAAATAATAAGCAGGGGTCTATTACATTTTTTTAATTTATTAAATAATATTTTCATATGTAACCTCTTTTTTATTATAATTATAAATTATACAATAATTCCTATTTAAATACAACTAGACACAAAATGTGTCAATAATAGCAATTTTTCTGCTTAAATTAATTTTTTTCGACTTTTATTTGATATAATTTTTATGTTATTAGATAAAAGGAGGTTGTGACAAATGAAAAAATTAACGAAGATTATTAGTAAATTAATGCTTGCTATGATGTTCTTTTCGTATATTATATCTCCTTTAGTAGTAAGTGCAGCTATTAAATATTACGGAAAGGTTATTGCATCTGATGGACTTTCAGTTAGAGAAGGACCAGGAACAAGTTATGAAAAGATAGGTGAATTAGCTTATAATACTGAAGTGGAATTGACTAGTGGTTCTCCTGCCTCTATTTCCGGCTGTTCTGGCGGATGGTATGCAATAAATTATGATGGTAAAAATGCTTATATTTGTGGATCATATATATCTAAATACTCTAAAAGTAGTGGCAATACTGTAGCTTCTACTGATTATGAAAAAGAATTAGAACGTTTAGGTTTTCCTGCAACATATTGGGATTATTTAATAGAATTGCATGAAAAACATCCAAATTGGCAATTTGAAGCGGTTCAAACCGGCTTAGATTGGTCAAACAGTGTAGCTTTAGAAAGTGTAGTAGGAGTTAGTTTAATCGAAACAAATTATGATGGTTGGAAATCAACTGCTCCAGGTTCTTATGATCCTAATACCAAAACTTTTAAAGTTTTAGAAGGTAGCACTTGGTATGCCGCTGCTCCAGGTGTTGTCGCCTATTATATGGATCCTCGTAATTTCTTAGATGAAAAACATGTCTTTATGTTTGAAAAATTAAATTATGATGCGGCTTATCAAAGTGAAGATGCTGTTCGTAATGTTTTTGGGGGCGGCAACATGGGGGACTATGCTAGCACTTTTGTTAATGCTGGTAGTACTTACAATGCCAATCCTATTTATTTAGCCAGTCGCGTACGCCAGGAAGTAGGAGTGAATCGTGGCGATAGTAAAGCAACAAGTGGTGCTGAGTTTACTTATGATGGCAAACCTTATAGTGGCTTATATAATGTTTATAATATTGGCGCTACAACTGGATCTTCTCCTGTGTTAAAAGGCCTTGTTTGGGCTAATGGCGGAGCCGATGGTAGTAGTACAACTTATGGACGCCCTTGGCGTAGTATCGAATCCTCTATTAAAGGTGGTGCGGAGTTTATTGCTTCTTCCTATATAGGTCAAGGTCAATATACTAATTATTTTCAAAGATTTAATGTGGCTCCAAATAGTGCTTACAAAGCTTTAACCCATGGTTATATGACTAACATTAAAGCTGTCTTTAGTGAGTCAGTATCAACTTATAATTCTTATGAAAAAATGAATTTACTAGATAATAACTTTAAATTTGCAATACCGGTATATAATAATATGCCGCAAAATACAACTCTTCCTGATACAGGATTTGATCCAAATAGCGTAAGTAGTGAAGATGTTTCTACTCCTCAAAGTCCGACAGTGGATTCTAATGCGGTGGTAAACAGTATTGGTCTTAAAACTGATGGCACATACATTAGTGGTGTTAAAGAGGGCATGAGTGTTGATAGTTTTGTTACCTCTTTGCGAAATAATGGGGCGGAAGTTAGTACCAAATGCCATGACAATTTAGCAACAGGCGATACTTTCGTGATAAATGGTAAAACTTATACCGTTATCCTATATGGGGACTTAAATGCTGATTCTAAAATAAGTTTAGGTGATTTAGTGCAATCCAAGAAGTATATTTTAGGTTATAATAACTTAAATGATAATAATCAAAAAGCTGCTGATATTAATAAAGATGGAAAAATATCTTTA
The DNA here is from genome assembly GCA_947626055.1 of uncultured Bacilli bacterium. Taxonomy (GTDB): domain Bacteria; phylum Bacillota_I; class Bacilli_A; order RF39; family UBA660; genus HGM10766. The sequence continues at coordinate 4,498 of CANQQP010000023.1, read as the reverse complement.
ACTGACTTAGTAGCCATGAAGAAAAAAATCTTAAATATTGCTGATATTGAACAATAGAAGGGGAAGAGATATGCAAAAAATTAAACCTTTAAAATTAGGAATATTTCTATTAATTAGTTACTTTATTTTAGTAGGTGGCGTTCACGCCGCCTCTTTGTCGCTTAGCAAATCTTATGGTAATGTAGGCGTAGGATCAACGGTAAAAATAACGGCTAAGGCAGTCGGATTTGGCCAAGCGGATATGGGAACATTTTCTTTAAGTTATGATCAAGATCGTTTTACTTTCGTATCGGCTTCGGGAGATTGTAATGGCTTATATTGTATTATTGAAAGCGGTAAATCGGTAGTTTTCACTTTTAAAGCCAAGTCTCAAGGTAGCGGAACTTTTAGTGCCAGCGGCGCTTATGAAGGGGATTCTTCGGGATCACTTTCCGCTCAAACCTCCGTTACTGTTGGGGAAAGTGCTAATAAAGTTTTAAAGACTAACGATTATCTGGCTTCTTTAAGTGTGGAAGGCTATGAGCTATCTCCCGAATTTAATAGAGAAACTTTGGAGTATACGCTAAATTTAGCTAGTGATGTAACTAGTGTAAAAATTAATGCTAAAACCGAAGATGAAACCGCGAAAGTCACAGGTGCTGGCGATGTGGCTGTAACCGAAGGAACTAATACTTTAAATATCGTAGTTACAGCCGAAAATGGTAGTACGAGAACTTATGTAATCAAAGCTAATGTGGAAGAAAAAAATCCCCTAAAAAAGAAAGTCAATGGAAAAACTTATACTGTAGTTCGTAATAAGGATAATTTAGAAAAACCAAATAATTATGAAGATAAAACGATAACAATTGATGGTATCGAAGTACCCGCTTTTTATAGTGAAATTACCAAATATACTTTAGTAGGATTAAAAGATTCAAAAGGAAAAATTGCTTTATATATATATAATGAAAAGAAAGATACTTTTACATTGTATCAAGAAGTAAAATTTAGTAATATTAATTTTTACCCCATGGATATCACCAAAGGACCGCAAGGATACGATTTTGCTAATTACAAAAAATACGAAGTTGATCTAAATGGGGCAAAAGTCAAAGGACTTAAATTAGCTAAAGACTCCCGTTTTGCAATAATTTATGGTATGGATGTGGAAACAGGCGAGAAAGATTATTATACTTTTGATAGTAAAAATCATTCACTGCAAGTTTATAATGCTGAACAGGCTGACTTAATATATAAGGAAAAAGAATTGTATAGCATTATTATCTTAGCAGCTGGTGGTGTCTTATTACTATGCTTTGCGATAATAATTGGGTTATGTGTTAAAAATTCTAAACGGAAAAAGAAAATTAAAAATATATTAGAAAAATTAAGTCAATCCGATGAAGGTTTAGATGAAGGTAAAGATGATATTATCGATGAAGAAAAAATTGTAGACGAAGTAATGGAAGATGAAAATGATGAAGATATGTATAATATCTTAGAGGAAAAACCGAAGAAAAATAAAAGGCAAAAATAATTAATGTTTTGCTTTTTCTTTGATAATTTTATTTGCTTTATAACCATATTTTTTATATAATTATTGTGGTGAAGAAAAAATGAGTAAAAAAAGAATTGAGACCGAAGAAAATAAAGTAGTAAAAAGATTTATTATTGTCTTATTAGTTGTTATTTTAAGTATAGTAGCTATTTATTTTGTTACTAAGATATTTGTATCTAAAGACTTCTTTAAAAAAGATGATAATACGAAAACTGAAGAAGTAGAATTTAATTATGATATTACAATCCTAGGTTCTGCTTTTAATAGACCATATGACCAATACTACATATTAGCTTATAAGAAGAGTGATGAAAAAGCTTTGGATTTAGCCAATATGGTAACTAGTTATTTACAAAAAGAAGATCATCTTAAGATATATCAAGCTGATTTGGATGATTATATGAATAAGCAATTTTATGATCCGGAAAATGTTAATTCGAAAGCAACTAAACCAGCTGAGTTAAAAGTAGGAGATTATACTTTAATTAAATTTAAAGATGGACAAATTTCCAAATATATCGAGGGAATAGATAAGATTAAAAATGAATTAGATGTTGAAGAGGAGTAGTACAAAAGGGTATTACTTTTTTCTTTAACTTTTGATAAGGGTATGATATTATAAAATTGCATAAAGATAGGTGAGTACATAATGGCCGAAAAAAAAAGAAGAAGAAAAAATGCTTATGGCTTTAAATTATTAGAAGTAATTGTTATAGTTATTATTACTGGTCTTTTGTGTACTGTAGCTACCGGAATGATTTTTTATAAACATTACGGTACACCCGTTGGTGTTTCGAAAAATGAACATGTTAATGAATTCTTAGAAGTTTATTCTTCTATTTTAGATGAATATTATGAAGATGTTGATGAACAAGAGCTAGTTGATAGTGCTATTAATGCAATGTTTGCTTACTTAGGGGACGATTATACAGAACATCTAGATGAAGAACAAACTAACGAATTATTAGAAAAATTAACTGGGGAATATTTGGGGATAGGTATAGAGATATATCAAGATAAAATCATTTATGATGTTTTTGAAGATTCTCCGGCCGAGGAAGCTGGTATGCAAGTCAATGATAAAATAATTAAATTAAATGATGAAGATTTAACGGATAAAGATAATGAATATATAGCCGATAAAATAAAAGATACAAAAGGAAAATTTAATATTACTTTATTAAGAGGTGACGAAGAAATTACGGTGACTGTGGAAAAAGATAATTTATATGTACCTTCTGTTGATAGTAAAGTAATTGAGCAAAATAGTAAAAAGATAGGTTATATGCAAATAAGTACTTTCTCTTCTACGACTAGTAAACAATTTAGTAAAACTTTAAAAAAACTAGAAAATGAAGATCATATTGAAAGTTTAATTATTGATGTGCGAGGCAATGCTGGAGGTTATTTAGTCAGTGCTAAAGATATTGCCAGTTTATTTTTAAAGAAAGGTAAAATCATTTATTCTTTAGATGAGAAAGGTAAGAAAACGGATTATAAAGATAAGACTGCAGCTAAAAGAGAATATCCTATAGTAGTACTAATTGATGAGTACAGTGCATCAGCATCCGAAATATTAACCGCTGCTTTAAAATATAGCTATAATGCCACCTTAGTTGGTAAAAAGACATATGGTAAAGGTAAAGTTCAACAAACTTTAAGCTTAGAAGATGGTTCAATGGCTAAGTACACTACGGCCAAGTGGTTAATGCCTAATGGAAAGTGCATTGATAAAATCGGAATTACTCCTGATTATGAAATAGATTTAGAAGTTAATGAGGACCAAACGGAAATCATTGATACCCAATATAACAAAGCAGTCGAGATTTTAAGCCAATAAGCAATTTTATACTTTGCCTTCGTAGACTTTTACTGAAAAATTTAGTACAATGTTATTTGAAAGCGTGATTCGTATGGACAAAATAAAAGAAGGAGATAAATTACAAATACATTGCTATAAACACAATGGCCGCTTAGAGAGAGTATCTGATGAAGCTATTGTCTTAGAAATTAATGAGGACTGGATAGTTTGTGGCAATTATAAAACTAAAATAACGGAAGATGATGGACGCAGTTATAAAACCAAAGAACCAGCCATCCTATTTTTCTATAAAAAAAGATGGTTTAATGTAATTGGCCAATTAAAAAAATATGGATTATTTTATTATTGCAACATAGCTACTCCTTATTTAATTGAAAATGGCATTATTAAATATATTGATTATGATTTAGATTTAAGAGTTTTCCCTGATGGCGGTTTCAAAGTTTTAGATCGTAATGAATATAATTATCATCGAAAGATTATGCATTACCCTGAAGAGCTAAATATCATTTTAAAAAACGAATTAACTAGTTTAATTGAAATGAAAAGAAATAATGAAGGACCATTTTCCCATGAACTTGTGGAAAAATACTATAAAAAATACCAGGAATTAACAGAAAATTAACAAAAATAAAAAAATTTTATTTTTTTTTGCAAAAATGTAATAAAAAGACTTGCATTTACATAAAATATGTTGTAATATTGAGAACGAGTGTTGCGAAAAGCCACTTGAAATCGTTAAAAAACACTGATTTTACATTTGAATGAAAAATGTCGAAAAAAAGTAAAAAAAGTGTTGACTTTAGTTTGACGATTTGATATATTACTAGTGCGCTCGAGAGAAAAGGGCGCGGAAATGATCTTTGAAAACTAAGTAAAAAGTCAATTTTGAGTAGCAAAGATTAAACTTAAAATCATGATTTAATTAATAAATCATTTTTTATTGAGAGTTTGATCCTGGCTCAGGATGAACGCTGGCGGCATGCCTAAGACATGCAAGTCGAACGAAGGGACCCATTGAAAGCTGCGTGCTTGCACAAAGCTGGATTTGGATTTTTCCCTTAGTGGCAAACGGGTGAGTAACACGTGGGTTACCTGCCTCTAAGTTGGGGATAACAGTTGGAAACGATTGCTAATAC
>CANQQP010000022.1 GCA_947626055.1 uncultured Bacilli bacterium | reverse complement strand
CATCTAAAAAGATATTGTATATTGTATAGGCATAAGCATATAAACTAGCACCCTTAACTCCCACTGTCGCATAAAAAGGAATAACATAAAGCATTCCTAATATTTTTACAAAAATAATCGAAGCGGTGGCAATAAAGCTTCCTTCTAAAAATGAATTTTTCTTCACTTATATCCCTACTTACTCGTTATATATTATCATGGCTGAAAAACAATATATCTGTTCTTCTCCAAAGATAGATATTGACACTTCATACTTGATATCTATTATATCACCATTTAAGGTACTAAGAAACATATTTACCGAATTTTCTAAATCTTTCTCGTGATTTTCATCAAAAACTTTTACTTTCATATTATCCCTCAAAAGTAATTTACCATCTATTAAAAAAATAACTTGTCGAAATTACAAGTTATTTCAATTTAGATTGAGGTGTATCTTGTTGATTAGTTAAAAGTTTGTTCATAATTTTAGCATAGGCTTCTTCTTCACTAAATTCAGGATGACGTAAACGAATATTTATTAAAGCTAATAAATAGTTTTCTAATTCCGGATAATTTTCCACTAAATCATCGCTAATCTTTCTACTATTTAAATTATAAATCAAGATATTTTTCGTTTCATTTAAGTGAATATTTTTAAGTTTATTTAATTTACTAATAAAATAAGGATAATAGCCTAGCATTTGATCGGCCTGGATATTTAAGATATTTTCATTTTCTTTTTCAGTAATAACTGTAAAAGGTTTTGCTTGCGAAGTAAATTGATAGATTTCTGTTGAATTCATATTACTATCGAGAAAATGAAAATTAAACTTAACATATTGTTTATTATTTATTTTAGTTAAAAGTTCTATTAAGAAATTTACAAACTTAGTAAAGTTAAAAGTAGCTGCTTCTTTTATTAATTGTTCCGTAGACATGAGTGTTTGCTTATGATAGGCAATCTGTTTTTTATATTCTGTTTTTTGCTTATTATTTCTTACTCTTTCGGTCTCAGAAGCAGTAAACCATGTTTTTAAACCTTTTAATTTTTTTAATTTTTCTTCAAGTTCTAATAATCTTTGTTTATCTTCATAAATTGTTGCCCCATATTTAGAAATTAGACTTTGTGACGTATCTTCCTTTAAAGGAATGCAATGTTTTATTTCGTAAAATTTACTCATAATTGTTTTTAAAATTTCTATTTGTTTAGCATTGGCAAAAAGATAATTTTTATCTTTTTTGATTAAAGTACAAATTTCTTCGGGATTATTATTAATCGATAAGCAAAACTGACGAAAATTATGGATATAATTTCTCGCTGTCAATCTTAGTTCCCACGTCTCGTTTAAATTAGTATCTTTATATATTAATTTTAAATTATCCTTAGTTTGTTGATAACTTAGCTCTGTATTTTCCGTAATTTGTTGAGCAAAATCTTTTTGATCATTTAATTTAGCTATAAAATCATCAAACTCAGCAATCGTAATTACTTCATCATCATTAAAAATATTGTCTTGCGTAGTTAAAAATTCTAAACTTATAGCTCTGGGAGAAGCAAATGTAATACCTTCTATAGGAGACACTTTACTGCGCATTAAACCAGCGTTATAAATGCGAACTGATTCATTTAATAACATTTCTAATTCACTAGCATAAGCATTAGAATTTTGAAAGACAGAATTTTGACCTATTTGTTGCCACTCTTTTCTTAAAACATCGCAGGTTCCTTGACCCCAAATCTTATCAGTTGAATTTAGATTTTGACCCAACTCCCCCATCCATAAATAGTGAAATAATACTTGTTTTCCTAAAATTGTGTGATTAAATTTAGCTAAATGAACGTCTTGATCAGTATATGTTAGAAATAAAGCAAGAGGTCGATTATAATTTTTGCATTGTTCTTCTATTTCCGCCGAAATTTGACTTATGGTGTTCTTTCTTTTATAACTGCTAATAATAATATCGTAATCCCCAAGACCATTTAATAAATTAGGAATATTATCAAATTGAAAATCTACTTTTAAGCCATTTTTATTAACTAACTTATTAGTGACTTTGTCTTTACTTAAAACTAAGATTTTTAAATCACTTTTTTTAGTAGGAAATTTATATACTTTATTTTTGATTTTTAAAGATTTATATTCTTTTTTAGAATCTAAAGCGTGGTTATAGATAATATTTTCCGTCAACTTATTAGCAAATTCTTCTTTCGTTAAGTTACTAATGGAAATGATATGATTTAACTTATTTAAATTCAAGGCCACTTTGCCACCATTTCGACGTTGGAGAGTTACTTTGATTAATTTGCCTTTGCCTACTTGCTCATCAATATGTTCTTGAATTTCTAAAAAGTTAGCAGTAGTATCTAAATACTGATCGCCTCTTACTATTACATGATATTGATCTAGAATATGTTTGTTTTTTTTATATATTTTATTTAATGTTAAGATGGATTTAACATAATCGACATGTTCAAAACCAAAATCCTGTAAATCTTGAGCATCTTGAAAATTGGTAGAAACGACTAAAATATTAGTATTCTCTTTAGCTTTAGCAGTACATAATTCTAAATAAGTAACTTTTCTTTTACTATATCCGTATAAATTATATTTAGTAAAAAACTTCAGTAAATTGGCAGGGACATTAGTCGCAATTAAATCTCGATTTTTTTGTAAGTTTTCAAACGTTATTAAACCATTATTATATTTTAAAACTTTAGTAATTTCGAAATTAGGATTATTTTCTAAAATATATCGGTTTGTTTTTTTTAAATCTCTAATAAATAAATCTAAGTCAATATAGTCAATAGATCCAAAATATAACAAAGCTGCTCCAATAATTTGGTCATAGGTAATTTTTTGTTTTTCAACCTTTTCTGTTTGCATACTAAATCCTCCTTGCGCAATATAATAACATATTTTTTCCATAATAGTTAATTTTTTTTATTACATTACTTTGGAATATAGTTTTTGAATATATTTTTGATTAGCAGTTTTCTGCATTTTCCTTTCAAATGCTACAGAATTATATATTTCTCTATTAAATAATCCGGATTTTTTTAAAGAAACATTATAATAATAGAAATTTAAATCATGATATCTTTCTACTTTATTTTTTAAATATAATAAAGTTATATAAATATACTTAAGAATAGTAACTTTTTGATTGAAATTGAAATCTGGAAATTTAAATTTTAATACTTCTTTAATAACATTCTTAGTTTCTGCTTCTAATACTACACTTTCTTCGTTGAAATAAACACTTATTCCCTGCTGTTGATAATTATTTTGTAAAAATTTATTAAGAAAATACAATATCCAATAATTTGATTTTTTTAAGTTTGATAACGTTATTATATAAGTGTTATTTTGATATTCCCAATTTACTGCATCCATACATACTCCTATACTAATTATATAATATCATATTTTTGGTATAAAAAAAACTCAAACTATTCAATTCGAATTGTTTGAGTAATCAGCTTTTAATTATAATAGTTGGATAAACTTCCATTATTTTACTTTTGTTTATTATTAATTAATTGGAGCATATAAAGCAGTAACTGTTTGCATTTTAACTGAGCGATATGTAGTTTCTGTTACTTTGCTCCAACCAGTAAATTTATATCCTGCTTTAGCTCTAGGAGCATACATAGTAATAGATGGAATATCTCCACGTCGACCTATATAAACGGTACTAGATAATCTATTTGAACCAGGTTCTGGAAATCCTTCACACTCATTAGGATTACATGTAAATTGTACAAACCAAATATATCCTGGATCAGGATTATCAAATGATCCACGTTCTACAGTAATAGAATGTTCAGTATTATCAGCCTGAATACTAGCAGTTGCATAATTTGCAGCAGCAGATAATACTTGAGATTGAGCTACATATGAACGTCTTTCTTGAACAACTGCAGCTTCACGAGCAGCTCTTTCTTGCGCTTCTTTTTCAGCTTGCTCTTTAGCAGCTTGTTCTTGAGCAGCTCTTTCGGCTTTAGCAGCATCTCCGGCCTCTTTTTGTGATTTTAGAAGAGCTTCTAATTTTTCTTTTTCAGCTTGTTCAGATCTTGCAGCAGCATCTAACGCCCATTGAGGTAAACTATTCTTTTTACTAGATTCAGCTTGTTTTTTTGCTTCTTCTTGTGCCAATCTTTGAGCTTCGGCTTTCTTAGCAGCTTCAGATTCCGCTTTTTTACGAGCCTCTTCGGCTTCGCGCGCTTTTTTTACTTCTGCTTCCGCAGCTTTTCTTTCTTCTTCGGCTTTTTTAGCTTCGGCCTCCGCTTTTTGACGAGCTTCTTCAGCTTTTTTTGCTTCGGCTTCCGCTTTTTGACGAGCTTCTTCGGCTGCTTTTGCTTTTGCAGCTGCTTCTTTTTTAGTTTCTTCGGCTTTTTTTACTTCTTCTTCCGCTGCTTTAATTTTAGCTTTGGCAGCTTTTTTAGCTTCTGGTGTTTTAGCTTCTTTTAATTCTTTTTCAGCAGCTTCAATCTTAGCTTCCGCTTTCTTTATAGTATTTTCAGCTTTTTTAACCTCGGCTTTAGCTTCTTTTTTAGATGTTTCAGCTTTTTTTACTTCTTTATTAGCTGCTTCAACTTTAGCCTCAGCCTTTTTTACTTCTTTATCAGCAGTTTCCACTTGAGCTTCTGCTTTTTTTACTTCATTTTCAGCTTTTGCTACAGAAGTTGCTTTTTCGGCAAAACTTATTTTTTCCGCACTATTTACTTTACTACTATCAAAATCGAATGCTTTATTATAACTTAAGGTTACAATAGATGCACCTGCTAATGCGCATACTCCAATAGCAATTTTATATTTAGATGATAACTTTTTCATGTTATCCCTCCTCTTGGCTCAATTCTATAATAAATCTCTCAAAAAGTCAAGGAAAAACGGCAACCTTTTGTGAATTTGTTGTAAAAACTTAATGTAAATCAAAAGCAAAGCACTATGTTCCCACATAATTAATTGTTATTTAATAAAACTGGGTGACGTGACAAATTATTTTGAGAAGCTTGACTACCTAAATCTTCATTAACTTTTGATAAGCTTTTTTTAAATTGATTACCTACTAATTTATGTAAAATATAGGCATCCACCATAGATAAATTTTGATAATTATCTTGAGCTTCTTGAATTTTTTTATTTAAGTCTTCAGTAGAGGCTTGTTTTAAAAATTGAAGCTTTTCTTTAGCCCAATTAAGTTCCTCAATCGTTAAATGAGTTTCCATAAGTTTAATTAAAGAATGACTACCTATAAATTGATAAACTTCCACATATTCTTCTTTTGTGATCTTTGGGCTTCCATAGTTTTTCAATAAATACAATATTTTTCTGTGATAGAAATATGTTTCAATTTCCGCAAATTCTTCATCAGTCAAATCACTAATTTTTTTAGAGCTCATTTTTTTAATTTTAACTTTTTGTTGTTCGCAACTATCTGCTAACCATTTAATCCACTCTATACATGGATTAAACTTTTCTTTGTTTGTCATTTGATTTGCGATTTCATTAACTTTTAAATCATGATAATTCATTATCTAAACCCCCTTTAATTAGGGGTATATTATCATTTAAAAGAGTTTTTGTCAAATTTTTATTAAAGATAAGGTATAAAGTTAAAAGATAATCAATTTATTAGTGAATACGAAATATACTAATTATTAAGTATTCTCTTTTATTTTATGCAAAATGCTTTTATTATATCCACTTTAAATTATCTTTTATTTATTCTTATCTTTTTATCATTATTCTAAGAAAGCATTTTTTCTGAAAATCAAGGCAGAACAAAACCCAGAAAATTTAGGCCTCCTTCTCGCTAGATAATTTTGGATACATGTTTTTAAATCATCAGGATTTTTTGATTTATTTTATCTCTATTATTTCTAAATCATTAGGGACTATTACATTACCATTAAAATAACTTTGTGCTTCTTTGGTATATAATTTTTTTCTCTTTTCTTTATGAAAATCTTCTGTATGATATAAAATTAAATTTTTGACCTCTAATTTATTCATAACTTCACTAACACTTTTTGTCGTCGAATGATTTTTTTCATAGGCATGAAAAATATTTTCTTCTGAATCTAAACAAAATGCTTCGTGCATGACATAATCGAAGTTATGGATTTTAGAGTATAATTTAGGATTTAACGTCTCATCTCCTAAAAATGCAAATGTTTTTCCATTTAAAACACATTCAAATCCATATTGTTTTGTTCCGTTTGCCTGAATATCAAAGAAAGTATAATCTACACCATTTATATTGTATATATCGCCATTATTTAACACTTTAAAATCTACAATATTATAAACCGCTACCATAAGTTTTTCAGGGAGTATATATTTGGAAACTTCTTTAATTGTTTTAAATACAGCATCATTACAATAAATATTTATTTTATCTTTTATATCTCCATGCATAAAATGTACACCAATTTTTTTAAATAGCCAAAATAATCCTAATATATGATCTGTATGGCTATGAGATATAAAAATGTGATGAATTGATTTATAATCAATATCTACTTGATTTAATCTTTTTATAATTTCAATACTTTCTCCCGTATCAATTAGAAAATCACCATTTTCATTTTGAATTACGAAGCAAGTATTATATAAATCTGTTGTTCCTCCATTGCCAGTACCTAACATTATTATCTTCTCCATATTTTTCTCCTTTTAACCTTAAATTATGAGTCTTAATATAGTTATTTTATAAATTTACATATTTTTCTTTAGTTCCAATTAAATATTTATTTGAAGACACGGGTTATGAAACAAAACATATAGGCAAAGCTGGCAATCAAGGTTGTAATTTATTAGTAAAAAAGAATGATAAAACGCATTGTATTCATATTCCATGTTAAATTCATATTTAAAACTTCCTTTTCATTCACAATTATATAATATTTCCCATTACCATTTGCTAAAATAATATATATGTAGCACATGTATTGACTTTGTCAATATGCAAGTGTATATTCTAATTTGTCAAATTTAACATAAAATTATTGTGTCGAGAACATTTGTTTGGTATAATTTAGGTGGAACATTTAATAGTTGGGTGATTGCCAAACTTCTTAAAAGAAGGGAGGCGATAGTATGAACAAGAAGGATTTTTTAATTCTTTCTCTAGTAATTCTTATCTTCCTATTAGTATTATTGCTATTTATAGTTTTAATATAAAAAGAAAATCACCTAACTCAACTGCTTTGAATTAGGTGAAACCAATCTTTTGGCAACACTCAACACTAGCATATTGAATGTTCCATTTTTATTTTATGCAAGTTTCCTTGACATATTCAACATATCATAAAAACGACTTTTTGACAAGTCGTTTTGCTTAATATCCGGAAATTTTCCGAATTTCATATCCATCTGGTGCCCGTGATCGGACTTGAACCGATACGATATTGCTATCATTGGATTTTGAGTCCAACGCGTCTACCAATTTCACCACACGGGCATATTTAGATTATATCTGATTTTACTCTTAAAATCTAGATATAATCATTTATTATTTCTGTAAATCGTTTAATTTTTCTTTCATTAACTGACTAGCAGTTGCTGGGTTTGCTTTGCCTCTTGTTTTTTTCATAATTTGGCCTATGAAGTAATCTAAAATTTTAGGACGTTCAGGATCATAAGACGCAACTTGCTCAGGATTTTCCCTAATGACTTCATCAATAATTTGATCAAGTTCACTCGTATCCGTAATTTGCATCATTCCTTCCGATTTCACAATTTCTTGAGGGCTTTTTTGTTTTTCTAAAACTTTAGCAAATACTTCCTTACCTTGTTTTGAAGAAATTGTTTTAGCGTTAATTAGATCAATTAATTCTTTTAACATATAGGGATTTAAGAAAAATTCATTTATCGATATCTCTTTACTATTTAAATAACTTAAAATCATTCCATTAGTCCAATTAGCCACTTGTTTAGCATCACACCCTAAACTAACCGTTTCTTCAAAATAATCAGAAATATCTTTTTGCTTTACTAAGATGGACGCATCATAATCACTTAGACCATATTTGGTCATATATTCTTTTTTACGATCATAGGCCAAGCGTGGAATTGAAGCTTTTATTTCTTTTAACCATTCGGAACTAATTTTAAATTTCGGAATATTAGGTTCAACAAAATATTTATAATCAATAGCATCTACTTTACTACGCATATAAATTGTTGTACCACTTTCTTCGTCCCAGCGTCTTGTTTGTTGTTCCATGGTATCATATTCATTATTTTCTTTTAGCTTTGTTTGTCTCTTAATTTCGTACTTAATTGCATCTCGAACGCCCCCAAATGAATTAACGTTTTTTACTTCGATTTTAGTGCCCCAATTGTGAGGATCATTTTCATCTAAGTTTTCATCCATAATCGAAACATTGACATCACAACGAACTTGACCTTTTTTACTATCAGCTTCCGAAATCCCTAAATATTGGTAAACACTGCGCATGTGTTCCAAAAAAGCTACTGCTTCTTCTGCCGAAGTGATATCCGGTTCTGTTACAAGCTCTAAAAGAGGAACGCCTGCTCGATTATAATCAATAGTAGAATAATCATCGTAATGATCTAAAGATGCCGCATCTTCTTCTAAGTGTAAATTATTAATGCGTACTCTTTTTTCTTCACCATTACATTCGAAGGTTACTTCACCATAAATTCCGACCGGAATTGGTTTAGTTTCTTGCGTCAGTTGAAATCCTTTCGGTAAATCTGGATAGTAATAATTTTTGCGTTCAAAATACATATAAGCCGGTTGCTGACATTTAAGAGCCATACTAGCCATTAAAGCCATGCGAACTGCTTCTTTATTAACTACAGGTAAAACACCGGGAAAAGCCATATCGACAGGACGTATATTGCTATTAGCCTGTTCTGTATATTCATTTTTAGCACTAGAAAAAACTTTGGTTTTTGTTTCACTAATTTCACAGTGCATCTCTAAACCAATTTTGGCTTTATATTTTCCCAAACTTACACCTCCTTAGCAATTTGATTTTTATAATCCATTGCTTCTTCTAAAGCATAAGCAATATTTAAAACGTTAGCGTCATCATAACAATTGCCGGTAATATTTACGCCAACTGGCAAGTTAGAAATAAAGCCATTAGGAATCGTAATAGATGGGAACCCACCGAAGTTACCAATTTGTAAGTGTTCTTCTAAAACCGCAGTATCTTTATCCAAAATATCTTTAGAGCCATCTAAATGTTTAGCAGGGCCACTGCCAACAGGTAAAATAACACCATCATATTTTTTAAATAAATCTTTCCATGCATCCACAAGCAATCTTCTAACCCGTTGGGCATTGCGAAAGTAACGTTCTTGATTTTGTGATTGCAAAACATAAGAACCGATAACAAAACGTCTTTTGATTAACGGTGAAAAACCTTTAGTACGATGATCTTTCATCATTTCAATATAATTATCTCCCTGGCCGCGTGGTCCAAAAATAATACCCGTTAGATTAGACATATTACTTGTGGCCTCAGCACAAGAAATAACAACATAAACAGCAGGAGAAGCATTAAGTAAAGTTTTATCAACTGATACCTCTTCGACTTCTATCCCTAAACTTTTGCATAGTTCCACAGTTTTCATAAAATTAGCAATATGTTCTTTTAATTCGGCACTCGGATTTTCATAATTACTTAAATCAACTATTTCTTTAACATAGCAAAGTTTTTTCCCTTTAACTTTACCATCCAAGCTTTCTCTTAAATGAATATGGCTCGAATCCCAACTAGTCATATCATTTTTATCAATACCTTTCATGGCATCCACTACAATCGCTGCATCTTTGACATTACGGGTCATAACACCTAAATGATCTAAAGAAGAAGCAAAAGGAAATAAGCCATATCTGGAAATCATCCCATAAGTAGGTTTATAACCGACAATACCACAATAAGCAGCGGGTTTACGAATAGAGTCACCGGTATCAGAACCTGTAGCATATGGATAAACCCCAGCGGCAACAGCAGCAGCAGAACCGGCGGAAGAACCGGCAGTCATTCTAGTTTTATCCCAAGGATTTAAAACTGTTCCCGTATGCCCTGTAGTTCCTGTTCCTCCCATACCAAACTCATCCATAACGGTTTTATTAACAAATACAGCTCCAGCTGCTTTTAATTTAGAAACAGCAGTAGCATCAAAAAAAGGAACATAATCTTTTAAAGTATTAGATGAACCAGTTGATAAAATATCTTTAGTCGAATAATTATCTTTAAGACCACAAGGAATACCGGATAGAAGATTATCAGTTACTTCCACTGGTTGAGCATCGTCTAAGATGGTAACAAAAGCATTGCATTCATCTTGAATTTTGTGGGACATTTCCAAAGATTCTTTAATTAATTCGGCCGAAGTAACTTCTTTTTTTACTAGCATTTCATGAAGTTCTTCAATTGATTTATTCATGTATTTCATTATTCTCCCACCACCTTTGGTACTTCAATTTCACGTCCGTTTGTCACATCACAATTTTTTAAAATATCTTCTAAAGCACAACTTTCTTCAGGTTCATCTTCTCTTAGTTCGTATTCAAAATCATCTAGACAATGCGTCATAGGTTCAACTTTTTCAATATCTTGGATTTTATTAATAGTATTAATTGTTTCATCAATTATTTCAAACTCGGCTAAAACAGAAGCATTTTCTTCTTCGGTTAAGCCAATTAGTAATTTATCGGCATAATCATCAACCATTTCCTTGGTAAATTTACTACTCATTTTAATCCTCCTTCTCTATTTTTAAACCTAATTCTTCTAATTGTTCATCTTTCAACGTGCTTGGTGAACCCATCATTAAATCTGCACCCGAAGCACTAACTGGGAAAGCTTGAACTTCTCTTAAATTTGGTTCATCTTGAATAAGCATTATTATTCGATCAATTCCGGGAGCCATACCGCCATGAGGAGGAACTCCGTATTTAAAGGCCGTAAATAAGCTATTAAATCTTGTTTCTACCTCTTCCTTTGTATATCCTACTATTTCAAAACCTTTTACTAAGGAATCTAAATCGGTATTACGGATAGCTCCCGAAGCTATTTCATTTCCATTACAAACAAAATCATATTGATAAGCTAAAATGTCTTCTAAATTTTCCTTTTCATAATCTTTAATACCATTATGAGGAAGGGAAAAAGGATTATGACAGAATTCATACTTTTTCGTTTTCTCATCAAATTCGAACATTGGAAAATCATTAATGATACATAATTCTAACTTATTTTCATCAATTAAGTTTAATTTATGACCTAATTCATCTCTTATTAATCCGGCAAATTTCTGTGCATGATTTTTCTTTTTATTAGCAATAAAGAACATTACGCTATCTTTTTTCATCTTAAAGCTTGTAATCAAATTCTCTCTTTCTTCAGCAGTTAAAAATTTATCAATTGGCCCTTTTAAACTACCATCTTCTTGTAAGGTAACATAGCCAATTCCCGGCATACCAATAGAAGTAGCAAAATCAACTATTTCATTAAACCAACTATTCGAATTATGACCAATTTCTGGAACAACAATTACTTTAATAGTACTATTGGTAAATGGTTTAAAGGAAGTATTTTTTAAAACTTCAGTAGCATCTTCAATTATTAAAGGATTTCTTAAATCGGGTTTATCGGTACCATATTTCTCCATAGCTTCTTGAAAAGAAATTCTGCGAAAAGGACGAGGAGAAACTTCTTTTTGCGAAAATTTCGTAAAAGTATCATAGAAAATTTCTTCACCTATCTCTAAAACATCATCTTCCGTAACATAACTCATTTCTAAATCTAATTGATAAAACTCTAAAGTACGATCTCGTCTTGTATCTTCATCACGAAAACAAGGAGCAATTTGAAAATACTTATCAACACCACCAACCATTAGTAACTCCTTATAAATTTGAGGAGCTTGTGGTAAGGCGTAAAACTTTCCTTTAAATTTGCGAGATGGAACAACAAAGTCACGAGCTCCTTCCGGAGAGGAAACTGTTAAAATAGGCGTTTGCACTTCTAAAAAATTTAAATCGTGCATTTTATTACGTAAGAAATGTAATACCTCACTACGCAAATTCATATTAGCTCTAACCTTGGCATTACGCATATCTAAGTAACGATATTTCAAGCGTACTTCTTCGTTTATTTTAACCGAATCTTCAATTTCAAAAGGTAAGTTTTCTTTCTTTTCTGATAGAACTTCTAACTCTTGGCACATAATTTCTATTTGCCCCGTTTTAATTTTCGGATTGATAGTGTCTTCATCTCGTAAAATTACTTCACCTTTTACTTTTATAACACTTTCTTTATTAACATGAGCAAGTAAGCTATCATCATGAACAACGACTTGAGTTGTCCCCTCTTCATCACGCAAATCAATAAACATTACTCCGCCATGATCACGTATAGTGGAAACAAATCCCGATATTGTTACTTCTTTACCTAAATCATTTGTGGTTAACTGCCCACAAGTATGGGTACGATACTTATTAGCTTTCATAATCTTCCTCCTTTAAATAAAAAGAGCTTTCCATCCGCTAAGGGACGAAAAGCTTCGTGGTACCACCCAAATTTACCAATTATCTTGGCCTTCATTAAAATAACGTTTTTAACCCACGCACTTTCTTACTATTAATTTCAGAAAGTGAACTCCGAGGTGTTCTTTCATATTTATTAAAGTATCCATTTTCACCAACTAGGACTCTCTTTTAAATTAATTTAAATATTACTTTTCCTCATCTTCGTTTTTGAAAATCAAATATATCTTAACACAATGATATTTTGATGTCAATTATCTATATTTTATGCTTATCTAAAGAATTTATACCTAAATTTACATCAGTTTGTTTCTTTATAAATGGAAGTAAATAAATCTTGTTCTTCTTGCGGTTTATTACTAAGTTCAGGTAATTTTGGCAAATCACTTAGGCTAGCTAAACCAAAAAAATCTAAGAAGTCACTAGTTGTGGCATATAAATTAGGACGCCCGGGCATAGTTGATTTTCCCACTTCTTTTAAAAAGTTTTTAGCTACGAGTTTTCTAATCATAAAAGCCGAAGATATGCCGCGAATTTCATCAACTTCCACGCGAGTTATTGGCTGGTTATAGGCAATAATTGCTAATGTTTCTAAAGCTGCCTGGGAAAGCATATTACTTTCAGGATTCTCAATTAATTTTTGATAATAATTTTTATGTTCCTTTTTAGTCGTTAATTTAAAGGCATCCCCTAAATAACTAATGCGAATTCCTCTGTTATCAGCTTCATAACTATGCTTTAGTTCTAAAAGCATTTTCTTTACTTCTTCCGAATCTTTTTCCAATATTTCACTTAGAGCATTCAAAGTAATTCCTTCATCACCAACAACAAATAATATTCCTTCCAAAACTCCTAATAAATTCATAACTACACTCTTTTCTCAATTAATATATTTCCAAAATTACTATCCTGGGATAAAATAATTTCTTTATTCTTACTCATATCTAAAATAGATAAAAACGTCACTACTACATAAGGTTTATTAAAACTTTCAAATAATTCATGGAAATTTAATTTTGATTTTTTTTCTAATAATTTCCGAATAGCACTAACGCGTTCTTTAACACTTATTTCTTTGCGAGCAATTTTAGTATCAAGGGGTTTATTATATTCTTCGCGTTTTTTCATTTCCAAAAAGGCATTTAATAAATCTTCTAAGGTAATAGCACTACTATTTAACACTTTATTTTCGTTGTATTCACTAATGTTTGTCGGTCCCTTGGTGTAAACTTCATTTCTTTTCGCATTTAACAATTTGAAATCTTCTGTTATATCTTTATACATTTGATATTCTAATAATTTGTTTTTTAAATCTTCTTCCGAAGAAAATTCATACTCTTCTTCCTCTTCATCAATATTTTGATTTAATAATAGCTTACTTTTCAAGTGCAACAATTCCGCAGCCATGACTAAATAAGAACTGGCTATATCAATATTTAAATCTTGCATTTGATGGATAAATTCTAAATATTCTTCAATTATTTGAGATACTTCAATTTCGTAAATATCCATTTTTTCTTTTTTAACTAAATGCAAAAGAAGATCTAAAGGACCTTCAAAATCATTAATATGAAAATTCACTATTTATCACTTCCTAATTGCAAGAAAAACGCATGGCTTCCATCTCAAACTTCACAACATCCGGTGTTGTGTCTTTAGCAAAATAGTTGGCACTTAAATTACTAATATTGGCTGTTGTTAAATCTATTTGGGTATTCATTGTAAAGGAATTTGGAGTGCTAACTATATTAGAGCTTACTCCTTCGTTATTATTTAAACTGGCAGCCTTAGTCGTATATTCTCTTAAAGTCTCGTTAAATGTATTAACATCTGAATTGGTATATTCGTAAATATCATTTATTGTTTGTAATTTATCTTTATTAAAATAGTATTTAAGACTACTATTTTTATCGGTGCAAGTTAAAACATTCATATCATTTTCAACATTACTTAGTGTTACTTCAGGATAGTCATCGGCTGTTTTTTCATCAATAGTTATTAAAGTAGCATTATTATAAGCGTTTTCACTTATTAATAGTTTTAAATTCAGTTTTTCACCAACCGAGATATTTTTACTACTGACAATTTTAACTCTTTCAATTAATGTCTTTTCCGCAGTATATAATTCTAAGAAATAACCCTTATTTAAATCTAATACTTTTTTCCCTTGATTTTCAACAGTTAAATTAAGATAAAAATCATCGGAACTCTCTTTATTAATTTCGGAAAATTTTAAATCATTAAAAGTAAACGTTGTATTGGCAGGATCAATTTCATAGTACACAATTTCCTCTTCTTCCGGAATTTGTTCATTATCATTTTGCGCAGGTTCATTTACCGGTTGCTCTACGGGAGCATTACGATTATCTAAATAACTTTTAATATAAGGAAGGCCAAAAGTTACACCTATCAAGATAACGAAAAATACTATTAATCCAAAAACACCTTTTTGTTTTTCCGTTTCTAACTCACCTATTACCTGGGCTTGCATATTAGGGGTTTCCACTTTTTTTTCTTCTGTGTTTTCAACACCTTCTGGTTTTTCTACTTTTTCATTATTGTTATTCATTTTTTATCCCTTCATTCTTCCTTTTAATTATAGCAAAAAGATACATAAATGCCAATAAAAAACCAAAGATATTAATCTTTAGGTTTAAATATTAAAGTCATTATAAAGGCAAAAACAACAGTTGCCGTTATCCCCGCACTAGTGGTAGAGAGCATATTTTGAAAAATTCCTAAGATTCCATTTTGCAAATACCCATCTAAACCGGCATGATATAAAAGATTTCCAAAGGACGTTATCGGTAAGGATGCTCCAGCCCCGGCTAGTTCAATAATCTTATCATAAACATCAAAGAAGCCTAAGATTGCTCCTAAAACAACAAACATGCTTGTGACATGACCAAAAGTTAAACATGTATTATCAATAATGACTTGAGCAATTAAGCATAACAATCCAACAAAAACAAAGGCATAAACATATGTCATGGTCTTACCTCCAAACTAATAGCATGCGCAATGGCCGGGATAGTATGTTTTTGATTACACATAACAGGCGAATGTAGAGATCCCGTTCCCACCACTAAGATTTTTTTATATTTCTTCTGTTTTAAAATTTTATTAAATAACACTAAAGGCAAAGCTACAGGTCCACTAGCTCCTGCGAATGTTTCTTGCTCATTTGTATAAATTTGCGTCCCGGCATCTAAATGATTTCTTAATTTAATTTTGTTATTTTGTTCAAAAAAATCACTTAATATTGCCGTTCCGACTTTGCCTAAATCCCCCGTTAAAATTAAATCATAATAATTAATATTCCTTTTTAAATCTTGAAGATGGTTAAGAATGGTTTTGGCAGCTGCCGGAGCCATAACCGCTCCCATATTAAAGGTATCCTTAATGCCAAAGTCCACTACTTTACCAATCGTCGCACTTTCAACTTTTATTTTACTTTCTTTATTTGATAACAATGTGGCCACTGCTCCCGTAGCTGTAAAAGTCGAGCGTTTAGGTTTTAGTGCTCCATACTCCACTGGAAAACGAAATTGTTTTTCACTAGTTAAATTGTGAGAACTAGTAATAGCTACCGCTGATCTAAAAAATTTTGTTTCTAATAAGTTAGAAGCTACTATAACGCTTTCAACAAACGAAGCACAAGCACTATAAATTCCTAAAAATGGAATATCATAATCACGCAAATTATAGGAAGTGGCCGTAATTTGATTCATCAAGTCCCCTCCGACAATAATTCCGACATCTTCAGGATGCATGTTATTTTTAAACAGCAAGTTATCTAAAACATTGCGTTGCATTTTTATTTCCATATCTTCAAAAGTTTTTTCATTATCATAAAAATCACTCAAATAATTATTAAAACTTATTTGCCCATTTTTTTCATAAGGACCTACTATGGTGGCTTCATCATTTAAATAAACATTTTTAAATAAAATACTAGACATTAATTATCACTCCAATAATAACCAAAATAAAAGCACTAATTACGCCGTATAAAATAACGCTCCCCGCCATTTTAAAACAATTAGATCCTACGCCTTGAATTAAACCGTCTTGTTTATAATCAAGAGCGGCACTTGTTACCGAATGGGCAAAACCAGTAATCGGAATAATAATCGCCGCTTTTAAGAAAGTAGTTATTTTATCAAATACTCCTAAAGCTGTTAATAAACAGGCAAAGAAGATAAAAATAATCATCATCCAAACCGTGGCATCTAAAACCGTCAAATTAAATAAACGTCTTAAAAATTGCATAATAAGTTCAGCTAGTACGCCAAATAACCCGCCAAAAATAAAAGCTTTTAAAGCATTTAAAAAGCGATCTTCCTTAGGCGTATTTTTTTTGACTATTTTTCCGTATTGTTCTTTATTCATTAAAAAAACCTCCATTTTTATTATGAAAGTTTTTCAATTAGTTATGCACATTCTTTAGCATAAACCCGCATTTTAGCTAGTCCTTTACTCTCGCATCTGGATACTTTTACTTGTGATAAACCTAATTTTTGAGCTATTTCTTGTTGGGTCATATCATGATAATATCGATAATTTATTACTTGTTTTTCTAAAGGTGTTAAACTATCCATTGTTTCTTCTAAGAAAATTTTGTCTTCAATATTAACTTTTTCATTACTAGCTATGTTATCTATATAACTTTTATTATCATAAATTTCTTCTTCCAAACTAGAAGCTTTTTGACAAGCGACAATAGTGGCATTTAATAGATAATCATCTATATTTAACTCTTTAGCAATATCACTCATAGATGGAATTTTTCCATTCAATTGAGCCATTTGTTGATAAGTAGTCATTATATTCCGATATAATTTCCATGTATCTTTACTAATTTTAAAATCATTTGTCTTAGAAATTAAAGCATACATATGTCCATAAACATTTTTATAAGCATAAGTTGTAAATTTTACCTCCGAAGTATCATCATAACTAGCAAAAGATTCAAGTAACCCTTCAGCTCCCGCTTGAAATAAATCTTCTTTATCAATACCATAAAACTGATTGGCTATACTATAAATATAATCTTTATATTCTTCGATTAAAAATGCTTTGGGATCTTCCATATTCATCACGTATAATCAATCTTATAGAAATATTAATTAATTTCTTATTGATTGATCCCTTTCTATTTATATTTTTTTA
>CANQQP010000021.1 GCA_947626055.1 uncultured Bacilli bacterium | reverse complement strand
GAAAGAAGTGAGTATACAGGAACAGGATTTAGAACTTATGGAGGAGTATATAAATTAAAGATAGGATTATTAAGTGCAGATGAAATAGTGCTAGCGGGATTTAAGCCAACTAATTCTAATGGAGTAACAGAATCCAATTATTTAGATTATAATACTTCTACAGATTACTTTTGGAGTTTGTCCTCATTTGAATTTAAATCCAATGTTCCCGCCAATTTTGTTGGTGTCATTTATGATAACAGGTGGTGTTTAGCCCAAGATGACGTTTTTGATACAAGTGTTGCCCGTCCAGTTATCAATCTAAAGACTGAAGGAGTGACTGCCACTGGAGAAGGGACAAAAAATAGTCCATTTGAAATAAGCTTATAGCTTATTTCAAAAAGTTATATTCTTTATTTAAAAAATTTAAAAGTATTACTAATGAAAAGTAATTGGCAAAATTAGTCATTACTTTTTTAATTGGTAAAATGCCTAAAAATATGATAATATTTTTAATATAAGAAAAGAGAAGTAAGTATGAGTAAAATAAAAGTAATGAGTGAAATATTGGCCAATAAAATTTCGGCTGGAGAAGTAGTAGAAAAATGTGCTTCAGTTGTAAAAGAACTAGTGGAAAATAGTATTGATGCTTCAGCTACTGATATAAAAATAGATTTAATTGATGCCGGGATAAAAAGTATAAAGGTAACTGATAATGGCATAGGTATGGATAGTCAAGACGCTAAGCTCGCTTTTTCCCGTCATGCTACCTCTAAATTGCTAAAAGAGGATGATTTATTTTTTATTGGTACTTTAGGGTTTCGAGGCGAAGCTTTACCCTCAATAGCCAGTGTCTCTAAAGTTTGCTTACAAACTGCCCAAGGGGAAAAAGGAACGCAAATTATTATCGAAGGTGGAAAATTAATCTCCGAAAGTAGTTGTGCTTTAAATCAAGGAACTATCATTGAGATAAAGAGTTTATTTTATAATACTCCGGCACGTTTAAAATATTTAAAAAGCGAAACAACGGAACTTGCCAATACTACGAGTTTTATTGAAAAATTAGCTTTGTCGTATCCGCAAATACGTTTTACTCTTACTAATAACGAAAAAGTTATTCTTAAAACTAGTGGCAGTGGCAATTTACATAAAACAATTCACGAATTATATGGCCTTAATGTTTCTTCGAATATGATTGAAATAAAAAATAGTAATGATGATTTTGATATTTATGGGTATATTTGTAAACCACAGATATTAAAATCCAATCGTAATCATATGATAACTATTGTTAATGGGCGAGTTGTTCGTAATAATGATTTAAATAAAATAATTAATGAGGCTTATTATACTTATAAACCTGACATAAAATATCCTATTGTTGTGATTTTAATTAATACAGATCCTACTTTAATAGATGTTAATATTCATCCCACTAAACAAGATATTAAAATTAGCAAAATGAATGAATTAACATCCCTTTTGTACGACACTATAAAAAATGCTTTATATCAAAATTTATTAATTCCTAAAATGGAAATTGCTCCTTTAGAAAATGATGTTAAAGATACTTATATAGAGCAGATTGTTAAAAAGGAGGAATCCTCAGTAGTTAAAGAAGAACAGGCCATTTTTGATTTAGGTGTCCAAGATAATGTAACACAACCAGTAGTAATAAATAAAGAATTAAAATCTTTAAAATTATATCCTGTTGGTTTAGCTCTGGGCACATATATTATTGCTCAAAATGATGAGGGTGTTTATTTAATTGATCAACATGCCGCTCAAGAACGCATAAATTATGAAAAATATCTAAAAGCTTTACAAAATGAAAAAGTATCAACAACCGCTTTATTATTTCCCATTAGTATTGAGCTATCAGCTAGTGATTATTTAACAATTAAAGAAAATAGGGAAGTTTTAACTAACCTCGGCTTTGATATTGAAGATTTTGGCGTAAATACGATTATTATTAAAGAACATCCAACTTGGCTTAAAAAAGGATATGAAGAAGAACAAATCAGAAAAATAATTGATTTAGTCATTGTTAATAAAAATAATTTTGATCGCGTAAAATTTAATGAACATATTGCGATTACATTAGCTTGTAAAACTAGTATTAAAGGAAATACTAATATTAGTATGGAATCAATTGAAGAAATACTTGATAGTTTAGTCCAAACTGACAATCCTTATAATTGTCCGCATGGACGACCAACTATTATTAAGTTTAGTATTTATGAATTAGAAAGAATGTTTAAAAGAGTTATGAACTAAATTTGACAAATTCATAACAAAATAGTATTATACTAAGCACTAAAGGGGTAATGGGAATGAAAAATAATTTAGTTTTAACTTCCGGTGAATATACTTATTATAAAAATGCTCCCGAAGTTGGACGCATTATTAATGGTATGCCAACTGGACACGGTAATGATGGAAAAGTAGTTTTTTATAATAAGAGAAATGTTATGAAACTTTGGTATGATCAAGATTCTCCTTATGAATTATTACCAGAAGTTAAAGAAAATTACATTCACAATATTTGCGATTTAAACACCGCAACATATCACTACCATTATATTTATATACCTAAAATGTTAGTGGAATATTTAGGGAAAGTTGTCGGTTATTTACTTGCTTATTTTCCCGGCCGTAATTTAGATATCTTAAGTGATTTAATATCATTTCGTTCTTTTTTGAACGGTTTAAAAAGGTTAGAAAATGAATTACTTATTTTCTCTCAAGAAGGTTTTATGTTAAATGATATTCATCCTAAAAATTTAATGGTATTACAAAAACATAAAGTTGTTTCTTTTGGCCTTATGGATCCTGATTCTTGGCAAAAAACTGAGAAAAGCTTCCAAAAATTATATGAGCATAATATTAATGAAGTAAGAAATATTATCTTTGCCCAAATAATAACAAAACCACTTAAAGAATTTATTGAAGCTAATCAAAATTTAAGAGATAACTATGCTTTAATAAATAATAATCACAGTACAATATTAACAGTTTTTTTAAGAAAATTACACCATGAATTAGAAAAAGAAAAAATTGTGAAAATAAAAACAATGGGGGATTTGCGAAATATTTAAAAGGGCGGTGAGAAAATGATTATATGTGTTTGTGGGCCAACTGGCGTAGGTAAAACAAAAATGTCAATTGCTCTTGCCAAAAAATATAAGGGAATTATTATTAATTGTGATGCCATGCAAGTCTATAAAGATTTAGATATTGGTACTGCTAAAATTAAAGAAGAAGAAAAAGAAAATATTCCTCATTATTTATTGGATTTTGTAGATGTTGCTGAAAATTATACAGTATATGATTATCAAAAAGATGGTCGTAAAGTTATAGAAGAACATAAAGATAAAAATATCATTATAGTTGGTGGTTCAGGTTTATACATGAAAGCCTTGTTATATAACTATGAGTTTAAAGAAGAAACAAATTTCAATAATTATGATAATTTAACAAATGAAGAACTTTATATGCAAGCTTTAAAAAAAGATAAAAATATGGATATTCATCCTCACAATCGCCAAAGATTAATTCGTTTTTTAAATAGAGAAAATGATGCCCATAATAAAGATCAGTTATTATATGATAATGTCCATTTTATTGGTCTTACAACACCTAGAGAAAACTTATATAATTTGATTAATAAGCGCGTAGATGAAATGTTTGCTGAGGGATTATTAGAAGAAGTAAAAACTTTATATGACAAAGGTATTCATAGTAAAGCGATTATGACAGCAATTGGCTATAAAGAGTTGTATGCTTATTTTGATAAGAAAATATCCTTAGAAGAGGCTAAAGAGATGATTAAACAAAAATCTCGTAAGTATGCAAAAAGACAATATACTTGGTATGCTCATCAAATGGACGTTAAATGGTTTAATGTCGATTATGATAATTTCCAAAATACAATTAAGGAAGTTATAGATTATTTAGAGAAGTAGGGGGATTTATGGATAGATTTGTCGAACTATCAAAAGAAGAATATGCCGAAATAACATCTCATCCATGTTTAGGTGAGGGTCAATGTGGTAAAGTTTATGAATTAGATGAAAAAAACGTAATAAAATTATGGCATCCCAAGATTACAAATGGGGTAATGTCAATATCTAATAAACTTGTTGACTTTAGGGATTTTTATTATAAAATTAGTGCTCTTGTAAATAAAGGGATAGAAAGTAATGCTTTTATATTTCCAACCCATTTAGTATTTTATTTGGATCAGTTTTATGGTTATATAGCCAAGAAAGTAATTGGAAATAATTTTACTGATGAAGCTTTTTTGAACTTAAATTTAGAAAAATTATATAATGAGATAAAGAAAATTCAAGAAGAAATAATAAGATTAAGTTTAGAATATCATTTAGCTATTAAGGATATTAAATTTGCCAATATGATTTTGGAACAAGAAAATGAAAATTTATGGATATTAGACACTGATTTATATCTGCTTTTACCAAAAGAGGATAAAGATAATATTTGCAAAACTAATCTTAAAAACTTTAATGTTATGTTTTTTCGGGCTTTTGTAAGAAATAATATAACGAATCATGTTATTAATAATAGTAAGGTGAGAAATTTTTTAAATGACTTTCTTAATACTCAGTTTTCGGATCTCTTATATTGTATTTTAGAAAATAAAGAAGATAACATTAATAGTTTGCAAGATATAAAAACATACTCTTTAAAATGAGTATGTTATTTTAATTCTAAGTAGACTGTCTTATCAAATTCATGTTGATTAGTTTCAGTATCTAAAGAAGCTAAATCACTAGCATTTACTAAAAAATATTTATAATATAAATAATCTTCATTAGTAGTTGTAATTGGATCATCCCATGTTAAATCTAGCTGTTTCCAAGTACCATTTATATAAACGGAATTCCAAATATGGAGAGAACTTGCTACTTTAAAACTTTTAAGATCAAACTTTTCTAAAAATAATTCCATTGCATCAGCATACCCACTACAAATGGCATATCCTTCAAATAAAGGCCCGAGCGCTGTATTAGAATGGTAAGGACTTTGATTTGTATCGTTGCGAATAGTATCATATTTAGTATTGTTAATTATATAATCATGAATGGTTTTTATTTTCGTAACATCATCCATATCATTGGTAATTAATTTAGCTATTAATCTATCAACTTCAGCATTGATTCTATTTATATCATCTTCTGAATATAATTTAGTTATTTCAATTGTTACTTCGCCAGATTTATAGTAACTTGTCACAATATTATCAAAATTATTAAAAGGATGAACATAATTGTTGATATTAGTTAATAACACATTATCTTTTGAAATTCTTTCTACATCATTTAGACATTCTGCATATTCATCAGGACAATAGAAAGTAAACTTTTGCCACCCGTTATTTAACATGGTATAAATTATATTTAATAATTCCTGATAACTATAAGGGACAAAATCGTCAGTTTGTTGGACAAATTCAAAATCATAATTGCGATAGTATGCATTTTTAGGTTCAATTACAATTTTTGGTTCATTTTCTAAAACATTAGCAATAGTATTAGTTATTGGTTCAATATATATTGCTACTAATAAAAGAATAACACATAAAATGATAGGTACGATAACTCTTTTCATTCCATCACCATCTTATCTTGATTTTACCAAAAAAAAATGAAGTAATCAATTCTTACTTCATGCCTTTAACTTTGTTTACAAGTCTTGATTTTTGTCTAGCAGCAGTACCTTTTTTTACTAATCCTTTGCTAGCAGCTTTATCAATATTTTTTTGAACATCTTTAACTAATTTTTCAGCATTTTCTGTATCTTTAGCAGCAATTGCTTTTTCTAAATTTTTAATAGAATTTTTAACTCTAGCTTTATATTCATGAGCAGCATCAGTTTTTTTAGCAATAACTTTTACAGCTTTCTTTGAACTTTTAATATTAGGCATACAAAATCTCCCTTCCATAAATACAATATCAATTTTATCAAAACATTATGACTTTTGCAATAAAAAAGTGCTTTCCGGCCAAAATAATATTGGTGAGATTATGAAAAATAAACTTTTTTTAGATTTAGCAGAATCGACATTTAAAAATAATAATTACAAATTAGAAGAAAGTATCAAAAATGATATTAAAACAACCTTCTTTGCAGTTGATGAGGAAAAGAAAAAATATTTAAAAAGAGATGTTGGGCAATATTTTACAATTTGTTTTAAGGAAAATGCTTTAAACAACTATCCTAAAACAATAAAAAAAGAAATAATAAAAGTTTTAAGACATTTTAAAAAGGCGATTCCTAACTATGGTACTACGTTAATTATTGGTTTAGGAAATTCTAGTATTTTATGTGATTCATTAGGGCCAAAGACGACTAATAAAGTAATAGCGACTAATCAATATGTAGATTTTTTAACTATTCCGAAAGTAGCTTTATTCGTTCCAGAAGTTATTGGGAAAACCGGAATAAGTTCTTTTGCTCTAATTAAAATGTTAGTAAATTCTTTAAAACCAAGCTCTATTATTGTTATTGATTCTTTAGCTACTAATAATCCCAAAAACTTAAATAGATGCATTGAAATATCGGATACAGGAATTATTCCGGGCAGTGCCATCAAAACTAATAGAAAAATTAGTTTTAAAACATTTAATATCCCATTAATATCCATAGGGGTTCCTGTTGTAATTGATATTAATAAAAGAATGTATAGCTCTTTAAATATTGAAGAAGAAATAAATAAATTGAGTGATATTATAGCCAGTTCTTTAAATGAGTTATTTTTGAAATAAGATTTTATACTAAATTTTTAAATATATTTTGTAGGAAAATGTAAAAAATATTTTCTTTTTTATATACATAGTATATAATATTTTTTAGAAAGAAGGCAATAATGAAAGAAGTAACAACAGTAAAATTTAAACCCTTAAGTCAAGAAGAAATAGATGCAATTCATAGAAGAGGAAAAATAACACCGGAAGAAAAAGTAACCGAATGGGAAAAATTGGGATTATGTGCTCCGGGTGATATGATTGGAAGTGCAGCTTGGAGATGTCATAAATTTAAAAACTGTCATGAGTGTTTAACTGATTATGCTAATACTTTTGATGAATGGAATCCTTTTGAATTTGTAGTATCAGAACGTTTAAGAAACATCCTTAAAACCCCTATACCTGCCAAAAATCCAAATTTAGATAATATTAATGATAATATGCATAAAACCTTGACCTTAAACAGAAGAAACAAAAATTAAATATAAAAAATAATTGTAAAATAAAAAAGAAAAGTATATAATAAAAATGTAAGTGCTAAATGAATAGCATCTACACTTTTGTTGCAGACGCCATGTTAAAAAGATTACTCTTTCTAACTGGCGTCATTTTATTTTAAATATCTTTTAGGATATTTAAAATTTTTTTAATGATAATCACTTTTAGATAAACTAATAGCTTTTTCATAACACATCCACTTCCTTATAAACCAAAACCCCATAGGATTATGCTTTATCCAGATGTAAAATGGTAGATGCCCCAGATAGCACTCGAGTAAATATTATAAAAAGCTAAACAATAAAAATAAATTAAAATCGTTCGTCAAATTTTGACGATTTTTTTGACTATATGAAAATTTATATAGGCTGATACTAGTTTGCAAAGTAATAAATTTTGATGCTGGTATAAAAGTGTGAAACTGAGCAAGATCCTTATGTAGTTAAATAAATTCTTAAATTATCCTAAAATCAACAATTTTTTTAAACGAGATTCAGTACAATGATTTTTAGGATGGGATAAATATGAAAAGATTTAAAGCGAAAAAGAAAAGAAAATATTATTTAATTAAAATATTATTTATAATTGGATTAATATATGTATCTTTTTCTTATAGCTTTAAATTTTTATATAATAAAAAAATCAAAGATAAAGTTTCTAATAAAGTAATAATTAATTATCTTTTAAAAACGAGTGCTAATAATTTAATTGAGACTAATAAAAATAATGATTTATTTAATATTAATTTTAATTCTTCATCACTATTACTAAAAACTAGCATGAATCATTTAATTGATGATAGTGCAGTAGTATTTGAAGACAGTTATGATGAAGAATCAATAGTTACTAAGTATTTTGAAGATCCTAATAAATATAATGTTAAAAAACCTTTAATTTATTTATATAATTCCCACCAATTAGAAGATTATAGTAATAGCAATGTTAATATGTATGACGCTTCTCCTAATGTTTTAATGGCGAGCTATATTTTAAAAGAAAAATTAAATGATTTAAATATTCCGACTATTGTGGAAGAAACAGATATAACAGAATTATTAAATATAAATAACTGGAAATATAGTTATTCTTATAAAGCTAGTCGGATGCTAGTTGAGGATGCACTTGCCAAAAATGATTCTTTAAAATATATTATTGATATTCATAGAGATTCCGTTCCGAAAAATACAACCACTTTAACTCTAAATAATAAGTCATATGCTAAAATTTTATTTGTTGTTGGCATTGAACATGAAAATTATGAACAAAATATAGCCATAGCCCAAAAATTAAGTGATATAGTTAATTCTAAATGTGACTCTTTGTCGAAAGGGATTTTAAAAAAAGGGGGAAAAGGCAATAATGGTATATATAATCAAGATTTGAGTAGTAATGCTTTATTAATTGAAGTAGGTGGACCAGAAAATACTATTGATGAAGTAACAAATACTTTGACCGTAATAGCTAATTCTTTATATGATTTGGTGAATAGCCAACAATGAAAAAGAAGAAATCTAATAAATTTTTCTGGTTCATTTTAATTAGTTTATTTATTGTTTATATGGGACTTTATATAGCTAATTCGACCGGTTATTATGAAAGTAAACTAAATGATCGAGTAAAGCTTACCAATGAGGCTATTCAAAAATTTGAGAAAGATGTTGCCCAAGGAAAAGATGTAACAATTGATGATTATTTAACAAAAGAAACAAAAGATTATAGTAATAAAGCTTCGAAAATAGGTCTTAGTTTTTCGAAAAAAGTAGAAAGTTTTATGACGACAGGACTATCAAAATTTTTAAAAGTTATTGGTAAATTATTTTCTTAGTGCTATACTTTTGTATGAGGTAGATAATATGATTTATGAAATAAAAAATGATAAGATTGTTTTATCTGCTAGTAAACTAACAGATAAAAGTACTGGCTTAATTTGTATTTTTAGCGAAGAAGAGTGGCAAGAATATAATTTGATTGAAAACAGTGCACAGGAGAAAATTAAGTTCTGTAAAATTGAAGATGCAAAAAAATATATGTATGGAACGCTTTGTGTGCCTATTAAGAATAAATTTCCTGCTAATTATTGTTGTTATTTTTATTTCTACAATAAAAATTTAATCTTTATTGAAAAAGAAGCAAGACTCAATACTTTAATTGAGGAAATAATTAATACTAAAAGTAAAAAAGATTATACTATAGTAAAGTTTTTCCATGATTTATTAGAAATAATCATTAAAGATGATTTAAGCTATTTAGAAAAATTAGAAGAAAGATTATCTTCTTTAGAAGCAAAAGTAATAAAAAACGAAGTTAATAATTTTAATGAAACGATTATTAGAATCAAAAAAGAAATTTTAAGATTTTATCATTATTATAATCAACTTCTAGATTTAACTGATACTCTAATTGATAGTTATATAACAACGGAAGAAATATTTGGAGTCTATTCGGATCGAGTAGGACGTTTGCAGAGTGAAGCCTTATTATTAAGAGAGTATACTCAAGAATTACAAAATTTGTATGAATCACAAATAAGCTTACATCAAAATGATGTAATGAAAGTTTTAACAATTGTAACAACTATTTTCTTGCCCCTTACTTTAATTACTGGTTGGTATGGTATGAATTTTAAATATATGCCAGAGTTAACTTGGGAATTTGGCTATCCGATGATTTTCATTGTCTTTGCTTTAATAATAATTATTTGTCTAATAATTTTTAAAAAAAGAAACTTTTGGTAAAAAATAAAAGACACAATCGTGTCTTTTATTTTACAATTAAATTAGCATTTTGGTAGTCTATCGTAATAGTAGAGTTAAATTTAATTTTATCTAATATAATATTTTGGGCTATTAAGGTTTCAATATTTCGAGCAACAAAACGTTTAATAGGACGCGCGCCATATCGTTCATCATAAGCCGAATTTATAATGTAATCTTTAGCTTCTTGAGTTAACTCTAATTTTAAACGTTTATCACTTAAGCGAGATTCAATATCTTTAATTATTTTGTCTAAAATACTATAAACTACTTCTTTAGATAAACTATTAAAGATAATTATTTCATCTATTCGATTTATAAACTCTGGTTTAAATGTTTGGCGTAATTGCATATCAATTAATTCATTAGCGTTTTCTTTCGCCTCTAAAATATATTCGCTTCCTAAGTTAGATGTCATAATTATAATAGTATTTTTAAAATCAACAGTTCGGCCTTGAGAATCAGTAATTCGACCATCATCTAAAATTTGTAAAAGAATATTAAAGACATCTTTATGAGCTTTTTCAATTTCGTCAAATAAAACGATGCTATAAGGATTTCGGCGGACGGCTTCTGTTAGTTGACCACCTTCATCATAACCGATATATCCAGGAGGCGCTCCGACTAAACGAGAAACACTATGAGCTTCCATGTATTCACTCATATCAATACGAATCATATGACGTTCATCATCAAAAAGTTCATAGGCTAGACTGCGAGCTACTTCGGTTTTTCCTACGCCCGTAGGGCCTAAAAAGATAAAGGAACCAATAGGACGATTAGGATCTTTAATACCGCTACGTGCTCTTATAATGGCTTCACTTACTAATTTTAAAGCTTTGTCTTGACCTTTAACGCGTTTTTCTAAGTTTGTTTGTAAATTAATTAGTTTCTCTTTTTCACCACTAACTAATTTACTAATAGGAATATTGGTCCATTTGGAAATAATAGCAGCAATAGATTCATCATCAACCACATCACTTAAAATTTTACTTTGGGAACTTTCTTTGAGTTTATCCAATTCTTCTTGTAATTTTGGAATAGTTCCATGTCGTAATTTGGCCGCTTTTTCAAGATCGTAAGTACTTTCAGCTATTTCCAATTCTTGGCTGGCTTTTTCCAGTTCTTCTTTTTTCTTATTAATATTAGTGCTAAGATTTTTCTCATTATTCCATTCTTCACGAAGTTTCGTTTCTTTTTCTTGTAATTTAGCGATTTCTTCATCAAGTTCACTTAAACGATTTTTAGATAATTCGTCTTTTTCTTTTTTTAAAGCCTCTCGTTCAATTTGAAGTTGCATAATTTTTTTAGTTAAAACATCTAAATTAACAGGAACAGATTCCATTTGTACTTTAATAGTAGCACAAGCCTCATCAACTAAATCGATAGCTTTATCAGGAAGATAGCGATTAGTTATATAACGGTCCGATAAAGAAGCAGCGGCGACTAAAGCTTTATCTTTAATAGTAACACCATGATAAACTTCAAAACGCGATTTTAAACCACGTAAAATGGTAATTGTGTCTTCAACATTTGGTTCGGAAACTAAAATCTTTTGAAAACGTCTTTCTAAGGCGCCATCTTTTTCGATATATTTTCGATATTCATTAAGTGTCGTCGCTCCAATACAATGAATTTCTCCACGAGCTAACATCGGTTTTAACATGTTACCAGCATCCATCGCGCCTTCTAAAGCGCCTGCTCCGACAATCATGTGAATTTCATCAATAAACATAATTATTTCGCCATCTGATTCTTTAATCTTTTTTAAAACAGCTTTTAATCTTTCTTCGAATTCACCACGATACTTAGCTCCGGCAATTAGAGCACCCATGTCAAGTTCCCAAATAGTTTTATTTTTTAAAGAGTCGGGAACATCACCTTTAACTATTCTTTGCGCAAGACCCTCTACAATCGCCGTTTTTCCTACACCAGGATCGCCGATTAAAACGGGGTTATTTTTTGTTTTACGAGATAAAATACGCGTTATATTTCGAATCTCTTCGTCCCGACCAATAACGGGATCATTTTTCCCGTTTTTGACGCCATCTACAATATTACGGCCATACTTTTCTAAAACATTTTCTTCTTGATTTGGATTTTGATCATACATATATCATCCCTCCTTGTAAACATATTATAGCACTTAATTAGCACTTGTCAAGATAGAGTGCTAAAAAAATTAATTTTGCCAGAGATTGACAATGGTTATAATTCTAAAGTATAATATATTATAAGAGAAATGGTGGTTATAATGTTAACATTTGAAATTGAGGAATTAAGGAAAACTTTAGAAAAGTACGACACAACAGATAAACTAGATTTACTAGTGACTAAGGCAAACGAACTAAATGATCTTATTTATTCGACTGGTTATACAGGGGTTATAGAAAATCCTATTGTTACTTATGTCAATAATTATGCTAAATACTGTGTAATTGCTTTAGAACATTTTAAATTAACACGTGAAATAAAAGATTTAGCAAAAAAGAAAGAAGAGAATCCTGAAGATCAGACTATTGATGAGAAAATGTCACATGCGCAAGCATCTTTGGATTTGGCTATGGAAGGTTTAGTAAAATATAAAAGCAATAAGGAAAAAAGTAAGGAATATATCAATTCTACAATAGCCGAACAACCGGATAAAAAAGAGCAAGCTACAGAAAAATTTGCTGAAATAGAGACTCTATGTTCGCAAATTGGACATGAGTTCAATAAAAAACCAAGCCCAGAAAAAATGACACATGAAGAATTATTAATAGCTTATAAAAACCTTTTGGAAGAAAATAAAGAATTGAAATTACAGAATGATAGTATTAATGCCCGATTAGAAGCTTTAGAAGCTAAACAAAAAGTTATAGATGAAAAGAAAAATCAGTCAATTTTAAGTAAATTAAAAAATGGCTTTAAAAAAGTAAAGAAAAAAGTTATAGCTGTCAAAGACTTTACAGTGGGATTTGTCAAAGATAAAGCTGTTCCTTTTATTAAAAATCATAAAAAAGCAACCATAGCTATATTAGCTACAATTGCTTTAGCAGGTGTTGTTGGTTCTTGTGTAGCTTATGGCACACCTCTAGCAATTCCCGCGCGTATTATAAGTGCTATGTGGCATCCTTTCAAGCTTGTTGGCTTAGAAGGACCACTTCATTCTATTAATGAATTTTTAATTGGTAAGTTAGGTAATGGTACTTTCGATTTAATAAAGGGTACTTGGACTATTGGCTCTAAAACCGTTAATAACATGAATATATTTGAAATGGTTTTAGGAAATTTACCAGCAGCAGCTATTTTGGCAGGAACTGGTTATGGGCTATTTAAAGGCGGTAAACGTTTAATTAAATGGTCTAAAAAGCGTGTAAAAGATCATAAAAAAGAAGAACCTGAATCTTTACCACCAGCATATAATTTTGAAAATTTCTCAGACGAAGAATTAGAAAATAAAATATCCGAATTAGAAGCAATTTTAGATAGTGGAGAAATAACTCCGGAATACAAAGATTTTTCATTAGATCAAATTGAAGAAATGTTTAATATAGCAGCAGGAGAACAAGAATATCGTCAAAATTTAAATAATCCTAATAATAATGAAGATAACTTTGAATCCTTAAATAAAAGATCTTGTAAAAAAGCTATGCGTAAATTAACTAAATTAATCAAAAAATGGACAGATAAAACAAAACCACAAGAAATAAATATTAATGGTGAATATTTTATGATTAATAATGTGGATGAAGCTAAACAATTATATGATGAGATAAGTTATATTTATGAGCTTAAGTTTGGAGGAAGAACTAGATGAAAAAGGGGCAAATAATAACGCTAGAAGATAATGAGAAATACTTATTATTAATGGATACTATGCAAGAAGGACATAAATTCTTTTATGCAAATAAATTAACTCCTGATGAAAAAACAACCAGTGAATATGAATATTTTGAAGAAACTGTTGAAGGCGAAGATACCTACATGGAAATCGTTATGGATGAAGAAATTAAAGAATTTTTACATACTGTCTTTACAACAGACTTACTAGATATGGCCTTAGATATTGAAACTGGTAATTTTAGCTTTGAAGATGATGATGAAAATTAATCATCTTTTTTTATGCAAAAAGGAAATTCAATTTTTAAGGATAATATATTAATTAGAAGGAGAGATTATGACTAATAATATATTATCAGATATATGCGGGTATGCATTAGATGAACAGCAGCAAAAAGTGGTAATGGATAGTAGCCGTTATTTGTTAGTTATTGCCGCCGCTGGAGCGGGGAAAACCCTGACAATTATTGGGAAAATTCGTTATTTAATTGAAGTCGAAAAATTAAAGCAAGAAGATATTTTATGCATATCCTTTACCAACGAAGCGACGAATTCCTTAAAAAATAAATTGAAGATTAATTATGATTATGATATAGATGTTTTAACTTTTCATAAATTAGCTTTAAATATTTTAAAAGATCAAGAATTGAAAATTACATCGGAAGAGGAACTGGAGGATATCATAAGGATCTTTTTAAATACGGAAATTCTTAATTATCCTTTTTTAGTTAAATGTATTTTACGATACTATAATATCTTGTTTAATAAACATAACTATTTAAAAAAATATCAAAAATTTTTAAAAAAAGAAAACTATTTTACCTTATTAAAGACCATTAGGAGATTTATAAACTTAGCTAAGGCAAATCATTATAATCCTTCCGATTTAAAAAATTTTATTTATCAGCCGTTTAGAAAAAAAGATAGATTTTTATTAATTGTTATTTATGCTTTATATTTAGAATATGAAAAAGAATTATTTTCTCGCCAGACGATTGATTTTAATGATATGATCTCTCTAGCCATTAAACATTCGAAAAATTTTTCTTTAAAATATAAATATATTATTGTTGATGAGTATCAAGATACTTCTTATCTGCGTTATGAACTTTTAAATAAATTGTGTACTTATCTTCAGGCCAAATTAATGGTAGTTGGAGATGACTGGCAATCTATTTATCGATTTAATGGGTGCTCACTAGCCATTTTTCTAAATTTTTCCCAGTATTTTAAAAATAGCAACATTTTAAATATTACGCACACTTATCGCAATCCCCAAAATTTAATAGATATTGCTGGTCAATTTATTAATAAAAATCCTAATCAATTAAAAAAAGAATTGCAAGCTCTAAAAAATATCGTAAATCCGATCATTATCATTTATTATAAAGAACGTAAAAATGATTTTACCAATTTAATTGAAAAATTAACTACGCAAGGATCTTTATTTATTTTAGGTCGAAATAATTTTGATTTAAAAAAATATTTAGATTTGCAAAAGTTTAATGTTGATAGTAAAGGTTATATTACTTCCAAAGAAAAATCTCTAAATGAGATTCGTTTTTTAACAGTACATAAAGCTAAAGGTTTAGAAAGCGATAATGTGATTATTATTAATTTAGAAAACAATAAATATGGTTTTCCTTCTCAAGTAGTTGAAGAACCCATTTTAAAATATCTAAATAAGCAAGATGATTATCCCTATGCCGAAGAGCGACGCCTTTTTTACGTAGCTTTAACAAGAAGTAAGAATCGGGTCTATCTTTATGTTAATAAAGAGAATGAATCGATTTTTGTCAAAGAAATAAAAAAATTAATTAAATTAAATTATTTAAGATAGATTGAAAAATTTTAATATGATTTTCTTCATCTAAAATAATTCTTTTTAAAACTTTGGCTATCTTTTCATCTTGAGCATCTATAATGAGCTGTTTATAAAGGTTAATAGCTTTTTGTTCATCTATAATATTTTCTTTGAGACATTTAATTAAATCTGTTTCATAACTAATGAGATTACTTTGCCAATAACTTTCATTTTCAACCGAATTAAAAGCAGTGTAAGTAGGAGAAATTCCTAACTTTTTAATCATAGTTCCTAAGATATCTAAATGTTTCATTTCGATAATAGCAATTTTTTTTAAAACAGTTTTAATCTCGATAATATCACTATTGAAGCTAATATGTTCAAATATATATTTAGTTATACAAGAAAGTTCACTGATAGGTCCGGCGTAAGCCTCTTTTAATTTATAAGCTAATTTTGGATTAGGCTTTAAATCTCCGATAGGAGGATAGGGGATATCTAAATTAATTTGAATCCCATTAATCATATTATATTCCACAAATATCACCATTATAATTATATGTATTTTGGAATATATAATTTATAGAGCAAAAAAAAATTAATTATTTATTAATTTTTTGTGTAAAGATATAAATAGCGATAAAAGCTGCTAAAGTAATTAAAATTATAATTGATACTTCATGAGGGAAAAATTTATCAAATGCTCCTACCACTACGTTAAAGGCATCAACAAAAAATTTTCCAATTTTACCAAAAAAGTTTCCTAATGTTTTTTCTAATTTTTCGAAATTAATAGCAATAATCATTATAATCAATCCCTTTAAGAAAATTATAGCGCAATCTTTATTAGTTTTTAACATTTTTAACACTTTTATTTACAGTTATTTTACCTAAATAAAAATTGCTTAATAAACGGAGTAATGATATAATTTAACTGGCGATTTTTGAAGGTGGTATTATGCCTGGTGTTGGTGTGGGAATTATTATCTTAAATAAGGAAAATAAGGTTTTGTTAATTTTACGAAATGAAAATTCTGAACTAGCAGATAGCGCTATGCACTTAGAGGGAATGTGGACTCTTCCTGCTGGAAAAGTAAAATATGGCGAAATTTTAGAAGAAGCAGCTCAAAGAAAAGTAAAAGAAGAAACTAATTTAGAAGTGAATGATTTAAAAATCGTTTCCATAGCTGATGATATCAATTCCTATGCCCATTTTGTTACAATCGGTTTTATCGCTTTAAAAGTATCTGGTAAAATTGATCTAGGTTCTTCCTTGGAGCATGTAGCTTATGCGTATTTTCCTTTGGATAACTTACCAGACAATACTTGTGCGCCTTCCCTTAAAATCCTAGATAATTATTTGAATAAAAGAATTTATAAAAGATAGGAGAAAAAGAATATGAAAGAAAAATATTATATATCTACCGCAATTGCCTATACTTCAGCTAAACCTCATATTGGCAATACTTATGAAATTGTTTTGGCCGATGCTATTGCGCGTTATAAAAGGCTTTGCGGCTATGATGTTTATTTTCAAACAGGAACTGATGAACATGGAGAAAAAATTGAGCTAAAAGCGAAAGAAATGGGGATAACTCCTCAAGAATACGTTGATAATATTGCAGGTGAAATTAAGAAAATTTGGGATATTATGGATACGACATATGATAAATTTGTTAGAACTACAGATAAAGAACATGAAAGAAAAGTCCAAGACATTTTCAAAAAATTATACGATCAAGGGGATATCTATAAAGGGGAATATACCGGATTATATTGTACCCCATGTGAATCTTTTTGGACAGAATCTCAACTGATAAATGGTAAGTGTCCGGATTGTGGGCGAGAAGTTCATGAAACTAGTGAAGAAGCCTATTTTTTACGCTTGTCTAAATATCAAGACCGTTTAATAGAATATATAGAATCTCATCCGGAATTTATTAAACCGGAAGCTCGTAAAAATGAAATGATTAATAATTTTTTGCGTCCTGGCTTACAAGATCTGTGTGTTTCGCGTACTTCTTTTAAATGGGGAATACCTGTTACTTTCGATGATAAACATATTGTATATGTTTGGATTGATGCTTTATCAAATTATATAACTAATATTGGCTATGAAGTTGATAATCCGCAACCGGAATTTCCAAAATTATGGCCAGCTGACTTACATTTAATAGGCAAAGATATTGTTCGTTTCCATACCATTTATTGGCCAATTATTTTAATGGCTTTAGATTTACCTTTACCAAAACAAGTATTTGGTCATCCTTGGTTACTATTTGGCAATGATAAAATGAGTAAATCTAAAGGTAATATTATGTATGCTGATGATTTAGTGCAAAAATATGGTTTAGATACTATTAGATATTATGTTTTACATGAAATTCCTTACGCTGCCGATGGTAATATAACCGATGAATTAATTGTGGAAAGACACAATTCGGATTTAGCAAATATTTTAGGAAATTTAGTCAATAGAACTATATCGATGGCTTATAAATACTTTGATGGTATTATTCAAAAACCAGTTGCAAAAGAAGATATTGATAATGATTTAATTAATAGTGCACTAGCTTTAAAAGATGTAGTTGCTCAAAAAATGGAAGAACTTAGAATTGGTGAAAGTATTGATGAAATATTTAATGTATTAAGAAAATGCAACAAATATATCGATGAAGTAACACCTTGGACTTTAGCCAAAGATGAAACTAAAAAGGAAAGATTAGGAACAGTATTATACAATCTTTTAGAAGCCATTCGTATTTGTGCGGTTTTATTACAACCTTTTATTCCGCAAACTGCTCAGAATATATTTAATCAATTGAATACAACTAAGAATGATTTGGCTTCTCTAAATTCTTTTGCCGGCTTAAAACCTGGAGATAAATTAAATGAGCCCAAAATCTTATTTGAAAGAATAGTATAAACAAGTAAAAAAACTTGTTTTTTAATAATTGAAATGTTAATCATTAGTTAAAATGATACCAATTGAAAATTAGAAGATAACAAACAAAGATAAACTTTGCTTGAGAAATA
>CANQQP010000020.1 GCA_947626055.1 uncultured Bacilli bacterium | reverse complement strand
AAAGGAGGTTTTTCTTCGCAACGCTAAAGCTCTTTAGAACCCCCAGTACAACTGGGGGTTTTCGTTAAACAAAAAAAACATTACAAATTTTCATAATGTTTTCTTTATCTAGTAGGACCACTTTGAGTTAAAGATTGAGCTTTTATAAACAAGTCTAATAAATCATTGCTAATGATAGGTCTATTTTCAATTATGCGAGAATATTGTTCAATTAAATTTTTATCTTCTTCCGTTTTTATACGAAAACCATATTCAGAATTTGGATCCATTATTACTCCATAATCAGTATCTCTAGCATTTCCTGCTGATTTAATTCTAAGACTATTTAAAATATTATTATTACGAATTATTAAGGAAATATAAGCATTAGTTACATTTGTCTGTTCATCTAAAAGAATACTGTCATTTAGCGGTTTTTGGAAAGCATCATAAGCATAACTATAGGCTGTCTTTATGATATTTTTGGTATCTACATCAGTATAAAATTTTTTTAGATTTTCTAATGCGGGAACTAAAGTATTCATCTGTTCTACATATAAATTTTCCAGAACTTTTTGAGTATCTATTTCGGCAGAATCTACATAATTTTCATTACTGTAAATTTCTCCAGGTTGTTCTGGCGCTGCTAAGGCAGGCATACTTCCACCAATCATTGTTCCTGCGATAATTCCCGCTCCTATTTTAGCTTTTGTTTTATCGTCCATATTTTTTTCTCCTTTACTATTTT
This sequence comes from uncultured Bacilli bacterium, assembly GCA_947626055.1. Taxonomy (GTDB): domain Bacteria; phylum Bacillota_I; class Bacilli_A; order RF39; family UBA660; genus HGM10766. The sequence continues at coordinate 18,967 of CANQQP010000020.1, read as the reverse complement.
CAGTATACCACTAAAATTCTAGGAATATTTATTTTTTTATACTTACTAGACACTATGAACGATTATATTAATAAGTTTTAATTGGTAAAATCAAATGAATTAATGATTCATCATTAACAGATTTAATAACAATAGGTTTTACATCACTATTAAGTAAAATTAATATTTCTTCATCTTGAATAGTTTTTAGAGCCTCTAGCATATATTTAGCACTAAAGGAAATATCAATTTTCGCCGCTTTATCTGTATCAATTGTAACTTTTTCTTCTACTTTACCAATTTCCGAAGCATAGGAATTGATTAACATTTTTCCATTTTCAATTTTCATTTTAACAATGTTTTTATCTTTACCTTGAGTTAATAAGGAAGCTCTATCAATGGCAGCAAAATAATCGTTAATATTTGTTTTGGCAATAATTTCAAATTCTGTAGGAATTAAATTTGTTGTATTTGGGAATGTTCCATTTAATAAATTACTTTGGAATAAAATATTTTTATATTTAAATAGAATCTTAGAATTAAAAATATGTAATTCTAAATCTTCATCTTCTCCTAATATTTTTTCAAATTCAATTAAATTCTTACCAGGAATGACAATGTTAATATCTTCTTTTACAGCATTAGCTATTTGAATATTCTTTTTTGACAAACGATATGAATCGGTTGCTACACATTCTAACATATCCCCTACTATTTTTAAATTAATACCTGTTAATATAGGTCTTAATTCTTGGTTAGATATAGCAAAAGATGTTTGATTTATTACCTCTTTAAAAATACTACTGTTGATAATTAAAGGTGTTTTACTTTCTTCTAATTTTAAAGATGGATATTCTTTTGGATCCAAACAATTTAAATTATATTGATTACTCTCAGTAAATATTTTGATTTTTAAGCCATCAATTACTTCAAAGTTAATTGTGTCTGCAGGCATTTTTCGAATTATTTCCGTTATAAATTTACTTTGAATGATAATAGTTCCTGTCTTCTCTATTTTCGTAATATTTTTTTCTTCAATAAAAGTTTTAATTGTTAATTCCGAATCGCTAGCTGTTAAAGATAATCCTTCTTCTGTTAATTCAAATTTAATTCCATTTAAGATAGGGATAATATTTTTTATCGATATCGCCTTTGTTACATAATTTAAATTTTCTAATAAAATATTTTTTTGAATCGTAAATTTCATTTTTATTCCTTCTTTCTAAACTTAATATTAATAATAACGTTCATATTGTTTATAACTTCTAAAATACCTTTTTAAAGGGACTTTTTCTTGTTTATATAAATGTGCATAAAGATTATGTTATTAACAAGTTATATTATTTTTTATTTCTTTAATGACTTCTTTTAATTGTTCATTATTTTTTAAATCTTGTTCTATTTTATCACAAGCATGAATTACTGTGGAATGATCCCGACCTCCAAATTCTAGGCCAATTCGTGGAAATGATTCATCGGTTAACATTCTTGATAGATACATTGCTAACATTCGCGGATAAGCTATTTTATTGCTTCTCTTTTTCGATTTTAATTCCTCAATCGTTATATTGTAGTAATCACTTACGGCTTTTTGAATACTAGGTATGTCCCCATTGTTATAAATGTTTTTGGTAATATAATCTTTTAAAGCTTCATTGGCAAATTCCATATTAATTTTCTTTGGTACCGTCATCGCTGCATAAGCACATAACCTTGTAATAGCGCCTTCTAGATAACGCACATCATTATCACAGGAATTAGCAATATATTCAATGACATCTTCTTCTATTAAGTTAGCAATATCTAAATTTTTAATTTTATTTTTTAAAATTCGACAACGTAAATCAAAATCAGGTGGATAGATATCAACAGGAAGTCCCCAAGTAAATCGCGACCTCAAGCGCTCTTCTAGTTTTTTTAAATCATCAGGAGATCTATCCGAAGAAATAATAATTTGTTTATTGGCTTGATGCAAAGCATTGAAAGTGTGAAAAAATTCTTGTTGTGTCTTCTCTGCTCCTACTAAATATTGAATATCATCAATTATTAAAACATCAACATTCCGATATTTTTCTTTAAATAAATTAGCATATTCTAAATTATTCCCATCACTTTTAGCAATGCCCGTAAAATCGTTCATAAACATATCACTGGTTGTGTATAAAACTTTCAGATTAGTATTTCGCATAATTTGATTACCAATTGCATGCATTAAATGAGTTTTTCCTAAACCACTTTTGCCATAAATAAATAAGGGATTATAAATCTTTCCAGGTTGTTCTGTAACAGCTACGGCAGCTGTTTTGGCAAATCTATTCGTGTCACCTACCACAAAATTATCAAAAGTATAACTTTCAATTAAATTAGACTCCCATTTTTTTTCTTTTTCCACATTAGAATTTAAAATTTCTGTATTTATATCTTTATTAATTTCCTCTTCTAAAACAAAATCGATATCATAAGTAATTCCCGTTAAAGACATAAAAGCATCTTCAATTAAGGAATAATAATTATCACTTAATACCTTTTTATGCATAGCGTAAGGTACTTTGATAGTTATTTTGGAATCAGTAATATTTTCTAAGGCAATATTGTTAAACCAAGTATTAAACGAAACAGGATTGGTTTTCTTACATATAATATCTAGAAAATTATCCCAAAGAGTTTCATTGTTCATCAACATCACCCCACTACCTTTAATAACATCTTCATTTTAACTTACTTTCGTCAAAATTAAAAGAGTTAAAATTTCTCCCATAACTTATAAACAATGTTATCAACAATTTTTAAGCCTATAATAACTAAAAATTTTTAACTTATCAACAAAATCCACAAATTTTTTTTGATTTTTTATGAACAGTATGTATAACTTTATTAACAAATATAAAAAAAATGTTGATAAATAAAAAAATCCCTTTAAATAAAGTGATTGATTTGTTTATAAAATTGTGAACTAATAAAAAAAACTGTGTATATAGAAATATTTAGTTAATTATAAAATAGTTATCAACAATGCCTATTTAAAATGCCAATTTAAGGTTCTTTGATATTTATTAGTATTAACTTCAATTATTTCCTTTATTGGAAAATAGCTTTCTTTAGTTGGTAATACAGGTCTTTTTTCAAAGTAAGCGCTGCTTATAAGTCCGTTATATTTAAAAACGTATTGTTGTTTTCTTTGAAGCATATAACCATCAATTAAATAATTTTCAAATTTTTTTTCACAATTATTTCTAGCGGTTATAATAAATTTTTGACCTGAGCAATTAATTAAACTATAACCTCGCACTCTAATAAGAAAATCAGTGGCAATTTCCCCAAATTGTAATAGCTGTTGAATTTGATTTTCTCCCCTATCTTTATCTTCTTTTAAAAAATTTATATATTTGGCGATGTATTCCATTTTATTTATTTCAATCAATACAGCTGAAAGAGAATCATATAAATTAAAACTTATAGGATAATCAAGGTAAAAGTTATCACAAAAAATTAAAAATTGGGAAGCTAACCAAGGGCCTTGTAATACCTCTTTTTTTAAATAAAGAATAAAAAGATATTCGTGAGTTAGAAAATTAAAATTATTTTTTTCTTTATTATAAGTAAGTGCATTATTAATCCCGTCATGAATTATATTTTTGTCATTTTCATAATCATAATTATTATCATTAACAACTATATTATAAGGAATTTCTTTCATAGCAACACCTTCAATTTATTGTTTATTATTGTAACAAGATTATATTTATAAGTAAAGTTCATGTTTTTCAATTCAAAATATATTTTATCTTTTCTTGACTTTTCTAAATAGTTCATAATATAATAAATTGACTTAACAAAGGTTTGGAGGTGCAAAAATGAAAAGAACATATCAACCAAATAATCGTAAAAAAGCAAAGAAACATGGTTTTTTTGCTAGAAAAGAAACTAAAATATTAAAAGCAAGAAGAAAAAAAGGTCGTAAAGTGTTATCTAAATAAACCATAATATAGTTATGGTTTTTCTTCTAAAAAGGACTAATTATATGAAAAAAAAAGACATTGTAAAAGATAATAGATATTTTAATCAAATAATTAAAGAAGGAAAATCTTTAAAAAATGAACATTATATTATATATATAATGAAAAGCAATTTAGAAAATCCAAAATTTGGCTTTGCAGTTGGTAAAAAAATTGGGAATGCCGTCACGCGTAATAAAGTCAAAAGAAGAATAAAAAATATCGTAACTGCTAATATCCAAAGTTTTACTGCATATAATGATTATATAATTATTGCAAAAAAGTCCTGTAAAGATGAAAAATATGATAAACTATTAACAAGTATGGAAAAATTATTAGAAAAAAAGGTGAACTAATGAAAAAGAAATTATCGATATTTTTAGTAGTAATATTACTTTTAGGTTGTACAGGTTGTGGCACTTCTAATTATATAACTGATAAAGATAAGCAGTTAATAAAAAATGAAGAAACAGGACAAGCAGTGCGAAACGATATTTTATGTCGTCCTAAAGATAAAGAATTAATTAGTATTTATGATAAAAATGAAAAACAGATGCAAACAAAACTTAGCAAATTACCAGAATGTGAAAAGTTTAAATTAAGTAGTATAAAATATCATGGTTTATGGGAAAGTATATTTGTTAAACCGTTGGCTTGGATAATCATTAACGTTGGAAAATTATTAGGCAATTTCGGTGTGGCTGTCATGGTAGTAGGAGCTTTAATTCGTATAATATTAATGCCTCTTACAAAAAAAAGTTTAAATATGTCAGAAAATATGAAAAAAGCTCAGCCAGAGATAAACAAAATTGAAAAAAAATATCAGAATCGAACCGATAACGAATCAATGATGACAAAAAGCCAAGAAACAATGATGGTTTATAAAAAATATAATATAAATCCGATGTCGAGTTGTTTAGTTTCGTTTATTCAATTACCTTTATTCTTTGCTTTCCTAGAAGCAATAAATCGTGTTCCAGCGATATTTGAGGAAAGCTTATTTGGCATAAAATTAGGAACTACAACTTTAATTGGTATTACAACAGGAACTGTTGCTGTCAAAATTATTTGTATTTTGATAATAATTTTAATCTTATTAACAACATACTTATCATTTAAAATAAATATGGCATCTAATGGTGCTGGTGGCGAAGCCGAGAAACAAATGCAAATGATGTCTAAGTTTATGATAATCATGATTTCGGTTGTTTCTATCACTTTACCAGTCGCAATTGCTTTATATTGGATTGTAACTAATGGTATAATGGTATTACAAAATCTAATTTTAAAAACATCAAAGAATAAAGAACCCAAAAAAGATAAGAGAAAGAAAATAAAGAATAAGTAGTAAGAAGGTTAGAATTATGAAAGTATATGAACAAAGTGGAAAAGATTGGGAAACTGTTTTAGAAAGTATTTTAGCAGATAATAAGTTAGAAAAAAACCAAGTGATTTATAAAACTTTTGAAAAAAAAGGTGGCTTATTTAAAGGAACAACCCAAGTTGTAAAAGTAATTAAATTGGATGATATTTTAGAAGAAGTTAAAACTTTTCTAAGTGGACTTTTAAATAAAATGGGTTTAGAAGTAAGTTTTGAAAGTCGTATCCGCGAAGAACAAATTTATTTAAAAATGTTTTCTAATAATAATGCGATATTAATTGGGAAGAATGGTCAAACTTTAACAGCTCTCCAATTAATAGTGCGCCAGATGATTAGTAAAGAAATAGGTATGCTACCTTACATCATATTAGATGTCGAAAATTATAAAGATAAGAAAAATGCTAACTTAGAACGTTTAGCTAAAAGAGTAGCCAAAGAAGTTCGTCAAACAGGTATTGATGCAAGTTTAGAAAATATGAATTCTTATGAAAGAAGAATTGTTCATAATGCTTTAACTAACTTTAAGGGTGTTACCACTATTAGCGAAGGGGAAGAACCTAATCGTCATGTGGTAATTAAGAAAGTTGATTAACAATAAGCTTGACTTATTGTTTTTTTATGATTGGGCGTGCTATAATACGCGAGGAGAAGGAGAATTTCTATGAATGATACAATCTGTGCAATATCTACGGCCTTAGGTGTTGGTGCTATTTCTATAATTCGTTTGAGTGGAAAAGAGGCTATTAGCATTGCTAATAAATTATTTTCTGGAAAAGACTTAACTAAGGTAGCAACTCATACCATTCATTATGGATTTATTTGTGACAAAGAAGAACAAATTGATGAAGTATTAGTTTCCGTTATGCGTGCTCCTAAAACATATACCAAAGAAGATATTGTGGAAATCAATTGTCATGGAGGAATTTCTTCAACTAATAAAGTCTTAGAATTACTTCTTCTAAATGGCTGTCGCTTAGCGGAAGCAGGGGAGTTTACTAAAAGAGCTTTTTTAAATGGGCGGATTGATTTAGTCCAAGCTGAAGCGGTAAGTGATTTAATATCTGCCAGTACTGATGCTAGCCGAAAATTATCTTTAAACCAAGTTAAGGGCAGTTTATCAACAATTATTAATACTTTACGCAATAATATTTTAGATGTTCTAGCTAATATTGAAGTGAATATTGATTATCCTGAATATGAAGATATTGAAGAAATAACAATAGAAATGTTAAAAGATAAAATTACTTATATCAATGAAGAACTTACTAAAATTTTAGCTTCCGCTCATGATGGAAAAATCATAAAAGAGGGCATAAATGTTGCTTTAATTGGTCGTCCGAATGTTGGTAAAAGTAGTTTACTTAATAAATTAATTGAGGAAAATAAAGCCATTGTTACAAATATTGCCGGAACAACTAGAGATATTGTGGAAGGTAGTGCTTTAATTAACGGAATTAGATTCAATTTTATTGATACAGCGGGTATTAGAAATACCGCAGATGAAGTCGAAAAGTTAGGAGTAGAAAAGTCTCGTCAAATAATTCAAAATGTCGATTTAATAATATGTGTATTAAATGGCGAAGAAAAACTAACAGCCGAAGATGAAGAGATTTTAAACTTTACGGATAACAAAAAGCGCTTAATCTTTATTAATAAAAATGATAAACCTTTAAAAATAGATTTTGAAAAGCCAGCAATTTATGGTAACACCAAAACTATTGAAGGTATAAAAGAACTAAAAAAGCAAATAATTAAGGAATTTAATTTAAGTCATATTACAACTCAAGATTTTACTTATGTCAGTAACGCTCGGCAAATTGCTTTATTAAAACAAGCACAAATTATCATTCATGATTTGCAAAAAGAAGTAAGTAATAATATTCCTATTGATATGTTAGAGATTGACTTAAAAAAAGTATTTGATTTATTAGGGCAGATAACTGGGGAAACCTATGAGGATGAATTATTAGATAAATTATTTAAAAATTTCTGTTTAGGAAAGTAGATGATATAGTGTACGATGTTATAGTAGTTGGTGGAGGTCATGCCGGTTGTGAAGCAGCCCATGCCGCCAGTCAATTAAAAATGAAAACTTTACTAATTACGGCTAATATTAAAAATATTGCTGATATGCCATGTAATCCTTCCATAGGAGGTTCGGCTAAAGGTATAGTAGTTCGCGAAATTGATGCTTTAGGCGGAATTATGGGCAAGATCGCCGATAAGACTCATTTACAAATCAAAATGTTGAATGCCAAAAAAGGGCCCGCTGTTCGTTCTCTAAGAGCCCAAGCCGATAAAAAGCAATATCCTCAAAAAATGTTGGAGGCTCTACAAGGCCAAAAGTATCTTGAGATAAAAGAAGCAATGGTGGAAAATTTAATAGTTGAAGATAACAAAATAAAAGGTATTCTTTTAGAAGATAATGAACCTATTGCTGCAAAAGCAGTTATCTTAACGACCGGAACTTATTTAAAAGCCCAAATATTAGTAGGTGATAGTAAAACTCCGAGTGGACCGCACGGGGAAAAAGAATCCAAAAATTTAAGTGATAACCTGCGCAAATTGGGATTTGAAATTCAAAGATTAAAAACGGGGACGCCACCAAGAATTGCCAAAAACAGTGTCGATTTACAAGTTTTACAAGAAGAAAAAGGAGATCAAGAATATTTAACATTTAGTTTTGATAATCCTGCTTCTTATGATATTGATAAACAAGAAAGTTGTTATTTAGTTTATACTAATGAGAAAACTCATCAAATAATTAAAGAAAATTTAAGTAAATCTAGTATGTATGGCGGCTATGTCGAAGGAGTAGGGCCTAGATATTGTCCATCTATTGAAGATAAAATAGTGAGATTTCAAGATAAAGAAAGACATCAATTGTTTTTTGAACCGGAAACTAAAGAAAATGATGAATGGTATTTACAAGGCTTTTCTACTAGTATGCCTATTGATATTCAAGAAAAAATGGTGCATAGTTTAAAAGGTTTTGAACATGCTCAAATAAATAAATATGCGTATGCTATTGAATATGATGCCATCAATCCTTTACAATTAAAAGCCTCTTTGGAAACTAAAGTAGTCGAAAACTTATTTACAGCGGGCCAAATAAATGGGACAAGTGGTTATGAAGAAGCAGCCGCTCAAGGTTTAATCGCCGGAATTAATGCGGCTTTAAAATTGCAAAATAAAGAACCTTTAATTTTAAAAAGAAATGAAGCTTATATTGGGGTTTTAATTGATGATTTAGTCACTAAAGGGACCAAAGAGCCTTATCGTCTTCTAACATCCAGAGCGGAATATCGTTTACTTTTAAGAGGCGATAATGCGGACTTAAGATTAAGAGATTATGGATATCAAGTTGGCTTAATCAGTAAGAAGCAATATCAAAATCTTCAAACAAAAAAAACAAATATTCAAAAGTTAATAGATATTTTAGAAACTACCAATTTAAAATTAAATGAAGCAAATAAACAAATTTTTATCGCAAGTAACATTGAAGTACCTGCCTCATCTTTGAAACTTTCTAATCTTCTTAAAAGACCAGCTATCACCTTAAAATTTTTAGAAAATTTTGTTGACCTAGATTTTTCTGAAGAAGTTAAAGAACAAGTGGAAATAGCTATTAAATATGAAGGTTATATTAAGAAAATGGAAAAAGAAGTTGAAAAACTAATAAACTTAGAAAGTAAGCAAATTCCTAGTGATATAGATTATGATAAAGTGGGAAATATAGCCACCGAAGCGCGCGAAAAGCTAAAAAAAGTAATGCCTACAACCATTGCGCAAGCTACAAGAATTAGTGGCGTAAATCCAGCGGACATCGCGGTATTAACGGTATACTTAAAGAAAGAATATGGTAAATAATGACTAAAGAAGAATTTATTTTAGAACTCAAAAAGCTAAATATTGATCTCGATGATGATAAATTAAATAAACTAGAGAAATATTATCAAATTTTAGTTGCCGAAAATGCCAAAACAAACTTAACAGCTATTACTAAAAAAGAAGATGTTTACTTAAAACATTTTTATGATAGTTTAACGATTGTTAAAGCTATTGACTTAAATAGTATAAATAATCTTTTAGATGTAGGAAGTGGTGCTGGATTTCCAGGAATAGTTTTAAAAATATTTTATCCTCATCTAGCTTTAGACATAATTGATTCGAATAATAAAAAAATAAAATTTCTAAACACATTAATTAAAGAAATAAAGTTAGATAACGTAAAATTAATTCATGATAGAGTAGAAGCATACGCTTTAAATAATAAAGATAAATACGACTTAGTAACTGCCCGAGCTGTCGCTAACTTAAATACCTTAATTGAATTGTGTTTGCCGCTTACCAAAAAAGATTGTTATTTTATTGCTCTTAAAGGTAATGTTGACGAAGAAATTCAAGCAATCACTAATGAACTTAATATTTTAAATGGAAAATTAGATAAAGTAATTCAATTTAATTTGCCAATTGAAAAGTCTTTAAGAAATATTGTAAAAATCAAAAAGGTTGATAATACTCCTGCAGGCTATCCTAGACCATATGATAAAATAAAAAAGAAACCTTTGTAAAAAAGAAAATATATGATAAAATAAAAATGAAATGGGAGGTTTTGTTAATGAAGAAAAATGATGTGAATTTAGAACTAATAAAACTAATAACAGAATTAAATGATGGAGAGTATGAAGTAAATACGTCACAGGGAAACTTTAAAGTTGAAAAATCTAACTCTCATATGTATAGTTACGGAGACAATGAAGTTAATAAAAAGATTTCAATTATTGATGAAAAAGGAAATCCCTTTAGTCGATATTATTTTGAACATAGATGGGATCATAAATGGTATGATAATACAACAGAGTATGAAATAGATTATCCTAATCAAATTAATTTAGACTATGACCATTCCCTTGACCTTGAACGTGGGTTGGTTGACATTTATCTAAATGACAAACATACTAAATTTTATCGAATTAGAGAGGGTTGCATCTATGATGAAACACAGAACATTATAGCCAGGGTTGAAAATGCTACAATTTCCAACCATTTAGTAGAAATAAATTTAAATAATTATGACCGCATAGTATTAATTAATAATGAAAAAGTTAAAATTCCTCAAGGCAAAGATATTGAAGAAGAGTTAAATAAGTATAATCAAGCAGTCCAGAAATTAAAAGAAAAAATTGCTAAGGATAAATATTTAAAACCAATTATTAATCAAGATTTATGTACATTTAAACTATATAAAGATGGTATCAAGCTTAGTGATTTTAAAAAGAAAGAAGAGGAATTACTTAAGTTATATAAGATATATTTAGACGTTATAAAGATAATTAATTACCGCCATGATATAAATATAATGCGCGAAATTATATCTGGTTTAAACCCTGAATTTCATAAGCTTTTCAGACATTCATGCAGATCAAAATATGATCAAATAAGTCCTACTCTTGATGAAGAACTATTAAAATTAAAATGTGGAGTTTATTTTATACCTTTAACTAAGGGATTAATGCAAATAGATATATTACCTGATGATTATTGTTTAAAGAATGCAGCCGATGGAAACCCCATTACTGAAATAGAAAAGTCTGTATTATTGGAATTAATTGCTCAAGTTAAAGAAATTGTAAAAAAACAACAAGAGGAAGATAGAGAACAAGAAAAAAAATTTAAGAGAGAACAAATAAAACAATTAACACGTGAACTTAAAATGTTAGAAAATAATCAATAGAAGTAATAAATAGTAGGAAAAGAAAATCTACTATTTTTTCTTTTCCAATCATTAGGAATTGAAAAGTCTAAAAAAAATTGATAAAATAAATAATAGAATAAAATAAAAAGGGGCATTTAGTATGAATAATACAAATAACGAGGTCTTACAGATAGCTTTAGCAGATATTATTCCTAATCAATTTCAACCACGTATGACTTTTGATGAACAAGAACTTCAAGAACTTGCTCAATCTATCAAAGAACATGGAATAATACAACCCTTAGTATTAAGAAAGATGGGAGCTAAATACGAAATCATTGCCGGAGAAAGACGTTATCGTGCCGCTGGGATGGCAGGATTAACAACTGTTCCCGCTATTATTTCTAATATCGATGATCAAACTAGTGCTGAAGTAGCTTTAGTTGAAAATGTTCAACGTAAAGATTTAACGGCTATTGAAGAAGCAAGAAGTTATAAAAATATATTAGATAAAGGTTATTTAACTCAAGAACAATTAGCTAAAAAAATGGGTGTATCGCAACCAGCTATTGCTAATAAATTACGCTTATTAAATTTAGATGAATCGGTACAACAAGCTCTACTCAATGGACAAATTTCGGAAAGACATGCACGTAGTCTATTAGCTGTGGAAAATAAAGATAAACAAAAAGAATGGTTAAATAAAATTATTAATGAAAGACTTACAGTAAGACAACTGGATATGGAAATCAAAAAATCAGAACAAAGTGACGGACAAGGTATTCCAATTGTCACTACTACACCTAGTGTAGATGCTATCAAAGAAAATGCAACTGATATTGTTTCACCTAATACTGGAGCGGGAAATACTTTCTTTAATTTTGATAATCAAGCCCCAAGACCTAGTGCTGCTCCTATTGATGAAACTAAACCGCAAAATAAATTTTTCAACTTCTTAGAAGATGAATCAGCGAACATGAATACTTTAACGGGTGATGATTCTATCTTTAATAGTACGCCTAATCCTATTCCAAATGCTACAACGGCTCAACCAGTTTCCCCTGAACCAGCTCCTGAACCAAATAAATTCTTCAATTTACCACCCCAAGAACCTGTTCAGCCGCCTGCAGAACCTGTTCCTGATGATACACCAGTTATAGATTTACAAGCTTCTCAACCTAACGAAGAACCAGAATTAGAAACTTTATTTGATCCAATGGATCAGGTAGAGTTACTTGATCCTAATTATGAAGCTAAACAACAACAAGAGGCAGGACTAGACTTAAAGAGTGCTATTAATAATACGCGCGAAATAATCGATGGTCTAAAAGAAAAAGGCTTCAATATAGATAGTGAAGAAGTAGATTTGGATAATGAATATCAAATTATAATCAAAATTAAAAAAGATACTACTCTATAGTAGTATTTTTTGATACCAAAATTTCTTGATTAGCTCCGGGTTCGGTTCCTTTAACAAAATAGAAAATATTAGAATTTTTACTATTGGTATCATCTTTACCAGTTATGGCATTTAACGGCAAACCAATAATATTTTTCGGAACATCATACCAAGTATTATCTTGATTATTAAGCAAAGTTTCGGAAGTTTCTAACCAAATTTTTTTAGAAATTTGACCATCGCTTACTTTCACGGGACTGCTATCATCATAACCATTCCAGACTAACATTAAATGTTTTTTATTATACCCAATCATCCAACAGTCACTACCGGTTGATCCTGTTTTAATTGCATATTTTTTTGTAAGGCTAGAAGCTAAGGACATAACAGTAGGTGAATTATAGTCTATAAAAGCACTATTATAAGTAGAGGTTAATAATTCATTTAAAATATAAACATAGTTTTCATTTAAAACTAAGTCTTTTTTATTTTTATATTCGTATAATACATTTCCATTTAAGTCTTCTACTTTTTTTATAAAATGGATGTTTCTTTTATAACCGCCACTAGCTAAAGTTGTATAGGCATTAGCAAAATCAAGCATGGACATTTCGGAAGTTCCTAAAGGTAAAGAAGCATTAGCTTTTAATTTTTCAGTAATCCCCATTTTATGAGCAGTATCTACTAAAACATCTTCGCCCAAAAACAAGTGGGTTTTGACAGCATAAATATTATCAGAATAAGATATCGCCGCTGCCATAGTTATTTCTTTATTAGCATACTTATCATTATAATTTGAGGGGGAATAAGTTTTATCATTGGCTAAACTAAATGTTGTTGGAGCTGATAAAAAAGTAGTAGCAGCGGTAAAATTATTTTCTAAAGCCGCATAGTAGAGAATCGGTTTCATTGTCGAGCCAACCTGTCTTTTAGAACTAATTGCTCTATTGTATTGGCTTTTAGCATAATCATATCCTCCAACTAACGCCGAAACTCCGCCATTTTTGGGATTGATAATAACACTAGCTACTTGCAATGAAGAATCATCCATATTATTTAAAATTGCTTTTTCCAAAGTTTCTTGGGCTTGCAAATCTAAAGTTGTATAAATTTTTAAACCTCCAGAGTCTATTAAAGACTTCGGGATATTATCTAAAGTTTTAAGTTCACTTAATACTGCATCTTGATAATACATTAAAGTTTGTAAGTTATTAGTTTTACGTTCGCCAATGATTTCTAAAGCATCATAATTTAAACTATCTTTTTCTTTTTCCGTAATATATTCATTATTAACCATAGCCGTAGCTACTAATTTCGCTCTTTTCACAGCCTTTTGACGATTGCTAACCGGATTATAATTGTTGGGACTTTTCGGAATACCTGCTAATATGGTAGCTTCTTCTAACGATAAATCTTTGGCGCTTTTATTAAAATAATATTGACTAGCATTTTCTACTCCGTAATTTCCTTGGCCATAGTTAATAGTATTTAGATAGCCTTCCAAGATTTCTTCTTTCGAATAGTGCATTTCTAATTCTAAAGTCAAAAAAGCTTCTTCAATTTTTCGTGACCAAGTTTTATCAAAGTCTAAATACATATTCTTAATATATTGTTGGCTAATTGTGGAGGCGCCCTGCACAATGTCTCGATTTTTTAGATTACTAAGCATAGCTTTAGCAATTCGCAAATAATCAAAGCCTTTATGTTTATAGAAGTTTTTGTCTTCAATACTTATAACAGCATTAATTAAATTGGGGGAAATATTTTCTAAGTCGACCCATTCTGTAGTTTGAGAACCTTCATAAACCATTTTATCATCCTTATCATAAATATAAAATTGATTAGAACTTTTTAACTCAATTTTCGGACTAAAAAAAGCATAAGTGTATAAGCTAATTATGGTAATAATTCCTAAAGCACATAAAAAAATACAACTTTTAATAAAAAAAGAAAGCTTTTTCATATTCTCACCTGTTTTTATTATGAAAAAAGTTTGCAAAAATATAAGTGATTTTTATTGTCATTATCTACATACCATGTTATAATGGCCTACAAGACTGAAGGTGATTTGTTGACTTTCAATATTGAGGTTACTTTATTTAAAGATGATGTTAAAGTTTATGAGAATAAAAATATTAAAGGACAATATAATAAGGCTGATCAAACTTTTACTTATTGGGATGAAGTCTTAACCAAAATTACAATTAATGATCAAGAGTTAATTTTTGCCAGAATAGATGATGAGTATAAATTTTCTTTAAAAATTGGTCAAACAAATTCTTGTGATATTTATCTCCAAAAAGAAGATTTGCTTTTAAATATCGAAGTGGAAAAAGCCTCATATAATAGGGGAGAAAACTATATAGAAATCATTTATAAAATTGAAAGTGATGATGCCTTAAATAAAGTTGTTATTGTAAAGAATTAAAAATAATAGAAAAAATTAACACAATTATCTAAAAATATCGTATAATGTTCTAGAACTTGGAGGAAATTATGAAAATTAAAGATTTAAATAAAGAAGATTTAGAAAATATGTCTTATGATGACTTAGCTTATATGATTTTAAAAGAAGCTGGTTCAAAAATGAAGATAAATGACTTATTTAAAAAGGTTTGTGAAATTTTAAATTTAAGTGATACCGTTTTTGAAACGCAAATTGCTGACTTTTTTGAACTAATTTCTACGGAGAAAAGATTTTTAATGTTAGAAAATGGTTATTGGGATTTAAGAGAAAATCATAGTCAAAAAGTGGTCATTGACGATGATGAAGAAGAGGAAGTATTTGTCGATAAAAATGATGACGAAGAAGAGGAAGAAAATGAAGAAATCTTTGATGAAGATTCTGATGATGACGATATCATGGAAGATGATTTAAAAGATTTAGCTGTTATTGATCCCGATGATGAAGAAAATGATAATTTAGATTAAGAAGGTGAGGTGGCAATCATGATCGAAAGATTAGAAGATATATTAAAAAGATATAATAATGTGACTGAGCAACTATCAACACCTGAAGTCTTAAATGATTATAATAAAATGAAGACATTATCGAAAGAACAGAGTGATTTAGAAGAAATAGTTAATAAATATAATAGTTATAAGCAAGTAATAGAAGAAATAGAAGGTTCTAAAGAAATGTTAAAGGATGCAGAATTAGCACCTTTAGCGGAACAAGAATTACCTTCTTTAGAAAATCAAAAAGAAAAGCTTACGCAAGAACTAGAAATATTATTAATCCCGAAAGATGAAAATGATGATAAGAATATAATTATGGAAATAAGAGGGGCAGCCGGAGGCGACGAAGGAAACATTTTTGCCGGGGATTTATTTGATATGTACAAAAAATATGCCGAAAAGCAAGGCTGGCATATCGAAATAATGCAAGAAGAAAAAGGAGAAGCTGGCGGATTTTCGCAAATTAGTTTTATGATAAAAGGAGAAAATGTTTATTCGAAACTAAAATATGAAAGTGGTGCCCACCGTGTACAAAGGGTACCTGTTACAGAAACCCAAGGGCGCGTGCATACCTCAACGGCTACTGTTCTAGTAATGCCCGAAATTGAAGAAGTTGATAGTGATTTAGATTTAAGTGAAGTAAGAATTGATATTACAAGAGCTAGTGGTAATGGAGGCCAAGGTGTCAATACAACGGATTCTGCCGTCAGACTTACGCATATTCCCACGGGAATAGTTGTCTATTCTCAAACCGAGCGTAGTCAAATAAAAAATAAAGAAAAAGCTTTCAAAATTTTAAGAGCTCGTCTATATGATTTAAAACTCCAACAACGAGATAAAGAATTAGGCGAAGAAAGAAGAAGTAAAATTGGAACTGGCGACCGTGCCGAAAAAATTCGTACGTATAATTATCCTCAAAATCGGGTAACTGACCATCGTATTGGCTTTACTATAAACACCTTAGATAAAGTAATGCAAGGCGATATCGACAAAATCATTGAAGCTTTAATTACCGAAGATCAAAAAAGAAAATTAGCTGGTCAATAATGGATCGAGATTTAGAATTATTAAAAAAATACATTCCGGCCTCTTCCCAAGCTGAAGCTTTAAAAAAGTATCATGAGGGCTATCCTTTGCAATATATAATCGGGGATGTTGAATTTTACGGTTATCCCATTAAAGTCAATGAGGATGTTTTAATTCCCCGTTTTGAAACAGAACAGTTAGTAGAAAAAACATTGAACCTTTTAAAAAAGTATCAATTTACCAATCCCCAGATTTTAGATTTAGCCACCGGGAGTGGTTGTATCGCTATTGCATTAAAAAAAGAATATTCAGCAGCGGTAACGGCTATCGACTATTCCTCTAAGGCTTTAAAGGTGGCCAAGGAAAACGCTAAACGTAATAATGTCCAAATAGAATTTCGAAATCTGGATATTTTAAAAGATGAATTTTTTGGTACGTATGACTTAATTATTAGCAATCCTCCTTATGTAGCATATGATGAAAAAGTTGATGAAAAAACTAAGTATGAACCTCAAGACGCTATTTTTGCAGCTCATAATGGTTTAGAGTTTTACGAAGCGATTGCGCGAAAGAGTTGCCAAGTAATAAAAGAGAAGAGTATTATTGCTTTAGAAATTGGTTACAATCAAAAAGAAGAAGTAATCAAAATTTTTCAAAAATACTTTCCCAATGCCTATATTTATGGGGAAAAAGATTATAATGACTTTGATAGATTTGTGTTTGTAATAAATAATTGTGAATAAAAAAAAGAAAAGCTACCCATAAAAAAGTTAGAAAGGTAGCATTTTTTATGAAAAAATTTATAATAATTGCTTTAGTAATCCTCGGAGTTGTTTATTTTATTCCTAATCAAATCACCGAAAAAATAATAATTCCTGAAGAATCTATTCGTTTTCGAATTATAGCTAATAGTAATAAAGAGCAAGATCAATTATTAAAAAACGAAGTAAAAACGTCGCTTAATAAAGAGCTTTCTTCATTATTAAAAGATTCTCAAAATATAGAAGATAGTCGTAATATATTAAAAAACAATATAGCAACTATCGAAAACAATGTTGAAAATACTTTAAGTAGTCAAAATAAGCAAGAGAATATTAAAGTAGTATATGGCAATAATTATTTTCCCCAAAAAGAATTTAAAGGTGTTACTTATGATGCAGGGGAATATGAATCATTAGTAGTTACTTTGGGGGAAGGACAAGGCGATAACTGGTGGTGTGTTTTGTTTCCTCCTTTATGTATGTTAGAGGCTTCCGAAAATGATACCAATGAAGTAGAGTATCAATTATTTATCAAAAAAATAATAGATAAATTTCGTAAATAAAACAAATCTTCCTTAATATAATTATTTAGGAGGATTTTTAAATGATTGAATTACTGAGTTTATTTAGCATTGGCATTGCTTTAAGCATGGATACCTTTTCTTTATCTTTAAGCATTGGTACTTTAGGATTAAAGCACAAAAAAATCATGCAAATTTCCTTTATCGTTGGTATTATGCATTTTATAATGCCTTTATTAGGGCTTTTATTAGGTAAACAAATTTTGAAATTACTATTTATAAACCCGCGCTATTTAGTTAGCATTATTTTATTTTTAATTGCTTTTTTAATGATTAAAGATTTGCTTTGGCCAAAAGAAGAAGCAATTGATTTAAAGTTAATTGGCGTTATTCTTTTTGCCTTAAGTGTGAGTTTTGATTCCTTTACAACTGGTATTGGCTTATCAGCTTTAACTAGTAATTTTTTTATGGCTGCCTTAATCTTTGCCGGATGCAGTTTTACTTTTACTTTTTTAGGCCTGACTATTGGTAAATATTCGCAGCAAAAATGGGGACAAACAGCAACCCTGTTTGGTATTGCACTTTTATTTATTATTGGAATTCTTCATTTATTTTAATTAAGCTGTAAAGTAAAGGTTAATTTATTTTATTAAACTATTTTTAATTGTTATAATATAATAAATAAAAGGCCTAGAAAGGGTGGTTTTTATAAAAAGACTAGTTATAGAAGGCAAACATGAACTTTCGGGGAAAATCAAAATCGGTGGTGCTAAAAATTCGGTAGTTGCCTTGATTCCCGCGGCCATTCTTGCTGAAGATGAAGCAGTAATTTATAATGTTCCGGCCATAAGTGATGTCAAGAACTTAGAAGAAATAACTAAATATTTAGGTAGTGATATATCTTATCAAAATGAAACTATCAAAATTAATAATAAAAATTGTCAAAACAAAGAAATAAAAAATGAATTTTCCAATAAATTGCGTGCCTCATATTATTATATGGGAGCGCTATTAACTAAGTATAAATATGTGGAAATACCTTTTCCAGGAGGATGTAACATTGGCAGCCGTCCTATTGACTTTCATTTAAAAGGCTTTAAGAAAATGGGGGCTGAGATTAAACAAGAGGGCGATAAGTATATAATTAAAGCCAAAAAACTGCATGGCGCGGAGATATTTTTAGATGTTGCTAGTGTGGGTGCTACAGTTAATATCATGTTAGCAGCTATTAAAGCGGAGGGTGTTACTT
>CANQQP010000019.1 GCA_947626055.1 uncultured Bacilli bacterium | reverse complement strand
CACCAAATGGTGGCAGCCAGTAACAGGCCTTATAGGCCATTGAGAAAATCCACCTCTTTTAGGGGTGGATTTTTAATCTTTTAAAACAGCATGTATAACAATTCTTTTATTTTTATCAGCACAAGTCGATAAGGTTATTATTTTATCATCGGGAGTGACGTCCGTCTCAAAATCTTTAATACTACGGTTTTTAATAATATTTAAAAATTTTTTAAAAGAAGTTTTACTACTAAAGGAAGTAGTTAAATAATCGTTTGTTTTATTAATTTTATATACTGAAAATATTTTAAATTGCATTTGTTGATATAAATTATCAAATCTAATTATAAGATTATCAGGATTATTTAACCATTCATCATTTAAGACATTATTTAAAGAACCGAACATTGTATCATTTAAATATTTGTTATGACCATAAATTATGGTATTAGCATCGAGATTTTCCATATTATTACGATAATCGGCAAAAATCCAGCCATTATAATTTTTTTCTTGATTAAAATCATTACTTAAATAATAATCGTTGTCACTAGCTTGAACAACAGGATAATCAATTGTCGTATTATTGACAGTAAGCCAGCCGACGGTATCTTTATTAATATCTAATAAACTATTAAATAGTTCATTTACTTTTTTACTTTCTTCATTGTTATCCGGTAATTTATTGACATTAGATGTATTATCTTTAGTTTTTTCGACTATTTTGGCTAAATCATTTTCAATTTTGGTAACAGATTTTCGATCTTTATAATTATTAAATAAGACCACCGCAAAAAAAGCGATAAAAATGCTTAAAATGATTACACAACACATTTTAATATTATTTACAACTAATTGACTAAAAAGGTTGTTACTAATATATTCGTTACTGTAAACCAGTTTTAATTCAACTCTATATTTTTTGCCATATGTTTTATTAATTTTCTTTAAGTATTCAATTAAAGTCATATCAGTAATATTTTCATGAATTAAGATTTTGATATTTTTTAAATTATTTTTATAAACATTAGCTACTACTTTATTAATCGTCTCTTTATCAAAGAAATCTAAATGCACCTCTTTTAAATATTTGTTGATTTGACAAAAAGTGTTGAAATCTACTAAATCATTTTCGGCTAATTTTTTATCGATAAAAATACTTGTCTTATAATATATTTTCGAATAATTAATGAGATTATTTAATTGCATAAAGTGACTCGTAAAAAATACTTCGTCTCGTGATTCTACATTAATTTTATTTTTATCAAATTGTTCTAATATAAATTTGGGAATAGTATAGCAGTTAACTTGTTTGATACTTTTACACTTTATAATTTTCAGATATAAATCATAGGTAATTGGGTTATCATCTTCCACAAAAATTTCTTTAATGTTCTTACTTTTAGTAAATAAATCCAAAATAATAAGTCCCATATTTTGGTCTTTAATTCGAATTTTACTTATTTTTCTTTCGGTAACAATTTCATCTAAAAAAGTAGTGACAATATTTTTGTTATTTTTAATATATGTTTCACTGAATGCTAGTTCTTGTTCGGAAATAATATTGGTATTAATTAAATCAGGGATGGTATTATCTTCTTTATAATCAAAGTATAAATAGGGTCCAACAATTGAGATTAAAATTTTTTTGATAATATCACCACCTATTTTTATTCTTCTTTTATATAATATCATACTTTACAGTGAATTTATATTTATTTTCACTTTTTTATAATATTTATTTTTAGATGTGGTATACTAACTAATGAAGAATAGAGGTATGCGTATGAAAAAAATATTTTATAGTGTGATTTTAGCTGCAATATTAATTTTACCAATAAAAGTTTTTGCTATAGATGGAACCGTTAATTTAAAATGTACTCCGACATCGGTATTTGCTGGTGATGCTATAAATTGCACGATTTCTGCTGATGTTTCTGATGGTTCAATAACCGAATTTGCTGCGACAACAAAATTATCAGATAATTTAGAATTTGTTAGTGCTTCGACCGTGACGGGTTGGACGGGAACTAGCAATGGTGGAATTTTTAGTTTAAAAACAACAAAAAGTCAAACTGATGTATTTGAAATTGCTAATTTTACGGTAAAAATGAAAAATGATTCAACAGCTAGTGGAACTGTTACTTTAAATACGACCAAATTAGGTGATGTTACAAATGTTTCTCCCGCTACGCAAAATATAAATTTATCTACTTCGACAAATGTTACCGATACTAGTGATGGTACTAATGAGGAAGATGTCAATGCGGATATTAAAAATCCAACTACCGGCTCTAATATTCCTTTTATGTTAATTGGTGTGGGAGGCATTAGTGCAATAATTGTTTATGAGCTAGCCTCAAGAAAGAAAAAAATATATAAAATATAGAAGCACAGATTAGCTTCTTTTTTCTTGTAACCAAATCCTAACCTATGTTAAAATTAATAATAGTAAAGTAGGTGCTATTCATGTTTGGAAATATAATTGATATTGAAGAAAATACTGTAACTTTAGTTAACTTAAAACAAGAGGCAGAAACAAATCTCTTAAATGTTCATGTGGTCTTTAGTGAAAATGATCGCTTAATTGTTGGGGAAGTAATAGGCATTAATAATGAAGTAATTAAGATTTTACTTTTAGGTGAAATTAAAAATAATGTATTTACAGCTGGAGTTATTAAAAAACCAAGTTTTAAAACACCCGCTCGCTTGATTTATAAAAGTGAATTAGAATTATTTTTAGGAAGTCAAGATATTGCGAACAAATCTAATCTTTTAATAGGTAAATCAACTACTTATGAAGGATATTATATTACGACTAAAATCAATGATTTTTTTGATAGTCACTTTGCTATTGTAGGTAATACAGGATCCGGAAAATCTTGCGGTGTTGCTAGTATTTTGCAAAACATTTTTTATCACAACGATGAGGCTCTTCCTACTAAAGCACATATTGTTTTATTTGATGCATATGGTGAATATAATAGAGCTTTTGAAAAAATGAATAGTCTTCCTAATTTAAGATTTAAGCATTATACGACTCAAACCAATTTTGGCGATAGTGATGTTATCAGTATTCCCGCTTATTTTTTAGATGTCGATGATTTAGCACTATTATTAAATTGTACTGATTCTGCCCAATTACCAATTATTGAGCAAGCATTAAAATTAGTTTATATTTTTACTTCTGAAGATGAGCAAGCACAAGAATATAAAAATGATATTATAGCAAAAAGTCTCCAAGATATTTTAGCAAGTGGTAAAACATCTACGCAAATAAGAGATCAAATTGTGGCAGTATTAGCTAAATATAATACCTCAACTTTAAATTTGGATACGATTATCTCTCAACCTGGTTACAACCGTACTATTCGCCAATGTTTAAATATTGATGCTCAAGGAAAAATGAATAGTGTCGGGTTAGTTATTGATTTTTTACAAAATTTCTCAAAAGTTGATTTAGAAAGAATAGATACTGTGCCTGATTTTACTTATACTTTAGATGATTTATATTATGCCTTAGAATTTGCTTTAATTGGCGAAGGTATATTAAGTAGTGAAGCTGTGTTTGAAAAAGCCAACCAGTTAAAAGTTCGTCTTCATGCCATCATAAATAGCAATAATAAACAATTTTTTGAATTTGATAAAAAAATTGGTAAAGAAGAATATATTCGTAATTTCTTTACGGCTTCTGATGGCTTACCAGCTCAATTAGTTAATTTGAATTTTAGCTATATTGACGAGCGTTTTGCCAAAGTTTTGACTAAAATATTTGCTAAGTTATTCTTTAATTTTACAACCCGATTAGAAAAGAGAGCATCTTTTCCCATTCATATAATCATTGAAGAAGCTCATCGCTATGTTCAAAATGATAATGATATAGAATTATTAGGTTACAATATATTTGATCGTATTACAAAAGAAGGCCGTAAATATGGAGTAATTTTAGGATTCATTACGCAAAGGCCTAGTGAATTATCTACCACTTCATTATCGCAATGTTCCAATTTCATAGTCTTTCGAATGTTTCATCCGGCTGATATTTCTATAATAGCTAATATTTCTTCTAATGTTAGTAAAGAAACTTTAGAAAGAATTAAAACGTTACGACCAGGAATGGCTATGGCTTTTGGCACAGCTTTCAAAGTACCTTTAATTGCTAAATTAAATTTGCCAGATCCTATGCCGGAAAGCACTAGTATAGATGTTGAAGAAGCATGGTATTAAAAAAATAAACTTGAATGTTTATTTTTTTGTTAAATTTAAAATAAGAGGATTTTGATCACTAATTTTATGATCATTATTTAAATTTAGACATGGATACATATCAACGATATTATGCGTATTAACTAAAGTTTTAACATACAAAAAATCAGTTCTTTCATTATCAATATATCCAATATTAGCAATAGGAATAATATAATTATCAAAAATATCGGATCCATAATAATATTGAGGAAGTAACATATTCTTTTTTATATTTTTAAATAATTGTTTAATATTACCATTTACTTTATGATTTAAAGTATGCTTTAAATTCGAAATAACTTTTTCATAAGAATAATTTTGATTTATAGCCAATTCTTGCTTTTTACTTTTGACTATATTGAGGATATTAGGTAAGCTTTTAGTATCATTAGTAAATTGTTTGATTTCTTCATGTTTTTCCATTTTAAATAAAAGGTAAATTATCTGTTCCGCTGCTTCTTTTTGCATGTTTGTTTTTAGTAGGCTCTTTAGGATCTTTAAACTATAATCATAATCTTGTTTAATAGCTTTAATTTTAGCCAGAAGAAATTTAGCGTCATTATTTTGAGGATTTTTATTTAAAGCCATATTAAGCATCTTTTCCGCATAATCTAAATTATGATTATTAAAATAAAGTGTTGCTATATTAACATAAGTTTTATCTAGGTATTTATTATCTTCTTTAAGGGTCATTTGGTAATACTTTAAAGTATTGGTTAAATCATGCTTTAAAAAATAGGCATTAGCAATTTGCAGGTAAATATTATAAATATTTTGAGGGACACCGTATTTATGAGTGTTTTCTAATTCTATTAACTTATTATAAATTTGGATTTCTCTGTCATAATCTTGAACTATATTATATATATAAGCCATTTTTGTTAAACCTTTACCTTGATTTTGATAACTGACTAAAATACTTTCAGCATATACAGCTTCGCTACAATAATCTTCAAAATACTCTAAAGATTTATAATATTTTTCTAAATCAAGATAAATTTCGCCTAATTCATAAAGGGCCTTGGCGCGAAAAGTGGCAGTTGAGGCTAAATACTCAAAAGACTTAATTGCAGTTTCATAATTTCTAGCTTTTTTTTCTATTAAACCATTTACAAAAATCGTTTCAAAATGCTCTGGTAGAATACTTAAGGCTTTTTTAATGTAATAGCGAGCCTGTTTAAAATCATTAACATTTAAACAAGCTTTGGCGTGACATCTATAATAAGAAACTTTCTTTAAATCACTATCAACCATATTATCCCTCTCTTGCAAATATTTTAGCACAAAATCATGTACTTTTATAGGTATTTTAGCATACATTAAAGTAAAGGAGGAAAAAACAAATGGCTGTTTATAAAGAAATTGTTACTAAAGCTGTAATAGGCAAAGGTAAAAAAACAAGTGTGTCTTCTTGTAATATAACACCAGAAATAACTCCTGATACGGTTTTGGGATGTTGGGTTATTAATCACGAATTTAATGGCCGAAATAATGGAGGCTCTGTTAATGTAACCGGCGGTTTTGATGTTAATGTTTGGTATTCTTATGATAATAATACTAAAACTAGTGTAGCTACTGATCATTTTAATTACAGTGAAAATATGAATTTAAAATTAAAAAACGATTCTAAATTAACAAATACTTCCGAAATAATAGTTCGCTCTTTAAAACAACCAACTGTAACGGATGTTAAAATCGAAAATGGTCAAGTTTCAATGAATGTTGAAAAAGAGTTAGGAATTGAAATCGTAGGAGACACAATGGTAAAAGTAAGTGTTGAAGAAGATGAAGATGAATATGAAATAATTGAAGATGATGTAACGAAAGAAGATATGGAGAAAATAGATGAAGAAGTAAAAGAGGAATATTTAGACTAGTGTCAACCAATTTATGTTGACACCTCTTTTTATATTTGATATAGTAGTAAAGAAAAAAGAAAAGGAGGAAGAAAGAATGGCTGTAAAATTAAGACTTAAAAGAATGGGAGCTAAACAAAGACCATTTTATCGTATAATTGCTGCTGATTCTAGAAGCCCAAGAGATGGTAGATTTATTGAAACAGTTGGAACATATAATCCAATTAAACAACCAGCAGAAATTACTGTAAATGAAGAAAAAATTATGTATTGGCTATCTAATGGAGCTGTTCCAACAGATACTGTTAGAAATATTTTAAGTAAACAAGGAATCATGAAAAAATTTGCTGAATCTAAAAGTAAAAGTAAGGAAAGTAAATAATGGGATTAGTAGAATATACGGAGTTCTTAGTAAAGAGCATCGCTAAAGAACCCGATATGGTTAAAGTAAAGAGCTTTGGAAAAGATGAAGAATCAACTATTTTAGAAATCATTGTTCATGATAGTGATTTAGGAGCCATAATTGGCCGTCAAGGCAAAATGGCTAGTGCTATAAGAACAATGGTACAAGCCTATGCTTATTTAAAAGGAATAAAAAATGTTAAAATAAATATTGATTCTTTCTAATAAGTTCTTTTTTTATTTTACATTTTTTAACAAGAAAATTTCGATAATTGAAAAAATAAGTGCTAAATAAATATATCTTATGATATAATTTATTAGTCTGAGGTGACACAATGACTAAAAGTAATAAAGAGGAATTTTTAAAAATTACTAATGATATAATGAATAATAATAAATTTAGAGAACTTGATAATGAATTACATCATGGTATAACGAGATTTGGGCATTCATGTCGAGTAGCTAAAGCAACCTATAAGTG
Organism: uncultured Bacilli bacterium; assembly: GCA_947626055.1. Lineage (GTDB taxonomy): Bacteria > Bacillota_I > Bacilli_A > RF39 > UBA660 > HGM10766. The sequence continues at coordinate 12,759 of CANQQP010000019.1, read as the reverse complement.
TTGTAAATTTTTAAAATTAGATTATAAACAAGCAACTAGAGCAGCCTTATTACATGATTTTTATTTAGATCAAGAATTTGTTTTAGAAAGACCTAAACAGATATTATCTGCTCATCCTAATGTTGCTTTAATAAATGCCAAAAAATATTTTGATATTAGTGAAAAAGAAGCTAATATTATTAAATCTCATATGTTTCCCTTAAATAGTAGTACGTTACCTAAATATAAGGAAAGTTGGGTTGTAACAGCTGTTGATAAAGGCGTAGCTATTTATGAAATGTATCGTTATAAATTTAAACTAATCATTAATATTTGGGCTATATTTTTATTCAATATTATAACATTAAACAAATAGAAGATTTTCTTCTTTTTTTTTTTACTATTTTTCTTTTGACAATAAGACATGGAGGGGGTATAATAAGTATATAAGAAGATATATACGGAGGATACCAAAAATGAAAAAAAGAAAAATAACCATAAATTTGAAAGTAGTATCAGTAGCTTTTTTAATATTATCAGTAATGATGCTAACAACAGTATCATATGCCTATTTTACAGCGAGAGTAGAAGGAAATGAAAATGCCCAAGCAATAGATGTAAGCGCAGCCAAAATGGGATTAAAATATAATGGAGAAAACATTGTAAGTTTAGAGGGAGCATTACCAGGAGCAAAACATACAATAGAATTTAGTGTAACAAATACTGGAACAGTAGCAACAAAATATAATGTGGATATTATAGATGTGGTAAATGATTTTGTTCAAAAAGAAGAATTAGTCTATAGTATAAAAAGAGATAATGAAGAAATAAAAGAAGAAACAATAGCACCAGTCAATAATACAACATTACTAGAAAAAGAAAGTATCGAAGTGGGAGGCACAAATAACTATGAATTAACGATCCATTTTAAAGAGACCGGAGATAATCAAAATAGTAATCAAGGGAAGACATTTAGTGGTTTAATCCAAGTAGGAGGTTATGAAGAAGAAAAAGAGATACTGGGAGTAAAATATCATGTCATCCAACATAAAGCAGATTTTAATACAGGCTTTCCAAATGCCAATACAAATGAAAAAGAAATAGAAACAGGAAGTGGCTTATACAAAATTGAAGATGATGAGGGAACAAGTTATGTATTCCGAGGTAAGGTAGAAAATAACTATGTTAAGTTTGGAAAGAATTCTGAAACTCAAGAAGATTTAATCTGGCGAATAATACGAATCAATGGAGATGGGACAATAAGGTTAGTATTAGATGCGAATATAGGTAATCATAATTATAACGCATATAATGGATTAACTGGAACAGCAAGAGAACAGTTATCAGGATATACCAAAGAAAATACAACTCCATGTACAAAAGAAAAACCATGTACAAGTAACTATATCGATGGCTCATTTCAAAAGTCTGAAGGTATGGGAACAGATAGTGGGATAAAAAAGTATTTAGAAGACTGGTATAAGGCAAACTTAGCAGAATATGATGATAAAATAGTATTAGGAACATTCTGTAATGATACATCCTATGGAAGTGGAGAAGATAGTGATACTAGAACAGGTAATTTATATTATGGACCATATGCAAGATTGAGTAATTCAAATCCTCAACCTCAGCTAACGTGTCCAGACCCAATATATAATCCTGATGCCCAAGAGGAAAATAGAAATTATACAACTTCAGGTGAAGATGGAACTAAACTAAGAACGTATGGAGGAGTATATAAATTAAAGATAGGTTTATTAAGCGCAGATGAAATGGTAATTGCGGGTTTAAGAGCAGTAGGAACTACAGGAACTAGTCCTAATGACTCTAGCTGGTTAAAAAGAAGTTATACTTCTTTGAGCATGTCGCCGCGCCTTTCAAATACTAGTAATACTACTGTTTACAATGCTAATGCCGCAGGCTATGTTACTAATTACTATGTTCCTATAGCGCGGGGCGTGGAGCCAGTTATCAATCTAAAAGCTGACGTACTGACAGCTAATGTTGGAAATGGAACAAAAGAAAGTCCATTTGAAATAAGCTTATAGCTTATTTCAAAAAAGAAGAAACAAAAGCGAAGAGTATGTCCAATCTTTGCTTCGTCAAAGATTGGACCGAATTTAAAAATATTAAGATGGTATAAACTTTTAAATAAAAGTTTGTATTGGGATAAATCTATTAACAAAGCTTAAGGCTTTAGTCGCCGCGCAATTCAAATACTAGTAATACTAATGTATACAATGCTAATACCACAGGCAATGTAACTAATAACAATGTAACTATAACGCGGGGCGTGGTGCCAGATTCCTACTAAATTTATTTTAATATAGCTTGGCTATATTACTATACCGAGATCTATTTGGATAGGATCTAATAGACAGAGGAAGTAGCCAATAATAATTGGAAATCTATAATATTAGATTGGAAACAAGATTTATTCCATGGGTTATAGATAATTTAAGTAATAAATGAAAATAACTCAAAAAAGAAATATAGACGTCGTAATTGCTTATTTTTATAAATATGTAGTGTATGACTATGGCTATATTTACTGATGATACTTCTCGTATCATCTTTTATGTTTAAAAATTATTATTAAAGGAGAAAGAAATGAATCATAATTTTCAATTATTAAAATGTGTCCAAAAAACATATTGGTATATTAATAAAATACTTATTAATATGCCTAAGAATGAAATGATTTTGAAAACACATATTGATGAAAATATGTTACAAATTGTCGAATTAACTTATAGTTATTTAATAAATACTGATAGTGAAAAATTAAGAAAAAATAACTTAAAAAATATATTAATAAAATTATCAATGGTTGATTTTTTCTTATTGGAAATATATAACAGAAAATATATTAAGAAAAAGAAATTTGAAAGTACAAATAATTTTATTGTCGAAATACGAAAAATAAGTTATGGTTTAATGCGTAGTGAAAAAAATAACATATGAAGATTTAATTGATTTGGATAAATTATTAGAACAGTATCAGCATATAAGAACCAAAACCAAAAATAAAAGAAAAATTTGTAATTTTGAAATATATTTAGGAAGTAATATTCAAAATCTTTTAAATACTCTTAAAAATAAAAATTGGAAGCATCATGGTTATAATATCTTTATTATTAAAGAACCAAAATATAGAATAATTATGAGTGAGACTTTAAATGATAAAATAATTAATCATTTGGTTAGTAACTATGTTTTAGATCCTTTAATAGAACCATTACTTATTAATTCTAATGTTGCCACTAGAAAAAATAAGGGAACATCATATGGGTTATATTTAGCCAAAAAATACATTAATAAGTTAAAAGAGAATTATGAAGATATATATGTTTTAAAAATAGATATTAAAAAATATTTTTATAACATTGATCATACTATTTTGTTGAATAAATTAAGAAAAATTATTAAAGATGACGATTTATATAAAATGGTTTTTAAGATTGTTAAAAGTAGCGACAATAACAAAATCAACGATGATATTAAAAGTTTAAAGATAAAACTGCAAAAGTTTTTAATAAACTCAAAAATAGCCGATAAAAAAATTCATCTCCAAAACATATCTGATTTGCCTTTATATAAAAAAGGTAAAGGTTTACCAATTGGAAATTTAAGTAGCCAAATACTTGCTATATATTATTTAAATGATGTTGATCATTTTATTAAAGAAAAATTGAAAATAAAATACTTTATAAGGTACATGGACGACTTTATTATTTTTTCTCATGATAGATACTATTTAAAGTATTGTTTGACACATATTATTAATGAAATAAAAAAATTAAAATTACAAATAAATGCTAAAACAAATATATATAATTTAAAACATGGAGTTGGTTTTTTAGGATACCGATTTATTTTAAAAAATAAGAAATTAATTATAAGAATAAATAATGAAACAAAACGAAGAATTAAAAGAAAAATAAAAAATTTAAAAATTTATGATAGGGAAAAGCTAAAGAGAGTTCAAGCAAGTTATAAAGGATATTTGCAAAAAAGTAATTGTCATATTATGCATATAATTAAATAAAATTAATAAGGTGATAGTATGAATAGTATCATTCTTATTCTTAAAGGTTTTTTGATTGGTTTAGGCAAGATTATTCCGGGTGTAAGTGGCAGTATAATTGCCCTTTGTTTAGGAGTTTATGAAAAGGCTATAAATGCCATTACTAATTTTTTTAAAGATTTAAAAAAAAATATTTTATATTTAGGTTTATTAGGATTAGGTATCATTATCGCTATTATCTTTTTTAGTAATGTTATTATCTATATGCTAGATGAATATTATTTATATACTATAATTTTATTTATTGGTTTAATATGCGGAACTATACCGTATATTATTAAAAAAGTAGAAGTTCATAATAAATTCCATTTAATCTATATTTTATTAGGTCTAAGTTTAGTTTATTTAATTAGTAATTTCAAAAATGCTATTGGTTATATGCCTGAGTCAAATATTTTAAGTTTTTTATATACCATTTTAATTGGTTTTATTGATGCTGCAACTATGATTATTCCGGGGATAAGTGGCACAGCAATTTTTATGATGATGGGGTGTTATGATTTTGTTCTAAAAATCTTTAGTAATCCTTTGGCTCATTTAGGTAGTTTTGGGTTATTTGCTTTAGGTATTATAATTGGTGTAATTATAATGACAAAGATAGTAGCTTATTTACTTTCTAACCATAAAGAACCTTTTTATTTATTAATTATAGGTTTTTCTTTAAACTCCATATTATATTTAATTTTTAAAATTATTCCTTTAATTAATTTTGCAAATATTATTACCTGTATATTGTTATATATGGGGGGATTTATTTTAAGTTTAGCTATTGAAAAACTGTAATAATCCTTTTATAATTTAGGTGTGTCCTCGTAGCTCAGTTGGATAGAGCACTGACCTCCTAAGTCAGGTGTCGGAAGTTCGAATCTTCTCGGGGACGCCATTTTTAATTTAAAATATTGACATTTACCCCATAAGGGTGTATATTGTAATTGGTGATAATAGTGAATACAAAGACAAAAGTTAAAACAAAGACTACTTATATAAGTTTAGAAGAAAAGAAAAAAATTGTTAAAAGAATTAAAACAATAGAAGGCCAAGTTCGAGGCATTGTTAATATGATTGAAAATGAACGCTACTGTGGGGATATTTTAATCCAAATGGCTGCTGTAAGAGAATCTTTAAAAAGTGCCGCCAATAAAGTTTTAAAAAATCATATTGAAACTTCAATAGTTGATGAGTTAAAAAATAATAATAATGACGGCATCGAAGAAATAAATAAATTAGTTCAAATCATTGAATAAAAAATAAGAGTTTAAACTCTTATTTTTCATATTCATACATTAAACCTTTATAATATTTCCAAGCTAATACTTTAAAGGTTAATTTATTTATTAAATTTTCGTTTAAATTATTGTTAGCTAAACCTTCTTTTATTTTCTCAAAACTTTCTTTAACGTCCGTAACTATTAACATATCATTTCCCGCGAGTAGAGCTTTGACAGGAGCATTTTCAATAGCTGAGGTAGCTCCCATTGCTAAATCATCACTAATAGTAACTCCTGTAAAATTTAAATCATCTTTTAATAAATTATGAACGTTATAAGATAAAGAAGCGGGATTATCTTCATCTACACTATTAACGATAATATGATTTACTAATATGGCTTCAGCTTTATTATTTATGCCTTCTATAAATGGTGGTAAATGAACATTTTTTAAATCTTCATAACTAATATCACTTACAGCTGCCGAATAATGGGTATCCGTAGCACTACCATAGCCCGGAAAATGTTTTAAAACATATGACACGCCTGTATTTTGACTAGCACTTAGGACAGTCTTGGCATATTCGGCTACTTTGGCAGTATCTTCTTGTAAAGTTCTTTCATAAATATAATCGTTTTTACTAGTAGAGACATCTACAACCGGTGCTAAATTAACATTAAGACCTAATTCTTTTAATATTTTACTTTTATTAATAGTATCTTCTTTAATTAAATCAAAACCCCCTTGTTGATAAAGCTCACTTGGAGATAAGAACGGAGTTGCAACTAAATTTTTATTACTACTTACCCGAATTATTTTTCCGCCTTCTTCATCCACTGCCGTTAAAAGGGGAATATTGGCTTTTGTCTGTAAATTCTTCAACATATCCTGAACATTTTTCTTAGTTTTATCTTTAAAATCTTTTTCGTAAAAGACAAAACCTGCTACTTTATATTTAGCCATTATATCTTCGGGATCATTGGGATAGCGCGCTAAGAGCAATTGACCAATTTTTTCCTCAATACTTAAACTTTTTAATTTTTCGTAGGCTAATTTATAATAAACGCTAAAAATTCCATTATCATCATATTCTATAGGAATATCGTTATTTCGAATGGCTTTTAAAGATAAACAATCCTTAGAATCAACATTATATTTTACTAGAACATTAATTATTTCTTCTTCAGGTTTACATCCGGAAAAAGTGTGAATTACATTATCTTCATCTTGAATGTAGAGTATGTTATTTTGATACCCCATTACCATTCCCGATATTTCTTTACTTACGGGTTTAGTGTGTAGTAGTTTAATACCAAGAAATGTAATTAAAAGAACGAAAGCTATTAAAATATAAATGCCTAAATATTTAAGTTTCATATAATCACCTTGGTAAATAATATTATAAATTAATTTATTTTAGCACTATTTGTGTAGTATAATATTAATGGAAAGGTAGATAAATATGAGAAAATTAAAAATAGTAGGGAAATGGTTAATATGCCTTTTAAGTTTTATTATTTTTAGTTTTTTGTTAATACAGATACTAAATAAGAAAAGTTTTAAAATAGATAATTCTTTTTATTATTTTCTAGCTCAATTTCAAAATGATCCTTTAACTTTTATTGTTAAGGTAATCACAAATTTAGGAGGAATTATTGTCACAATAATGCTCGCCTTTTTTAGTCTTATAGCAATAAAAGATAAAAAGATAAGTTTATGTATTTGTTTAAATGTAGCTTTGGTGTTTTTATTTAATACAGGGCTAAAATTCCTAGTGGCTAGGCCTCGTCCGGCATTTCTCCATTTAGTAAGGGAAGTAGGCTATAGTTTTCCTTCGGGGCATGCTATGGTGTCTTTTGCTTTTTATGGATTTTTAATTTATTTACTTTTTAAAAATGTTATACCCAGTAGAAAATGGCTAGCTATTATAGCTTTGAGTATTTTAATTTTGGCAATCGGTATAAGTCGTATTTACTTAGGTGTTCATTATACTACTGATGTTATTGCAGGTTTTGCTTTTTCTTCAGGGTATTTGGTTATTTATACCACTATAGTTGGTAAACTATTATTAAATAAAAATTCCGTTGCAACAACTAACTAATTATTGTAAACTATTACAAGGATGGTAATTATGAAAAGAATAAAAAATATAATAGTAGTAATATTCATTTGTATTTTAGTTATAAGTTGTGGTAAGGAGGAAAAACAGATGAAAGATAATGATAAACTAATTTCCCAAACAAAGGTAACTATTGCCGTGAAAGATTATGGAAATATCGATGTGGAACTATATGATAAGTTAGCTCCTATAACCGTGTCTAATTTTGTAAAATTAGTTAAAGAAGGCTTTTATGATGGATTAACTTTCCATCGCATAATTGAAGGCTTTATGATTCAAGGTGGCGACCCTAATAAAAATGGAACTGGCGGCAGTAAAGAAACAATTAAAGGAGAATTTGCTGCTAATGGAGTAGAAAATGATTTAAAACATACTAGAGGGGTTATTTCGATGGCACGTTCTCAAGATTATAATAGTGCTAGTTCCCAATTTTTTATCGTTCAAGAAGACAGTCAACATTTAGATGGTTCCTACGCTGCCTTTGGTAAAGTAATCAAGGGTATGGATATTGTTGATAAAATAGCTTCTGATGCTAAGCCCATAGATAATAATGGTACTATATTAGAAGAAGAACAGCCAGTAATTGAATCTATTAAAATAATGGAGGATTAAAAAATCCTTTTTTATTTGGCATTCTTAAGTTATAATATAGACTTTGAGGGGACACAAAATGGAAATAGATTTATATGAACATCTACAAAGAAATGTAGAAACTTTAAGAAAAGAACAAACGAAAATTTTGTTAGAAAGAATAAAAGCCAATGCCTTAAAAAGTAATTCTTCTTTTTCGACTAAGATGATGAATGAACTGTGTTTTAATTATAAGAAAAATTTAGGCTTGTTTTATATGTTTCAAAAAGGCTATGAAAATCTTTATTTAGAAAATTATAAAGAGCAAAATTTTAGCCTAACTATTCAAGAAATTTTTGGCTTTCTTGGGATGGTGTCTAGTTTAAATAGGCAAAAGGCATCCCAATACTTAAACCAAATTAAAACTATATATCAACCTTATTTTTCCCAAATAGAAATGTATGACTCTAATAGAATGTTCCTGTGTGAACGTAGAGGAGGAAATTATAAAATTGGTGATATCTTAAACAATTTAATTGTAAAGTCCGACGATTCCGTTTTAAAAACTTTAGAAAACCCCTATATCAGAAAAAATAACTTATTTAGTTGTAGCGCGTTACTTTCTTTTGTATTACAGTATAATTTGGCAGTGGGTTTTATCAACATAGATAATGTTCGTGTTTTATATCCCATTGTTTATAAGAATGGTATATGTTTAGATATCTATAATAATTTAATGTTACCGGAAGAATTAATATTTAAATATTTTTCTTTTGATTCCTTTATAAAAATGGATGATGAAGCTTCACTATTTTTATATATGAATTATGATGAACAAAATATAGCTAAAGCAGTATTATCTAAACTGTATAAATAATTTGCTTTTTTTAATAATATAAATGGTGATTCAAATGCTTATAAGATTAGGTTACGCTGTAAGTTGTAAAACCTTAGAAAATCAACATTTATTTCACACTTTAACATATACAAATTATTTAAAACAAGAAGATAACAAAAAATTAGAAGAAACTATAATCGCTAATTTAGATGGTTTACAAGAAATTTTAAAGTATAATCAAAAAAATAATATCCATTTTTATCGTCTTAATTCTAATTTAATTCCCTTAGCGACACATGATCAAGTCCAGTTTGATTATCATCCTTTAATAGCTGATAAACTAAGATTGCTTGGTCAATTTATTATGCAAAATCAAATGCGAATTGATACTCATCCTGATCAGTTTTGTGTTTTAAATAGTGCTAAAGCAGAAGTTGTTAAAAGCAGCATTAATATTTTAAGACAAGAAAAAATTATTTTTGATTATTTAAATATTATGAACCCCCGGATTATATTACATATTGGCAGTGCGGAAGGGACTAAAAAAGCGGGAATATTGAGATTTATTAACAATTTTCGAACTTTAGATCCTGATTTACAAAAAATGATTATTATTGAAAATGACGATAAAATTTATGATATAAAAGATACTTTAGAGTTAGCCGAATATTTAAAAATACCTATGGTATTAGACTATCATCATTATTTGTGTAATAATCCTTTAAATTTGCACATAGAAGACTATATTTTACGTATCTTTCAAACTTGGCAAGATCAAAAACCGAAAGTCCATTTTTCTTCTCCAAAAAGTAAGTTAAAAAAAGAATTTCGCACTCATCATGATTATATTGACGTGCAGGCCTTTATTACCTTTTTAGATAAAGTAAAATTTTGTAAAATCGATTTTGATGTAATGATTGAAGCCAAGATGAAAGATGTGGCTTTATTTCGTTTAGTTCGGGAACTTAAATATTTAACTAATTATACCTTTATAGATGAGACAACTTTTCGAATTTAATTAGCTAGATAATAAGCGTAATATTCATCATAAGTTATATTTTCTTGATAAACTTTTAAAGCGGTTTCCTCTCCTAAATAGCGATAGTGCCATGGTTCAAAGGCGTAACCGGTTATATAGCTTTTATCTTGAGGATATCTTAAGATAAAACCGTATTTATAAGAATTTTTCTTTAACCACTCATAAGCTTTAGTATTGACAAATTCAGACATTTGGACATGATCGCTTAAGATATCTAAAGCAAGTCCTGTTTGATGCTCAGAAAATCCCGGACGGGCAGAGATAGTATTAGTATAATCTTCACCATAATTTATTAAATATTTAGCATATAATTCTTTTTGATAGGCAAAGCTGCGATATGCTGAGGTAACATAAAAATTAACACCATCTTTTAAGGCGGCATTATACATATTTATAAATGCCTCATTAACTTCCGCAATTGTTTGTTTATCTTTATAAGCAAATTTTGTACTAATATGCATTAAATTTGATGGAGTATAGTTTTCTTCCAAATAGTTATATTTATTGACTAATATTAAGTTACCTTTATTTAAATCAGCTTTTTGATTATTTTCATATGCTTTTTTATCAGCATCTACATTAACAATAGCAATGATGTCTTCTATTTTAAGATCGGGGTGGGTTACATAATAACTATTATATCTATCCAAATTTTTTTCTAAATAATATTTTTCTTTGGCAAATATATTTTTTTGTTCCTTAAAAGTAGTTTGCGGTTTAGAATAATACTTACTAATGATAATTAAATTTAATATAAAGATTAAAGATATGATAATTGCGATTTTTACTTTCATATTTAACACCATTATTATTTTTGTCAAAATAAGAATTTTTAGTATACAATTTTACGTTATCACTATATAATAAATATATATGCCAAATTAGTTTAATGATAAAACAAATCCATGGTAAGGATTAGCTGACAGTTTGATTCTGTCATTTGGCACCATTGGGAAATCTGTTTGAACTATTCGAACTTTTGATATAGAAATCAATCGAAAGATTGGTTTTTTCTTTCGTTAGAAAAAATCATAATCAAAAAGTTTTGTGTCTATGGTAAATGTAATCAAAAAAGAAATTGATAAATTAAAAGAAAAAAGCTATTCTTTAAAATCTAGTATTGAACATTTGATAAATAAATTTACTAATCTTTAAAAATAAGATATTTTCTAAAGAAGTTTTCAAGAGATTTATATATTCATGGTATCATTAATGATAAAGAAATAACAAATATTAAAGATAATTATGATTATTGTAAAAATCATGATAAAGACAAAAATGATTTTGAGATAGAAATATAGTAATAGTAATAAATATCAAAAAGAGTTAAAAAATATGTTATAATGTAAATGCAAGGGAGGTTTATATGATTATATTTCTAGGAATTGTTGGAGAACTTGCTACTGTTATAGGTAGTGTTGTTATAACTCTTAATGCTGTACTTGATTCATTATTAGAGATTTCAAAAAATGGTTACAAAATTGAAAAAGGTGTATTAGATGAATTTCAAAAGAAACAAGCTGAAGAAAAAGAACAAAAATCTAATTTAGCTAATAAAATTTTGAAAACTGTTTTATTACTTGTACCTGGTATTAATTTGATAAATGCCAGTGTAAGAGGTTCTAAAGCTAAAAAATCAGTAATGAATAATCCACAAATTAAAGAAGCCATTGTTCCTATGACTGAAAAAGAAAAAGAACAATATGCTAACATGGAAGGTAAATTACAAAAATTAGCATTTACTACTTTTGCTGCATCAAAAGAAAACGAAGAAGAATTTTTCGGATTTATTGGGAAAAGACCTATTGTTGTAGATCACGGATTAACTTCTCTATATTATGAACCATTAATGTCATTGGATTATACATTAGATGAAGTAAAAAGATTAAATGAGGCAACTACTTATTCATATAGAATCGGTAAAATTGATGGTAAAAATGTTGCAATTATTGGTATTCCAAATTCAGATAGTCCTGTTAGTAGAATTCAATTAGAATCAGAGGATTATAAAATAACACACACTTACGAAAAAATGACTGAAGAAGAAGCACAAGACAAGACATTTACAGTATATCCATTTATGTCAGAAACAGATGAAAAGGTACAAAAAGTTATTGATGAAATTAAAAAATCACGAATTGATATGGCTACTAAAGCTAATCTAGAAGCCTTACCAACACGCTCTATATTTGAACCAGAAGTTATTCCAACAGAAACTGAACAAGTTTTATCAGATGAACAACAAGGGCCAAGATTAGTAAAAACAATACGCTCACAAAACGAGAAAAAGTAAAAAATGAATTGCTGCTTTTTCTTTTTTTGATAAACTATATTTAGTGATTGATTCATAAATCACCTTTGGAAAAAGTTGTAGATAACTTTCTCAACCGCACCAGATAGATAGGAAACTCGGGCTTTTTAAAATATTTAATAAGTTCGAGTTTTATTATTCAATAATTTATGATAAAATGATTTTAGCATTTAAGGGGGAAAAATATGAATAAAGAAATAATAAAATCAGAGATTAATGTGAATAATAATAAAATTAATGTTATGCGAATAGGAAATAAAGAATATATTTCTCTTACAGATTTGGCTAGATATGCTGATGAAGATGATCCAAGATATCCCATTCAAAACTGGATGCGTAATAAAGATGTTATTGCTTATTTAGGATTGTGGGAAAAATTAAATAATGAAAATTTCAAAGGTGTCGAATTCGACACGTTTAAAAACGAAGCTGGTAGTAATAAGTTTAAAATATCACCTCAAAAATGGATTAAAGAAACCAACGCAATCGGAATAATATCTAAATCAGGCAATAATGGTGGAACGTATGCTTGTAGTGATATAGCTTTAGAATTTGCAAGTTGGTTATCTCCAGAATTTAAATTGTATGTTATCCAAGAATTTGA